>CAOKPU010000025.1 GCA_948470755.1 uncultured Lachnospiraceae bacterium | reverse complement strand
ATCACAACGGTGTTTCATTTTTGTTCATAATTTATTTACTCATGCGTTTGTCCTGGATAAACCGGGCGTAAAACCTTTTTCCCCGGAAACAAGCAGTAGAAAAAATCCCTTGATTATGATATGATGGACGAAGTTGATTGCAGAAAAAGGCCAAAGGGAAAATAATAAGAAAAGCAAAGGGAAAGGCGTTCGGAATATGAAAAGAGCAGAGGGGTTAAAGGAACAATGTAAGGCGGTCGTATGGGAGAATAAAGAAGTTATCATCTGCGCATTGCTGGGCGCGGCTGTGTTTTTGATGATTTATGGGGCGCATGTCTTGAACCCTTGCTATACGGACTGGCTGCTTACCAGTGAAGACGGCGATTTGACCCAGCA
Source organism: uncultured Lachnospiraceae bacterium (assembly GCA_948470755.1). Classification (GTDB taxonomy): domain Bacteria; phylum Bacillota; class Clostridia; order Lachnospirales; family Lachnospiraceae; genus Kineothrix. Next base: position 38,869 of record CAOKPU010000025.1, on the reverse strand, counting down.
TTATCTGGGCTGGAAGTTCTACCGCCACGCACCGTGGAAGTTCCCGTTTGGGATGACGGATACCATAGCCTATCCTAATGAAACGTCCGTTATCTTTACGGATTCCATACCTTTATTCGCCTTTTTCTTTAAGATTTTCCGCTTCCTGCTGCCGGTAGAGTTCCAGTATTTCGGCTGGTACGGGCTTTTCTGCTTTATGCTGCAGGGCGGGCTTGGGGCGAAGCTGGTGAAAAAATATGTGGACGGCAGCGCAGGGATTGTGGCCGGAGGGATGTTTTTTATCCTAAGCCCGGTATTCATCGACAGGATGTATTGGATGACGGCTCTTGCCAGCCATTTTTTATGCCTGCTTGGCTTGATGTTTATTGTATATTATGAGCCGGTTTACCGGGAGACAAAAAAAGCGGTGATCGGCTGGGGGATATTAGGGGCGCTTTGCGGCGGCATCCATCTTTATTTCCTGCCCATGTGCGGCATGATCCTGCTGGGGTTTGCGCTTTTGGATGCAGTAAAAGGGAATAAGAAATGGAAGGCGCTGTTGCCGGTCGGTTCGTATCTGGCGGCAGCGGCGGCGGCGGTGTTCCTTTTTGGCGGATTCGCTTCAGGGATGAAGACGGGGGATGACGGGCTTGGATATTATAGTTTTAACCTGAATGGGTTTATCAATCCCCAAGGCTGGTCAAAATATTTAAAGGACATGCCTTGTACCGACAGCCAGTATGAAGGGTTCGGGTATTTAGGGCTGGGCGTGCTGGCATTGTTTTTATGGGCTTTTGTCATGTGGCTGGGAAATCGTATGGAAGGACAGACATGGCTTGAAAAAATAGATAAGGCGGATGCGGCGCAGCAAAGGCCGGGCCGGAAGAAGAGCCGCTTGGCGGATTGGGTGCAGGGCCATATCCAGGAGATTGCCTGGGTATTGATTGCCGTCCTGTCTCTTGCGGCGTCCGCTTCCCATGTGGTGATGTATGGGGATAAAGTGTTGTATGAGATGCATTTGCCGGGCGTCCTCCATAAGGCATGGAGTATTTTCCGCGCTTCCGGGAGGCTGATTTGGCCGTTCGTTTATTTAATGGTATTGGGGGCGGTCTGTCTGAACCGGAAGTGGATAGGACGCAGGGCCGGGAACCTGATGCTGGCTGTCTGCCTGCTTTTGCAGTTTGCGGATATTGGGGGAATGCTTAGGGAAAAGAATGGGATTTATGATAAAAAAGAAGTTTATCAGACGTTGCTGCCTGCAGAAGGATGGGCGGAAATAGGAAGCGGGATGGATGTTGCGCATATATGTTTTGTATCCGATATGGTGAGCGAACGGAAGCTGTTGTTTTCCTTCGGCGATTATGCATCGGATTATGGGCTGACTCTAAGCAATTTCTACTTTGCCAGGTCTTTGGGAGAGAAAGAAAAGACGGCAAGGGAGCGGGCGTTGGAGGAAGGTGCGCCGGATACGGTTTTTGTCTTTTTCAAGAACGAGATACAGAAATGTCTGGAGTATCCGTTTTATTACTATGCCCTTGATGGGCTGATCGTTGGGTGCAGCAGGCCGCTGGGCCAATGGGAGCCGTTGTCCGAAAAAGAGCTTTCCATGTACGAGTATGATATGAAGAGCAGCCGTTATCTGAATAACGCGGATGTGACGGAGGAAGGATGGATCATCCATCCTTACGGCAATTCCTATGGCCCGTATCTGTATGCGGAAGCGGGGAGATACCGGGTGAGCGTGACAGGGAGCGGCCTTACGGCAGCGGATGTAAAATGCTATTACCGTCACGGAGATATGGATCTGGAGCCTCAGAATCTGGCGATAGAGGAAAATAGGGTAAGTTATGAAGTGGAATTGACGGAAAGGGCGGAAGATCTGGAATTTGTTTTGTGGAATATCGGCGGCGGGGATCTGGCCGTGAGCAGTATAATAATTGAAAAAGAGTGATGAAGGGTTTGTGACAATGGGAAATATTTATGATAAGATCATAATTGGCGCAGGGCTCTATGGGATGTATGCGGCCCGGTACTGCAGCCGGAAGGGGGAGAAAGTCCTCGTACTGGAATACGACGATGCGCCGTTTAAAAGGGCGACGTATATTAATCAGGCGCGGGTCCATATGGGCTACCATTATCCGAGAAGCCTGTCCACGGCGGTAAAATCGGCGGGATATTTTAAACGTTTTGTGGAGGAGTTTGGTTTTTGCATCCATTCTTCGTTTCAGCAGATTTACGCCACCTCATCCCGCTTTTCATGGACGGATAAAAAGCAGTTCCAGGCGTTCTGCAAGGCGGCGGGTATTTTCTGTGAGGAGATGCCGGTATCCGGCTATTTTAAGGAGGGCATGTGCGATGGCGCTTTCCTGACGGAAGAGTATACGTATGACGCCGCGCTGTTAAGGGATTATTATGTACAGGAACTTTCGGGAAAAAAGAATGTGGAGATCATCTATAACGCCCGCATTGATAAGATCAGCCGGAAGAAGGATGAATATGAAGTGCGGCTTTCGGACGGCGGCAGCTTCCGCACAGGCTATGTATTGAATGCGACTTATGCTTCTACGAATCAAATTTTAAGACTTTTAAAAGAGGACGCGGCTTTTTTTGACATTAAATATGAATTATGCGAAATTATTCTCTGCAAGCCGGGCAGAAGGCTTCGGAACCTGGGGATTACCGTAATGGACGGCCCTTTCTTTTCGATTATGCCGTTTGGGAAGACGGGATGCCACTCCTTGACTTCCGTGACGTTTACGCCCCATGTGACCAGTTACGGGCAATTGCCGTCTTTTTCCTGTCAGCGTGGCGGGGAATGCCGGACGGGGCAGTTGGCTAACTGCAATGAATGCAAAGATAAGCCGGAAACGGCATGGGAATATATGAATCACCTGGCCAGGAAATATATGAGGGATGATTTGGACTTTGAATATGTCCAGTCCCTGTTTTCCATGAAGCCGATCCTGAAATCATCGGAGGTGGATGATTCCAGGCCCACAAGGATACGCGTCGATTCTAAGGAGCCGTATTTTGTCAGCGTATTGTCCGGTAAAATAAATACGGTATATGATTTGGAGGAGTTACTGTGAAAAATAGATTTTTCACAGGCTATGCAAGAATGGAGGATTTTTATAATGGATGCGGCAGATAAAAAAGAGAGCAAGTTTATATCGGTGGTGGTATATCTTCATAATGACAGCGGGAACATTGCGCCTTTTTTTGATAAAGCGCTTCCGGCCATAAAGGAAAATTTTGAAAAGTATGAAGTGATCTGCGTAAATGATGCGTCCACGGACGGTAGTGTGGAAGCCTTGAGAAGGTATTTTGATGCAAAGGAAGGGAAAGGGGATTTGTGGGGAAGCAGCATGATTAATATTATCCACATGAGTTATTTCCAGGGACTGGAAGCTTCTATGAATGCAGGAAGGGATATGGCGATCGGGGATTTTGTTTATGAGTTCGACGACATCAATCCGGACTATCCGGAACATCTGATAAGGGATGTGTACGACAGAATGCTTGCCGGTTACGATATCGTGTCAGCAAGCTGCAGGGGGAGGATTAAGCTGAGTTCCAGAATGTTCTATTTTTTTTACAATATGACCAGCAGATCCAGGAATAGGATAGGGCAGGAGACTTTCCGCATCCTGTCCAGAAGGGCGATTAACCGGGTGCTGTCCATGGGGCAGTATATCCCTTACCGGAAGGCGGTTTATGTGAACTGCGGGTTAAAAACGGATACCGTTTATTATGAGGGACAGGGTGAACTGGAAAGGAATAAAAGCAAGACGGACAGAAATGAAAGAACCAATCTGGCGATGGATTCCTTTATTTATTTTACGGATGTATTGGAGAGGGCTTCCCTGGCGTTGAGCGGGGTTTTCCTGCTTTTTACATTAGGGATGGCTGTTTATATCGGAGTTTCTTTTTTCAGTGAGAATAAACCCGTGGAAGGATGGCTTTCCACTATGGGTTTTTTGTCGCTTGGCTTTTTTGGGGTGTTCAGTTTACTGACCATTATTTTAAAATATCTGTCCGTGATGCTCAGCTTGATTTTTAAGCATCAAAGGTATCTGATCGAAGGCGTGGAAAAGATATCCGGGCGATAGTAAGGAGGAGGGCGTAATGGATATTACCGTTTTATTTCCGGTTTTGGATGAAAAGCTGCGTTTGCGCAAAGGGATTGAGACGACGGTGGGATATTTGAGGGAAAATAGTCCCATACCGTATAAAATCATGATCCTGGACAACGGTTCAACCGATGAAACGCCGAAAATCGCCGGACAGCTTTGCCGGGAATATGAGGAAGTGGAGTATATAAGGGTGGACAAACGAGGGGTAGGCGTGGCGTTCCGCAAAGGGATCGAGAAGAACCAAAGCGATATCGTGGGCTACATGGATATCGATTTGTCGGCCAATATCAAGCATCTGGGGGAGGCGATCCATATCTTTGAAAGCTGCCCGGATATTGAGTATATCAATGGCACCCGGTTCGGCGCACAGTCCGTGACCAAAGGCCGGAAATGGTACCGTAAGATTACTTCAAAGGGGCTTTTGATCCTTTTAAAGGCTGTTTTTGGCATGAAATGCACGGACGCCGTATGCGGGTTTACTTTTGTAAGGAAGCAGACGGCGCAGCGGTTGGTGGAAGCGTCCGGGGATGAGGACGGCTGGTTTTATACGATAGAATTCCTGCTGCGGGCAGAGCGTATGGGGGTAAAAATACTGGATATGCCGGTGGAATGGCAGGAGGACTATAATACTACCGTAAAGGTGTGGAAAACGATAAAGAATTATCTGATCCAGATTTACAGGTTAAGGAAAGCGTTTTGGAAAGAAGGGAATTATGTTAAAAAGGATTGATTTAAGCAGAAATTATCAAAACCATAAAGAAGAATACCTTAAGGCGATCGAGGCGGTATGCGAGGAAACGGCCTTTTCGGGAGGGAAGTTTGCGGATAAATTCGATAAAGAATTTGCCGATTACATCGGCGTCAGGGCGGCTTCCGGCGTGGACAATGGAACCTCCGCCCTGCAGCTTGCCATGCTGGCGCTGGGGATAGGGGAAGGGGATGAGGTGATTGTTCCTGCGAATACGTATATTGCCAGCGCATGGGGGCCTACTTATGTAGGCGCAATTCCGGTCTTTGTGGACTGTACAAAGGATACATGGGAGATCGATCCGGATAAGATCGAAGAAAAGATTACCGGAAAAACGAAAGCAATCATCGGCGTGCATCTTTACGGGCAGCCTTTTGAGTTTGGGCGGGTAAAAGAAATTGCGGACAGGCATGGGCTTTATATTGTGGAAGACTGCGCCCAGTCCCATGGAGCCAGATACGAAGGCAGGATGACGGGTAGCCTTGGGGATCTTGGATGTTTTAGTTTTTATCCGGGTAAGAATCTGTATGCTTTTGGCGAAGCAGGGAGCGTAGTGAGCGATAAAGAAGAATATATCGAGGCCATTGACACGTGGAAAAACCAGGGATGTAAAGTGCGTTATTATCACGATGTAGTGGGCTATAATATGCGTATGGAGGGGATTCAGGGTGCAGTCTTAAGCGTCAGCCTGCAGTATCTGGACGAATGGACGGCCCTGCGCCAGGAGATCGGGAAGCGTTATCTGGAGGAGATCAAAAATCCCCTGATCGTTATGCAGGAACACCCGGAAAATACGGAACCCGTATTTCATCTTTTTGTCATTACCGTGCCGGAAGCGGAACATTTTGTGGAATATATGGCCGGAAGGGGGATTGAGTGCCACCGCCATTATCCCGTCCCCTGTCATTTGCAGAAGGCGTACGCTCACTTGGGTTATCGGAAAGGGGATTGCCCTAATGCGGAATATCTGGCGGAGCATTGCGTGACCCTTCCTATGTTCCCGGAAATGACAAAAGAAGAGGTTGAGATGGTAATAGAAGCGTGCAATCAATATGAAGGGAACGTTTAAAGATCCATACTAAAAAGACGGTTTCCATCCCGGTACCAGTTCTTTGCCGTTGGGAGCTACATTGGAAAGAAATTCCTGGAATTCAGGGATTTCTTTTTCTATGATCCCGGTAAAGAGGGCGGCTCCCTCCGTGTTCAAATGATCGGCGTCGGAAAAATATTCCAGGGAATTGGAAAAACGGGGATCTGCGGAGTAGTCGTAATAAGGTACGCCGGTATCCCTTGCAATGCTGTCCACTATATCGGAAAATCCCGCTTTGAATTCCGGGGAAAATAAACTGGAATAATAGCCGGTATAAGGGGTGGTGATGAGGACGGCCGTGATATCGTTCTGTTTGCAAAAGTCCAGGATGGCGTAGAGGTTGTCTATCCGCTCCGGAAGAAAATAATTCTCTTTTCCGTCCATATGGCGGTGATACCGGTTGAGGGCTTTCTCCCGGAATTGAGATTCTTTGGCAGGGTCCGCAGCCTCATCCGCTTTTTGCGCCGCTAATACGGATAAGGACAACGAAGGGAAAAGCTTGCCCATATCCTCGCCGGCGGATAGGATGGGAAAATAGTGGGTGATGAGATCCACATAAGGGTTGTAGCCCGGAATGTACTTGGGCGATAAAAACGTATAATATTTGGAACTTAAAAATTGCTGCTCATTTTCATCGGTAACTTCATTGTTAAATGAAAAGTAAGAAACCGGGATGAACATAAAGCATTGTTCTGAAAAGTGCTTCTGATACATGGAAAGAATGGCATAATCATAATCATAGGTCTGGCTGGCCATAGCGAAATTAAAGCATTCATATCCTTGCATCTTGGAGAGGGCGTCGTAGTAAAAAGCATACTCCCCATGGGAACTTCCGATATTGCAGATTTGGATGTCCGTATAAGTGGAATTCATGTAGTTGAATTTATCCGCATCGGCGTAAGGATTTTCCCGCACCTGCTCATATCGGTAATTTAAAATTAAGAGCAGGAGCAATGCGCCTGCGCATACCAAAAGACATTTGGAGATAAATATAAAAATTTGTTTCATATCGTCGGTGGCTCAAAACTGAAAATAGTAAAATTCAGTTGATACTCCTTTCTCTGAAAATAATAATATGGCGAGCAGGAAAAGAACGTATACGCAATAGCGTACCCCGGCCTTTCTGGAAGAAAGATAAGCGATGACGTCGGTTTTTAAGGAGGCGTAATCGTAAAGCATCAAAAGGAAGATGGGGATGCATAAATAAATCAGATAACTATAGGATTGATCGAGGCAGATAATGGCGGTTTTTAAATAATTGTCAAAGTCATTTATCCCATACAAACTAAGAGAAATGATTCTCCAGGCGTCGCTCAAGCTATTGGCGCGAAAAAATACCCAGGCGAAGCATACGGCCAAAAAAGTAAGGAATGTGGAAAACATGTTTTTTATCCTGCTGTGTTTACCTGTCTGCCCTGCGTCGGAGGAAGGCGTATGCTGTATCTGCAGCCGTGTACGCGCAGAGTTTCCTGCTCTTTGAAAGCATGCCTCTATGATCTGATAAAAGCCGTGGATGCCTCCCCAGACAAGATAAGTCAGCCCTGCCCCATGCCATAGGCCGCTGATAAGGAAAGTCAGCATTAAGTTGAGGCAATGGCGGAACATGCAGACGCGGTTGCCGCCTAAGGGGATGTATACGTAATCCCGGAACCATCCGGAAAGGGAAATATGCCACCGCCCCCAGAATTCCCTGATGCTGCGGGAAAAGTAAGGAGTCTTGAAATTCTCCGTCAGATCTATGCCAAAAAGCTTGGCGCAGCCTGCGGCAATATCCGAATAGCCGGAAAAATCACAATAGATCTGCAAGGCAAACATAACGGTGGCAATGATGTAAACTAAGCCGATATAATTCTCGGGGTTGTTATATACCGCATCTACCGTAGGAGTGAGAAGGCCTGCTACCACAAGCTTTTTAAAATAACCGACCGTCATTAATTTGACTCCATAGGCGGCCTTGGAAGAGTCGAAGGAACGTACTTTTTTAAACTGGGGAAGCAAAAGATCCCCCCGGCCGATGGGGCCGGAAAGAAGATGGGGGAAAAAGGAGACAAATAGGCAATAATAGCCGAAATGACGCTCCGCAGGATACTTTCCCCTATAAATATCGATTAGATATCCTAATGTCTGGAAGGTGTAGAATGAAATCCCTACGGGCAGCATAAACTGTATAGCAGGGGAGGGCAGGCCCGTAAGTCCCAGAAAAAAGCCCAGATATTTGAGCAGGATCAGGACGCCTGCCAGGATCAGCACACCTGTAAAAAGGAATATTTTTTTGGAAGAGGGGGTCTTTGCCCGTTGAAGGGCAAGGCCGAGAAAAAAGGAGAGGACGCAGGTGCCTGAAAGGAAAAACAAATACCTTACGTCCATATACATATAGAAATAAAAACTGGCCGCTAAAAGGAAAAGATAACGGTATTTATGCGGGAAAACCCAGTATAAAATAAACACGATTGGTAAAAATATGGCAAATGCCATAGAATTAAATATCATAAACAACCTCTATTCTTTCAAGGACAAATAATAGCAAAAATATATTAAGTTTTCTTTAATGTTTGCGGAATGTTTCTTTAATAATGAGGAGAAACGCGTTGCAGACAAAAAAACATGCTATAATTGAAATATAGACACAAGTTTGACAAATATGCAAGTAGAATTTTTATTCCCGCAGGCAATGAGCCGGGCAGATGTTTATATTTGACGGATGCTGCGGGGCCGTTGGCTTCATAGGAAGCGACAATCTGCAAGTTTGTGTCCGCGCGGCATCCACAAACTTGCTGTGCATAAAAGCCGCGCAGACACAAACTCATTATGCGCAACAAGAAGCGCAGAAATGGAGGGAATTATGAAAAAATTACATGTGGCCGCCGCTCTTGTTTTTTCTGCGGTATTGATGATGGGATGCGGGAAAGAGGCGAAAGACGTAAAGGAAGAAATCCCTGACGCTGCGGATATGTCGGGGGATGCGATCGTGATCAATGAAATCCCCTGGGCAACGGAAGAGATGAATATGGAGAATGCAACCGCCCAGACGAAGGGATCGGAGGGGCAAGAGGCGAATCAGCCGGAAACAGGGCAAGAGGAGGAGGCGGGGCAGCCGGAAGAAGTGACTGTAAATCCGGAGGAACTGCAGGAACCTCAGATCGGGGAAGCGGCAATGACGGAGAAGATCCCGGAAACCAGGGATGAAAATAAGCTGCAGATCGTATTTTTAGGCGACAGTATCCTGGACGGGTACAGGAACGAAACGGGCATTGCTTATCTGACAGGGGAATACTGCAATGCGGATGTGTATAACCTGGCGATGGGGGGGACGACGGCCGCTTTGACGACTTATGAAAATGCTTCCTATGAGGAATGGGATTCCCGGTCGCTGCAAGGGGTCGTCCACGCGATTTGCGGGGAAGTAGGCCCAGGGATCATGGACGGCCACCGGGCCGGGGAAGTGTTTGCCAGTTGCGATTTTTCCAAGACGGATTATTTTGTCATTGAATATGGGATGAATGACTTTTTAAGCGGGATACCGTTAAATGACGAGGATGACTTTTATGACGAATATACGTATGTGGGAGCTTTGCGTATTGCCATACAAAGGTTAAGGACTTCTTTCCCGGACGCCGCCATAGTATTATGTTCGCCTAACTACGCCCAGTTCTGGGGAAAAGACGGTTCCTACTTAGGGGACGGCAACATGGTCAGCAATGGAGGCGGCAAGCTGGTGGAATACTACAGGGTATGCGGCAATGTGTCGGCGGATATGCATACGCTGTTCCTGAACGCCTACGAAGGGATTGGGCTGGATACGTATTCGGCCAGCGAGTATCTTGAGGACGGTATTCATCTTGCGGAAAAAGGAAGACGGAAATATGCGGAGAAATTATCGCAGGTTATCCTGGAATACGAGTCTACAAAAAATAATTAAAGGTAGCGGCGAATAGCAAAGTATGGTAAAATACTAAGCGGATGTTTTGGCATCCGCTTTTAACCGTTGCAGAATGGAGAATGATAAGATTGAAAGAATTGGAATATCCTTTTGACAGTGATTATATATTAAAAAATGCAAGAAAGTTAAAACGCATCCTGTCCGGGCAGGATATAGGGCGCATAAAGAAGAAGATCGCAGTGCTGGGCGGAAGCACCACCCATGATATTGTCCGTATCCTGGAAATCTTTCTTCTGCATCAGGGGATCGAGCCGGAGTTTTACGAATCGGAGTATGGGCAGTATTTTCAGGATGCTATGTTTGGAAATCCCGAATTGGATGCGTTTGCCCCGGATCTTATTTATATCCATACCAGCAGCAGGAACATCGCTTCCTATCCGGCGCCGGGAGATAACGCGGAGACAGTGGAAGCTATGCTGGAAGAGCAGTACGCCCATTTTTCATCCATGTGGGACAAGCTGGAGGGAACCTATCATTGCCCGGTGATACAGAATAATTTTGAGTATCCGTTTTACCGCCTGCTGGGGAATCGTGACGCGGTCGGCGTAAATGGGCGGATCCGTTTTCTGACGAGGCTGAATGAGCGGTTTTATCAGCATGCGGAATCCCATGGGAATTTTTATATCCACGATATTAATTATATTTCATCGGCTTATGGTTTGGATAAGTGGGCCGATCCTTTTTATTGGCATATGTACAAATATTGTCTGTGTATGCAGGCGATCCCGGAATTCTCATACAACTTATGCAATATGATCAAAGCGGTGTTCGGAAAAAATAAGAAAGCGCTTGTACTCGATCTGGACAATACGCTTTGGGGCGGCATTGTGGGCGATGATGGGGCGGAAAATATAGAGATTGGGCAAGAGACTTCCATGGGACAGGTCTATGCGGAATTCCAGGCATATATAAAAGAGCATAAGGATATCGGCGTTATGCTGAATGTGAATTCCAAGAATGAGGAAGAAAACGCCCTTGCGGGATTGAACCATCCGGCGGGGATCCTAAAGCCGGAAGATTTCATTCTGATCAAAGCCAATTGGGAGCCTAAAAGCAAGAATATGGCGGATATCGCCGCGGAATTGAATATATTGCCGGAAAGCCTTGTATTTGTGGACGACAATCCGGCGGAACGGGAAATTGTAAGGATGCAGTTTCCGGGGGCGGCGGTTCCGGAGATCGGCAGGCCGGAACAATATATCCATATTTTAGACCGTTCCGGTTTCTTTGAGGTGACCAGCCTTTCAGAGGATGATAAGAAACGCAGCGATATGTATAAAGCCAATCTTATGAGGGAGAAACAGCAGGCCGGGTTTGCCGATTACGGCGAATACTTGAAATCGCTCAAGATGAAAGGGATAGTCAGATCCTTTGAGCCGGTTTATATGGCAAGGATCGCCCAGTTGACCAATAAGAGCAACCAGTTTAACTTGACGACCAGAAGATATACCCAAAGCGAGATCGAGCAGACGGCGGCTTCCCCGGATCATATCACTTTGTACGGGAAGCTGGAGGACAGATTCGGGGATAACGGGGTCGTGTCCGTTGTGATCGGGGAAAAGAAAGAGAAGACGCTTCATATTGATTTATGGATCATGAGCTGCCGGGTGCTGAAAAGGGATATGGAATACGCCATGATGGACAGGCTGGTGGAAGAATGCGGGAAAGCGGGGATAGCCGCAATAACAGGTTATTATTACCCTACCGCCAAGAACCGTATGGTGGAAAACTTTTATGGGCTACAGGGGTTTGCTAAGGCCGAAGAGGATGAAAACGGGAACACGGTATGGGTTTATGATATCCCAAAGCATTATGAGAAGAAAAACAGATATATAGAAATCATAGAAAGATAGCATTGAAATGATTCAATAAAATGTTTTCATAAAATATTTAAAGAAGCGAGGAAAAAAAGATGACGAGAGAAGAGGTATTTGCAACATTGAACGGAGTATTCCAGGATGTATTCGATGATGAGTCGATTACTGTGGGGGAAGGGACGACTGCGGATGATATCGAGGACTGGGATTCTTTGGAGCATATTAACCTGATTGCCGCGGTGGAGCAGGAATTCGGAATAAAGTTCTCCATGGGACAGGTAGTCACCATGAAAAATGTGGGGGAAATGGCGGATATCATCATGAGCCAGATCAAGGATTAGATTCCAGCAGTTCGATCATCCCTAAAGCAGGGCTCATAAGGAATACGACGCGTCTTCCCTGAAAGGCCGGGGCGGGCGCGGGAACGTCGATCGCTGTGAAGCCTTTTTTGGACAGCGAATCAAAATCCGCATCAAAATCGGGCGTTTCATAGCATATATGATAGGGGCTGTTTTTATATTTTTTTAAAAGCCCCGCGACGACGGACTGCTCATCGGAGGGGGAAACCAGCTCTATGCGGTAACCGTCTTTTTCCATAAAGAGGATATGGATCTTCCGATTATCGTCGTGGATGACGTCGGAAGAAGCGGTATATCCAAGACGCTCGAATCCCTCCGCCGCTTTTTTCATTTTTTTTACCAGATATCCAATGTGATGGATTTTTAAAGATATCATAATTATCCTCCGGATATTATTACGGTGATTGGTTTAAGGAAAGGATCTGTTTTATGCCGGCAACCTTTACATCCTTTTATTTTTTGTGTTTTTATGCATGTATATTACTTATATATTATCTGATTCCTGCAAAAACGCAATGGTTTTTTTTGCTATCTGCCAGTATCGGTTATTATATGCTGACCGGAAACGGGATCTTAATCTTATACCCCATTGCCGCTTCGGCTATCGCTTATGGGGCGATCCGCATAATGGCGGGGACGCAGGATGGGAAAAGGCGGAAACGGGCGTTGTGCGTTTCCCTGGTCCTGTTAATCGGTACATTGGTTGTATTAAAGTATATAAACTTTGGCGTCCATACGGTAAATGGGATCGCTTCCTTATGCGGGGCGCAGGGGGCGGTATGGAAGGGGTTCCAATTCCTGGTACCGCTGGGGATTTCTTTTTATACGTTTTCCATTCTTGGTTATATCGTAGATGTGTACAATCAGATAGCCGCGCCGCAGATGAATTTCCTGAAATTGTCTTTGTATGGCATGTATTTCCCTTCCGTTTTATCCGGGCCGATCCTCCGGTATCGGGAAGACGGGGAGCAGTTTTTCCGGCCCCATCCGTTTGATTACCGTCAGGTTACTTTCGGCCTGCAGCGGATGGTATGGGGGTTTTTTAAAATACTCGTCATATCGGAACGGATGAATCTGGTAGTAAATACGGTATATGACAATTATACGCAGTATCCGGGCTCTTATATATGGATAGCCACGGTATGTTATGCGTTTCAGCTTTATACTAATTTCTCCGGCTCCATGGATATCGTCCTGGGCATGTCCCAGACTTTTGGGATCCATCTGCCGGAAAACTTTGAAACGCCGTTTTTTTCCAGGAATATTTCCGAATACTGGCGCAGATGGCATATCACACTGGGGGTATGGATGAAGGAATATGTGTTTTATCCTTTGCTGCGCACGGACGCCTTTCAAAAGCTGGGGAAGAAGCTGCGGGGCAGGTTCGGGAAAAAGAAAGGGAAACAACTGACGACGTTTCTGGCTATGTTCCTGCTTTGGTTTGCGGTTGGCGTATGGCATGGAGGGGACTGGAAATTTGTCATAGGCTCCGGCCTGCTTCATTGGTTTTATATTGTTTCCGGCGAGCTGGCGGATCCCTTTTTTAAAAAAATGATGGAACGGCTTTCCATTGACCCAAAGAGCAGATGGCTGGATGCTTTCCGCATTCTGCGTACGTTTTTTCTTGCGAATATCGGATTTGTATTCTTTCGGGCTTCTTCGGCACCGGATGCGTTCCGGATGCTGAAAGCGGGGGTAAGCGTATGGAACCCGGAAGTATTGTTTAACGGCTCTTTGTTCACTCTGGGGCTGGATGTGATCGAGGCCGTGATCGCTATAGTGTCTTTGCTTATATTGCTGACGGTATCCCTCCTTCAGCAAAAGGGGGCTGTCCGTGAAAGGATAGAGAAAAAGAAGCTTCCTATCCGCTTCATGATTTGGTACGCCCTGCTGTTTTACACCATATTGTTAGGATATTACGGCCCGGGCTACAGCGCGGCGGAATTTATCTATCAGGGATTCTGATTTCCGTAAACCGGCATACTGCCTCTTTGGGATGGGGTGCGCGCAAAAGGGAAATGGCTGCCGCCGCCGCATTCCGGCGCGGGTAGGTGTTGAAGCGTACGCTTTTTATGGACGTATAGGGGATATTCTGCTAAAATATAGGTTATGATGAACATAAGAGCATAAATGCCCGGGCGCAAGGGGCGGCCTGAGGCAGAATGAGAGGAAAGATGGATAAGATTGCAGTTTTAATACCATGTTATAATGAGGAAAAGACGATCGCAAAGGTAGTGGCCGATGCAAGGAAGGCCCTGCCGGACGCGGTAGTTTATGTGTATAATAATAATTCGAGCGATAGGACCGCCGAACTGGCGGCGGAAGCCGGGGCGGTGGTGAGGAATGAATACATGCAGGGGAAGGGGAACGTGATCCGCCGTATGTTCCGGGAGATCCAGGCGGAGTGCTATGTGATGGTGGACGGCGACGATACTTATCCGATGGAATATGCGGCCGGGATGGTGGACAAGGTCCTGCGCCATAATGCGGATATGGTAGTGGGCGACCGGTTGTCCTCCACTTATTTTACGGAAAATAAAAGGCCTTTCCATAATCTGGGCAACAGCCTGGTAAGGGGGAGCATCAACAGGCTGTTTGGCTGCGATATTAAAGACATTATGACTGGCTACCGGGCTTTCAGCTATGGTTTTGTGAAGACGTTCCCGGTATTGTCCAAGGGGTTTGAGATAGAGACGGAGATGACCATTCATGCGGTGTCCAATAATATGCAGATAGAGAATGTGATCGTGGATTACAGGGACAGGCCGGAAGGCAGCGAATCGAAGTTAAATACTTATTCGGACGGGATTAAGGTGCTGGGTACCATAGGCAGGCTGTATAAAGATTATAAGCCGCTCGGCTTTTTTACGATGCTGGCCGTGCTTTTGGCGGCGGTGTCCATTATTTTCTTTATACCGGTCCTGATTGATTTTGTAAGGACGGGGATGGTGGATAAATTCCCGACTTTATTTGTATGCGGTTTTGTGATGTTGGCCGCGATACAATCTTTCTTTTCGGGGTTGATATTGTCAAATATGGCGTTGAAGAACCGGAGGGATTTTGAATTCCGGCTGAATATGATTCAAGAGCGGAAAGAGCATGATGATGTGGATGAATAAGGATGGTAGGAAAAAAACAGAAAAAAGCCGGAAACGATGGGATATCTGCTTATTTGCCGCGGCATTGGGCTTTTATCTCTTTTTTCCGTTTTATGACGGGCCGGTCTGGTGCAAGGATTCGCCGAGCTATGCGACTATGAATATTACAAGGGAGCCGCTTTATCCTACGTTTTTATGGCTGTTCAGGCAGCTCTTCGGGGAGGAAGGGTATTTGATGCCGGTGGTGATCGCCCAGAGCGTCCTTGCGGCCTATGCCACGTGGAAGCTGGCGGTTACGGTAAAGGAGTATAAGGACGGGAGCAGGCTTCTTGCCCTGCTTTCGGTCGCCTTCCAGTTTGGAGTGACTTTTTTGTGCCGCTTTGTGGCGGTGAGGGGGTCTTCCTATATTGACAGTATTATGACGGAAGGGCTGGGGCTTTCTTTGTATGTGCTGTTTATTGTGCAGCTATATAAATATGTATTGGGACAGAAAATGAAAAATCTGGCGGGAACGGCTTTTTTTGCATTTTTATTAGTTAATTTGAGAAAACAGATGCTGGTAACCCTTTGCCTGATGGCGGCCGTTTTTATCTTGTATGAACTGATAAAGGAAAGGAAGGGGAAAAAGCTGCTCCTTTTGCTTTTGATGACGGCGGGGATTTTTGGCGCATGCCGGTTTACGGACAGGCTTTATAATTACTGCGTCAGGGGCGCCTGGATCGAGCATTCCGGCAATTCTATGGGAATGCTCTGTACACTGATCTATACGGCGGGGGAAGAAGACGCCGATTTGTTTGAAGATGAGGTCTTAAGGGGATTGTATGAAGAAATCTCGGCGGAAGCGGACAGGCAGGGACTTAAGATAACTTATGCGCCGCAGGGGTGGGTGGAGCTGTCCTCTCACTATGCGGATAGTTATGACGCCATCGGTTATGGCATTATCAACCCGGTTATCCAGGGGTATATTGCGGAGAACTACGAATATACGGCGATTGAGGCGGTCTTACAATACGACAGATATTGCGGCGCCATGGTCAGGACGCTGCTCGGGCAGGAAAAGGGGGATTTGGCAAGAGTTTATGTATCGAACCTATGGAAGGGGTTTGTCAATTCCATCGCAAGGGTCAACCGGTATTTAAATATTTATGCAGTTGCGGCATATCTTCTCTATATCGGGCTTTATATTTATGGCGCATGGAAAAAGAAACGGTGGCTTGGGCGGGATAGGAGCATGGCGATGGCGGAAATCGTGCTGGGGGGCATTGCGGTAAATGCGGTAGTAGTAGGCGCTATGATTTTCTGTCAGCCCCGTTATATGATTTACAGCATGGGCTTGTTCTATACGGCGCTTTCCATGCTGGTTTATGATTGGCTGAAGGATAGGAAGGCGTGGAAAGAAAGAGGATGACCCGGCGTTATGCCGTATGCGGGAATGGGGATAAGGGAAGCGGGTTGAGGAAGTAGGCATGAGGAACAAAATATTCGATAAATGGTATTGGGTTTTCATAGGGCTTTTTTTGCTGTCTGTATCGGCGGTATATGTTGTTTTTGGGGAAAACAGCCATATTGCGGTACATGATAATCTGGATTTATTTGTGGCGCAGTTCCGGATGCTGAAAAATACGGATTCTTTTTTTTCTCACGGGGTGGATGTGCCTTTTTTGGGAGGGGTCACGAGGGACAATCTTCCTTCCGAACTATCCCTGTATACGTTGCTTTATTTCTTATTCCCTTCCTTTGCGGCATATATCATAGGATATTTGATAAAAGTCGTGACGGCAGTGGTTTCCGTCTGCCTTCTGGCAAAGGAATGGTATGGCGCGGAATGGGTGCAATATCGGCCGTTAGCGGCGCTGATGGGGCTGGTTTACGGGATATTAAATGTATTTCCGGCGTTTGGGATCCCTTTTGCCTCTATCCCGTTCGCGTTATATTTGCTGCTGCGGATTTACAGAAAACCATCGGCCGGGCCGTATATCCTGTTATTCTGTTATCCCTTTGTTTCTTATTTTTCTTATTTTGGTTTTTTTATCCTGGCTTATCTTTTTGCCGGGATGATCTGGATTGGCATCCGGGATAAGAAGATGCCGGTATCTTTGGCGGGAGCCTTGTGTGTGCTTGCCCTTGGTTATGTTTGTTTTGAATACCGCCTGTTTTATACGATGTTGTTTGGCGGGGTGGAAACCATCCGTTCCACGATGGTGGAGGCGGATTTGACGGCGGGGGAGATCCTGGCCCAGGGCGCGGATGTGTGGATGCACGGCGTGTTTCATGCGCAGAGCGATCATGAAAAATTGGTTTTGTGGATCTGTATGGCGTATTTTATATGGCTGAATGGGAAATATATTGCCGGGAAAAAGATAAAATCCATGTTTTCCGATATTTATAATTTGCTGATGTTTGTCCTGGCATTTAACAGTATGATATACGGCGTTTATAACTGGGGGGCGTTCCGCAGGCTGGTGGAAACTTTGCTGCCTCCGTTAAAAGGGTTCCAGTTTAACCGTACGATATTTTTTAATCCGTTTCTCTGGTACGGCGCCTTTTTTATAGTCTTGCAAAGGGTATATTCTTATGTGTTAAAGATGGAAAAGGGAAAGATGCGTTTCCTGCTTGGGCGGGCGGTTTATGGATTGTTGCTTTTAGCAATGGCGGTCGTCCTGTTTACCCCTTCCAGATATAACGATCTGTATTTTACATGTAAAAACAAAGCCTTGGAGTTGCTAAAGGGGAAGGAAACCGACGAAATGAATTATAGGGAATTCTACTCTGAGGATTTGTTTGCATGGATCAAGGAGGACATCGGTTATCAGGGGGAGTGGTCGGCGGCTTACGGATTCCATCCGGCTGTACTGGAATACAACGGGATATGTACATTGGACGGGTATCTGGGTTTTTATCCCCAACAGTATAAGGAGGATTTCAGGAAAATCATTGCCCCGGCGCTGGAACGGGTGGAAGCAAGCCGTCTTTATTATGACAATTGGGGGGCGAGGGCGTATCTTTACCCGGGAACGGATCTTTCTGCGGTAAGTTCATCCAAATCTTTTACGGTGACGGATCGGGATCTTTATGTGGATGCCCGGGCGTTTGAGGATCTGGGAGGCGTGTATATTTTTTCCCGGTTTGAATTCGGCAATGCGCAAGAGGCCGGTTTTTATTTGGTGAAGGCTTATGGGCGGGAAGGCGCGCCTTATGCGGTGTATGTGTATCGGAGACAAGATTCTGCGGCATAAATGGAATAAGCAACTGAGGTAAATGTGTATGCAAAAGGGGAAAGGAGGAGGAGCAATGTTGGAAGCATCCGGACTGCCGGGGAAGATGATGGCGGCGGCGGGGATAGAAGGAAGAGGGGGAAGGACAAAGAAAGCAAAAAGAAGCCCGGGGGAAGAAAACGGGAAGAGGCTGGAAATGGCGACGGAAGCTGTATTTTATCTTCTTGTATTTGCATCGATCATGTGTTTTGCCATGGTACAGACTTATGGGGATCCTCCGGATGAAATCAATCGGTTTAAGGTAGTCAATTATATCTGTAAGTATGGGAGGCTGCCCCATGGCGCGGATCCGGAAGTGCTTTTGGATGGATATGGGGCTTCGTATGCGTTCCAGCCTATGTTGACTTATATTATCCAAGGGTTCCTGCTAAGATTCCTGAAGCTGTTTACGGAGGACGGATACATCCTGCTTTTGGCGGCGAGAACGGTCAATGCTGTTTTCGGGACTCTTATGGCGTATTTTGTAAGGAAGACGGCGAAAGAAGCCTGGGATAATCCCTATATCCAGTGGACGTTTACGGTTCTTGTCGTCTTCCTTCCCCAGAATATATTTATCCATTCTTATGTCAATACGGATTCTATGGCGATGTTGTCGGTGGCCATGATCTTTTATGTGCTTCTTAGGGCGCAGAGGGCCGGGTATGATAAGAAGGGTTGTTTTTTGCTGTCGGTGGGGATCGTCCTTTGCGCGATGTCTTATTATAATGCATATGGGATCATCCTGGCGGCAATCCTGTTGTTTTTTATCCATTTCGTCCATTTCCGGAGAGGGCTTGCGGTGGAATGGAAGCCTCTGCTTAGGAAAGGGTTTTATATTTCCCTGGTCGTCCTCTTAGGGATCGGCTGGTGGTTTGGGAGGAATGCGATCCTTTATAACGGGGATATCATTGCCATGAAAGCCAGAAGGGAGTGCGCAATCGTAACGTCCATTGAGGAGTACAATCCTTTATTCAGGTTTACTTTTCAAAAGGCGGGCAAGAGCATCCGGGAGATGTTGTTCGAGACAGGGTACATCACGCTGCTTAGGGATAGCTTTATCGCCATGTTCGGGCCGATGAAGATTCCCACTCACGGATTGATCTATATTGGTTATAAATGGCTATGGGCCGGAGCCTGCACGATGGCCTTCTTCCCGATAGACAGGCTGCGGGAAGCGTATAGGAAAAGACGAGGGGCTGTATCCTATGACAGGAATGGAAATACAGGGCTGTATACGGAAAGGGAGGAAAAGAAGAAAAGAAGGGCAGGATGCGGAAAAGAGAAGGCTGCTTTTTACATATGTATGTTCTTATTCTGCGCCATTACGATCGGTTTAAGCATTTATTATTCCTATACTTGGGAATACCAGCCTCAGGGAAGGTATATTCTTCCGGTGCTGGTACCGTTTATGTATCTGGTTGCTTTGGGAATACGGAAGGCGTACCTGCTGCTTGAATGGGTGAGGCCGGCGCTTGGGAAGATCTTATGTTTTGGCGTTATAGGGTATGTAATGGCGGCATTTGCCTATAGCCTGTTTAACCGTTTTTTGCCTTATTATCTGCAGGGGGAGAATATGTTTTCCATGATTGGGAAAACGCAATGGCCTTGACCGGGCGTTTGCCCGATGGTAATATTAAATGAATGAAAGATAAAGGAGACGGATATCGATGCCAGTTAGAGTACACAATTTTTTAGGAAGATTGGGATGGAATGCAAGAAAATATTTCCCTATGCTGTCGAGCGAAAGCTATCTCAAGCTCCAGTTTGTGACGAGGAGGAAGCTGCAGAAGAACTATATAGATTACTTTATGAATGCAAAAGAAGTCCCGCAGCCGTTAGTCGTTAATTTGGAGACGATCAACCGGTGCAACAGCACTTGCGAGTTTTGTACGGCAAATAAAAACGCGGAAAAACGTCCTTATAAGAGGATGGAAGACGAGCTTTTTTACAGCATTATCGACCAGCTTGCGGACTGGGGGTATAAAGGGCATTTGACGATGTATGGAAATAACGAACCCTGGCTGGATACGCGTATTGTGGAATTTCATAAATACGCGAGGGAAAAACTGCCGGATGCGTTTATTTTCATGTCTACGAACGGGCTGCTTTTAGATGTGGACAAGGTGAAAGCGGTCATACCTTATGTAAACCAGTTGATTATTAATAATTATTGTCTGGATATGAAACTGCATAGGAATATACAGGTCATTTATAAATATATTTTAGAGCACCCGGATGAATTTGAAGATGTGGACATTTTGATACAAATGCGCTATCTGAAGGAAGTGCTGACCAACCGGGCGGGCAGCGCGCCGAATAAGAAGGCGACGGAAAAGGTGATAAAGGAAACCTGCCTGATGCCGTATACGGATATGTGGATTATGCCTAATGGCAAATTGGGAATATGCTGCTGCGATAATTTTGAGGTAACGGATCTGGCGGATCTGCATGAAACGCCTTTGAAGGATGGCTGGAACAGCAAGAAATATAAGATTTTGCGGGAGGCGATCCGGACAGGAAGGCAGAATTATCCATTCTGTAAGCATTGTGACTTTATCGACGCCGGGCTGCGTATGGACGCCGTGGATGATGTGCTGAAAAACCGGGGGGCCGCGCATGGGGCAAGGCAGTCCATGTTTAAAAAATAAGAAGGCCCGGATGGATAAGGAAGCCCGGATAAGACTCTGAAATGACGGGACAGGGAAAGGAAGTATGGCAGGAAGTAAAAGAAAGGGATTGACGGCATGGCTGGCATTCTGCTCATGGCTGGCCATATTGTTCATAGGATGCGGAAGAACGGAGAGCGGGGCAAGCCTGCCTTTTGCCGGGAAGACGCTGACAATCTGCGGAGACAGCATTTCCACTTTTACCGGTTACATCCCGGAGGATTACAGCAAGTTCTATCCGGAGATGGGGGAAATTACTGATGTGGAAGATACTTGGTGGATGCAGGTGCTGGAGCGGACGGGGATGGAGTTATGCCGGAACGCTTCTTATTCGGGGAGTACGGTGAGCGGCCCTTCCCTGGAAGAAGTGGACGGAAGATACGCCTGCGGCAACAGGCGGATAGCCGATCTGGCAGGGGAAGGGGGAGAAACGCCGGATATCATCCTGATCATGATGGGGGCGAACGATCTGCTGACGGATGTGCCGCTTGGAGATTACGATGGGGCAGCCCCGGTGAAGGAAGGGGATATTGGGACTTTCAGCGAAGCTTATGCCCTGATGCTCGATAAAATGATAGAGCATTACCCGGAAGCGGATATTTACTGCTGTACGATAGCGGAAGTAGGAAGATGGGATGAAGCGGGGAAAGGTTATGCATATAGGAATGCCCATGGAGCGGAAGCTAAGGATTATAATGCGTGGATCAAAGCGGTGGCAGAAGCAAAGGGGGTTCCGGTTATTGACGTATATGAATGCGGCATTACGTATGAGAACATTATGGACTATACCAGTGAAGGCACCCACCCGAATGCGGCAGGGGCGAAGCTGATAGCGGATAAGGTATGCGAGGGATTTTCTTAAAGGAAGGTTTCCTTAAGTTTCCGCATGGAAGATTTCCTGGGCAGCGATTGGAGGATCTGGTTGATATGGCAAAAAGGGGAAATCGGCTAATGCTGATCTTTCCAATTTAAAAGGGAAATAGGGATACTCTGCAAAAATGCGCGCCTTTCAGCAGCAGCATATTCTGCAGGGTATCCCTGTTTCCAAGAACAGTAATTATTTTTAATGTACTACTTAAATTCACCAATGGTGAATAAGCTAGTCATACAGAATATTGGTGGAATGGCTTCACCACATATAAATGTGGGTGATATTAAAGAGTTTTTAATTCCAGTTCCAGATATGTCAGACCAATCGGATATAGTGAAGGAAATTGAAGCAAGATTATCGATTTGCGATAACATTGAAAAAAATGGTTAGGATTGCTATGCAATAGGCAGAAGTTATGTGCCAAAGCATTTTGAAAAATGCATTTATTGGAAAGCAGGTGTAAACATATGAATTTTTTCGATAGAGAAAAGCGGGAATATATAAAGAAAAAATTAAAAGAACCTAATTCATATCAAAAGTGTTATGTTGCCTTTTTAGATTTATTGGGATTTAAGGAACTATGTAAGAATCGGTTGGGATGCGCAGAGATAAAAGCTATATAAAAATTGAGCAGTGATGAGAGCAAAATATTAAAATTATATAGATATGCCCAAAAATGATTGGAGGCTGAATTATGGAAAATGATTTACCGGAAATAATAGATAAAGATAAATCATTGAATGAATTGTGCAAAAATTCAATAGATTTAGTTGAATATGCAAGAGGAATTACGACAAAGCAGATTAACATCATTCAGTTAATGACATTTTATTCCATAGGAAGATGGATCGTGGAAGAACAGCAACAAGGCGAAAGCAGAGCGAAGTATGGCCAACGAGTGATTAAAAGACTTTCGGAAGCTCTGACTGAGCAGTATGGAAGAGGGTTTTCGGTAGACACATTGGAGAACGCCAGACGCTTTTTCCTGACATATCAGGATAGAATTTCCGAAACAGTGTTTCGGAAATTTGCTGTGGAAAAATCCGAAACACTGTTTAGTTTTTTTGAAAAAGAATCACCGTTCACACTGCCGTGGTCTCATTATCTTCAACTGATGCGCATTAAAGACGAAAATGAACGAAAATTTTATGAAATAGAAGCAACAAATGGGGCGTGGGGAATACGGACATTGCAAAGACAATATAATTCAAGCCTTTATGAAAGATTGGCTTTGAGTAGAGAAAAGGACGAGGTAATGCGACTTGCATCTGAGGGCAATATTATCACGAAACCGCAGGATATTGTGAAACAGCCCACGGTGCTTGAATTTCTTGGGTTAGATGAAAAAGCAAAATATGTGGAATCTGATTTAGAAACTGCAATTATCAATAAATTGCAAAATTTTTTGTTGGAATTGGGCAAAGGTTATTTGTTTGAAGCAAGGCAGAAGCGATTTACATTCAATGAAGATAACTATTATGTGGATCTTGTGTTTTATAATAGACTTCTACGGTGCTACGTATTGATAGACTTGAAAATTGATAAGTTGACGCATCAGGATTTGGGGCAGATGCTGATGTATGTGCATTACTATGATAGGTATGAGAAGCTGCCGGAGGAAAATCCAACGGTTGGCATTTTGCTATGCAAGGAAAAGGATGATACTCTTGTAGAAATAACATTACCGGAGGATGCCAATATTTATGCCTCGGAGTATAAATTGTATTTGCCAGATAAGAAAGAATTACAGAAGAAATTAAAGGAATGGATCGAAGAAGGAACTGATTTGTAGATAGTATTCATTGAATTTCCATTCGTAAAATTTAAAGTTAATTTTCTGTTGTCCTAATTCAATAAATTCGTTATAATATTTATTGTTTAGCATAGTTGCATTATAACATGTAGCGGAGAGAAGATGGTTGTCGTTAGCCATCTTTTTTCTCTTTTATGAGGATAATTTAGGGAGGCATGTGACTCGAACGAGACACATGCCTCCCTATTTAGAACTGCCTATTAACCGACAGCTCCTTAATTGTTATTTGATGGAAAAAATGTTGCGGCTTAGCGGCGGTTTTTCTTATTCGATCTCATTCGCCGCTGCCTCTTCATGATATTCTTTTTCCGTGTTGACGCTCCAGATATTGCTTCTGTCGCGGATATTGTTTTTGATGTTTTTTACAGCTTCAAAAGAAGTACACATGGAATGGTCAATGTTGTTATATCTGTGCTGTCCGTTGCGGCCTACGCAATAGAGATTGTCAATGGTATTGAGATAATTGATCAGCTTATCAATATCTTTGTAAGTGTCAAAATATGCGGGATAAGCCTTTTTCACCCGTTCGGAATGGGTGTCCAGCACTTGGGATGCGTTGTCGATCAGCCCCATTTTCACCATTTCATGTAAGGCGAATCTGGTGAACTTTTCATCGGACATGTTCCAATATTTATCCCCTTCGTTGCAGAAATATTCCAGCCCTACCCATACGGTATGCTTAATATCCTTGATCATGTAGGGCGACCAGTTGTTATAGATTTGAAGGCGTCCAAGTTTAACGGAACGGTCATGGACGTAAATCCAGCAGTCGGGAACGATATTGCCCACTGTTTTCATTTTTGTTTTGTTCTTCAGGTTCAGTTTCGGCACCAATACGCCGAGCGTACGGTAATCCCTGTAAGGAAGGCCTGCCGCAATCTTTGCCATATCCTTCGGCACATCATTCATGCCGCCAACCAGATCCTTTATTGGCATGGAAGAAATAAAGATGTCCCCTTCCATTGTGGAAACAGCGCCGTCGTGTTCATAAGTCAGAGCGGTGATATGATTGTTTTCATCCTTTACAAAACCCGTCACCTTGCTCTTTTTTAAGATGGTGCCGCCTAATTTGGTGATCTCCTCGGCGGTGACGTCCCATAATTGCCCGGGTCCCAGTTTCGGATATTTAAATTGTTCGATCAGGGAAGTTTCCACTTTCCGGTTTTTTTTGTTTGGCAGGAGCTTGCCAAACATATCTTTTATGATGGCGAAAACCGATAAACCTTTTGCGCGCTGCGCCCCCCAGTCCGGGGCGATCTCGCTGGGATGCCGCCCCCAGAGGTTTTCGGTATAGTTTTCAAAAAACATGGAATACAGCTTCTGGCCAAACCGGTTGATGTAAAAATCTTCCAAAGAATTCTCTTCCCGTTTGTGAAGCAGTGTTTTCAGATAACTGAAGAAAACATGGACGGTCGTAAGCAGCCCCATGTTTTTAAGGGTTTCAAATTTTAAGGAAATCGGGTAGTCAAAGAACTTTTTCTTAAAATAGATACGGGATACGCGGTTCCTGTTGAGCATGACCCGGTCTTCCTTTTGCGGGTTTGGCCCGCCTGACGCCAAGGGCATCTTCCGGCGGAGGAGAATATCGTCATAAGTAGGCGCGCCTTGTTCGGGCAGCATTTTTTCCCACCATTCGTTGACTTCCGGGACTTTGGAAAAGAACCGGTGTCCGCCCATATCCATGCGGTTGCCGTTATGGTTTACCGTCTTGGAAATGCCTCCCATGGCTTCGCTTTCTTCAAATACGATGACCTCATATTCATTGTCTACAGCCGGGCTGCCGGGCTGTCTATTGGTTAGTAATTCATAAGCGGCGGTAAGCCCTGCGGGGCCGGCGCCTATGATAAGTGCTTTCCTCATGATCCATTCCTTTCCATTGTTTATATTCCAGTCAAAAAACTTGCTGGTTCCTATTTTAACATGGAATTATAGGATTGTCCATGGACAGATAGGGAGAATTGGGGTAAACTAATAACAGCTTAAGATGGCACAAATCTATTGTGCCATCTGTCAGGCGGGGCCGCCGGATGGGCTTTTTGACGCCTGGATCTTATAATTGATAAGGAGAAGCATTTATGATAATAATAAGAATCCTTAGCCTTATTTTATGGTTGTTTTTGATTCCGTGCTGTATCGGGATGATCCCGATGCCCTGGATTCCGGAAAAGAAGAGGAATCCGGGAGTTGTTTGGATTGCAGGGTATTTGATTATGCTGCCTTTGTGCTGGCTGGCGACAGTGCCGTGCGTTTTGTTTGTAAAATACGATAGTTTTCTCGTCATGGCGCGATGGTTTACGGCATTGCTGGCTGCGGCTGTTTTGCTGGGGATCTTCATCGGCTTTCGGGCATATAAAAAAGGGAAGCCGGTTGTCCCGCGCCCGGCCTTAGATATCGGCAGGATGGCGTGGGGGGAACGGGCCGTGTGGCTGTTGTTTTTTGCCCTGCTTGCCTGGCAATTGTACAAGGCGTTTACGATGGCTTCGTTTGACGGGGATGATGCGGAGTATGTGGCGCAGTCGTTAGTTACCTGGCAAAGCAACACGATGTATTTGATCAAGCCGTATACGGGGGGGACCACTTCCCTGGATATCCGGCATTCTCTGGCAGTGCTGCCCGTATGGGTGGCTTATATTGGGAGGATGACGGGGCTGCATACTACAATACTTGCGCACAGCGTGCTTCCCTTCGTCTGGATCCCGCTGACATATACGGTGTTTTATGAAGTCGGGAAACATTTGTTTCAGGAGAAAAAAGAATGTCTTCCGGGTTTTATGGCATTGATGGCGCTTTTACAGATATTTGGGAATGTGTCAATTTTTACAAATGAGACTTTTTTCCTGACAAGGACATGGCAGGGGAAGGCGGTGGCGGTCAGCTTTGTCCTTCCGGCGACGGTCTGGCTGCTTTTTTGGATTTTCGACCGGAGGAAAGGAGAAAAGGGTACGGCAGCGGGCATGTGGGCGCTTTTGGCCCTTACCAATATGACGGCTGGGGTCTGTACTTCCATGATTGTCTTTTTGAATGCGGTCATGATCGGGGCGGCGGCGTTCTGGCTGGCGGTAGTGGAAAGGAAGTTGGGCATCCTGGTGAAAGCGGGGCTGGTATGCATCCCTAATGGGGTATATATGCTGCTGTATCTGTTTTTGCACGTATAAAAAATACCCAAAGCGGGAAGTGGGAGATGGAATATGTACGGGATTTTTATGGAAAGCGTAGTAATATTTAAGAATTATACAGGAGGCAGATATCTTATTGTTTTGTTTGCGCTTGCTTTGGTTTATCTATTGGCGGCGGAAAAAAACAAGAGACGGAGGGCCTTGTTTGTATACATGCCTTTGAGCCTGTTGCTGCTTTTCTTTTTTCCTGTCTTCAGGAAAGTATTTGTCCGGCTGATGGGCGGGGAAGGAGATACGTATTACAGGGTGCTTTGGCTGATTCCCATGGGAATGATCGTTGCGTACGGCGGAGTAAAGCTGGCGTCGCAGTTATATGAAAAGAAAGGGCCGTGGGCGGGCAGGATTGCTTTTGCGCTGGCGGGCGCGGGGATTATATTTGGCGGGAAATATGTGTACGCCAGCCAGTATATGTCCAAAGCGGAGAATATGTATCATTTGCCTCAGAATGTCATTGACATCTGTGATTTGATCGCGCCGGGAGAAGGGGAAGAAAGGATATGGGCAGTGTTTCCTACGGATCTGGTTTATTTTGTCAGACAGTATGATACGGACATCCAGCTTCTTTATGGAAGGGAAATGGTGGAGCCGAAATGGCAATATGCGGAACCGGTGCATACGATTATGAACCACCCCACAACGATAGATGTGGAAGAGCTTTTAAAATTGACCCGGGAAAGATACTGCACTTATATTGTTTTCCCGAATGTGAAGGATAAAGGGGTGACGCAGGATCCGGAAGATTTTGGGCTGGAGCTTATTGGCAACGTGGACGGATATCCGGTTTATTATGATCCGGTAGCGGCGGCGGTGATTGAGGAACAGTTTGGATAGGTGCTGTTATGTTATTTCATTCTTATATATTTGTATTTATATTTTTACCGGTGAGCTTGATAGGATACTATTTCCTGGCGGGCAAAGGAAGCGGCAGGGAAGCAAAGCTGTGGCTGGCTGCCGTTTCGCTTTGGTTTTATGGCTGTTTTGGCATAGAATACCTGTTTCTTTTGCTGGCCAGTGTCCTTTTTAACTATAAAGCAGGGCGGAAGATAAGGGAATGCAGGGAAAGCGGCCGCGGCGGGAAGCGGGCCTTTGCGGTTGCCGCCGCGGGGAATCTTACGCTGCTTGCCTATTTTAAATATATGGATTTCTTTATAGAGAACTGGAATGCCCTTTGCGGCGGGGATCTGCCTCTGCTGCGCGCGGCGCTTCCGGTGGGTATCAGTTTTTTTACTTTCCAGCAGATATCTTATCTGGCGGACTGTTTCCGAGGGGAAATAATCGAGGGCGGTTTTACGGATTATATGCTTTATATCGTATATTTTCCAAAGCTGGTGGAAGGCCCTTTGACTTTTGCATCGGAGCTATTCCCACAGTTTGCCGGGATAGGGGGTAAAAAACCCGATGCGGAAGGTCTTATGCGGGGGATCTGCCTGTTCATAATGGGAATGTTAAAAAAGGTGATATTGGCGGATACCTTTGGGGAGGCAGTGAATTATGGATATTCCAATCTGGAAATGATGCACGGATCGGATGCATTGTTGCTGATTGTATTTTATTCTTTGCAGCTTTATTTTGATTTCAGCGGTTATTGTGATATGGCGCGGGGGGTCAGCCGGATGTTCGGCATCGAGCTGCCGGTGAATTTTGATTCCCCTTACCAGTCCGGGAATATTATTGAATTCTGGAAGCGGTGGCACATGACGCTTACCCGTTTTTTCACAAAATATATCTATATCCCTTTGGGAGGGAACAGGAAAGGAAAAGGGAAAACGTACCGGAACCTGTTGGTTGTGTTTTTTCTCAGCGGCTTATGGCATGGGGCCGGATGGAATTTTATCCTATGGGGGATGATGCACGGGATACTGTACGTCCTGACGAGGGCGTGGCAGGAACGAAGTGCGGCCGGAATTGGTTTGATTAAAAGCCGGGGACAGCTTCATAAACCGGATGCGCCAAAAGGCGGGAGGATAGCAGGGGCGGTGGGCAAAGCGTTTACATTCTGTTATGTTTCCATAGCATGGGTATATTTCAGGGCGGAGAGTATAGTGCAGGGGAATTTCCTGCTGGGACGGGTTTTTACAGGCGGTTTTGTGCGCGTGGACAGGAATCTGGCAGGATGCTTTAATTTGGATGAGTTTTGGTATTTTCTTAAGGTCTTGCGGCTGGACGGATGGGAATATGGGCATTATATTTTGATGTGTGCGTTTACGGTTTTCGCCATGATGCTGGTGTTTTTTGGCAAAAATGCGGCCTGGGCGGCGGAAAAAATAAAGCCGAAAGGATGGACGGCGGCAGTGTTTGCCTGTCTGTTGCTTTGGTGCGTGCTTACTTTTTCCGATGTGAGCGCGTTTTTGTATTTTAATTTTTAAAAGGGTGAGAGACAATGAAGCAATATAAAAAGTGGCTGGCCGTATTTGTCTTGTTTTTTCTTGGGGCAGCGGCGGCGGTTATGCTGTTGGTGGCGTATGTAGACCCTTTCTTCCAATATCATGCTCCGTTGGAGGATTTCCCTTATGTAGTGGATCATCAGGTCAACCAGAACCCGGGGATGGCAAGGCATATGGATTATGACAGCGTGATCCTGGGATCAAGCATGACGGTGAATTTTAATACGGAATGGTTTGGGGAATTGATGGGGCTTAGGACTTTGAAACTAAGCTATAGTGGGGCGTTTCCGAAGGATCAGGCGAATATTATGGATATCATCTTTGACTCAGGAAATAAAGTAGATGCGGTTTTTCTGGGAATCGATGTGATCACTTATAGCGGCGGTGTGGAGGAAACGAAATATCCGGTCCCGGAATATTTGTACGATGATGTGGTATGGAACGATATCCCGTATTTATTGAATAAAGATGTGATGCTGCAATACATCCTGCGGCCTTTGGCTGATCCGGATAAAACGGATCTGGCTACGGTGTATGCGAGCTGGTGGACGGAGGAATACTATAATAAGCAATGGGTGATGCATAATTATGTGCCGGCAGAGCCTGCCGTGGAAGAAGCGGATCCGGAAAAATTTGTGGAAAATATTGAGGCGAATATGGAGGCGAATATCTGCCCTTATATAGAGGCTAACCCGGACACTTTATTTTATATTTTTTTTCCTCCCTACAGCATCCTTTATTGGAACGATGTGCTTCGGGAGAAACAGATGGATGCGGTCATACGGGAATATGAATATATTGCCCAAAGGCTGTTTCCCTACGAGAATGTTAAGGTGTTTTTCTTCCCGGATCAGGAGTGGATCGTCTGCGACCTGGATAATTATGCGGATTACAGCCATTATCACCCGGATATCAACCGTTATATGACGGAATGCTTTGCAACGGGTGAATGTGAAGTGACGGAAAAGAACTTGGGGGAGGAATTGGGGAAAATGAAACGGATCGTGTATTCGTATGATTTTGATGGATTGTTTTCTCAAGAGTAGCGTGAGAAGAACTTCTAATCACTCGCAGCAGAGGCTGCTTCGCGAAGAAGTTCTAAGTCTCACGCAGGAGAATGCCCAAAATGCGGCATTTTTCGGTGTGAAGGCGAATGTATCGGTGATGATTAGAATATTGACTTTTAGTGGGGGAGGATGCTCCCCCTTTAAAATTTTCCATGTTTTTTTTGATAAATTGCCATTTTATCGGGGCATGGATATAGATATACTGAAACTATCATAATAAGCGCGCTTATAAAATTATGAAGTGGAGGAAAAAATATGAGAAACAGAAAATGGATTGCTCTGATGCTTGCCGGTGTGATGTCATTGTCATTGATAGCATGTGGGGGAAATGCGGCGGAACCTTCCGTGGAACCGGCACAGGAAGAGGCGGGAGCAGAAACTGAGGCCGATGAATCGTCGGCAAAGGAAACTTCCGGGGAGAAAGTGGAACTGACCGGTATGGTACAGCAGTCCAGATGGTATTCGGGATTGCAGAATATGGTTGACCGGCTTGCGGAACAGGAAAATATATATATTGAATTTGAAGTGATACCGGATGACCAATATGATAATTTGATGAAAATGAGATTAAATTCCCATGAAGCGCCGGATCTGATCGTTTATCAGTTTGCGGATCTTTTTGCGGGGGTAAATCCGGAAGAGTTTTTTGTCCCGCTGGACGATGAGGCATGGATGTCCAAAGTGCAGGCGCCGGAACTTACGGAGTATAACGGAAAGCATTACGGTTATTGTTTTGAAGCATCCAACGGTTTTCAGGGATTGATTTATAATAAGGATGTATTTGAGGCAAACGATATTACGGAACTTCCGAAGACGCTGGATGAATTTTATGCGGTCTGTGATAAGCTGAAAGCGGCGGATATCGTGCCGATCGCGATTCCGTTGGATACATGGGTCCCTCAGATCTGGATGACTTCCGGTATGTCCAGGGCGCTCGGCACGGTGGACGCCTGTGAGGACTTTGCGGATAAGATCCTGACCAATCAGGCGAAGTTCAATGACTATCCGGAGATGGCGGCAGTGGTGGATGAATATCTGGATTTATTCGAGAAAGGATATGTGAACGAGGACTTTATGACCGTAAGCTACGATGAGATATTGGGGCGTCTGGCCAGCGGCGAGATTGCGATGATCTATGGTGCGACGGAAATATTGACATCGATCGAAGAGTCTTATCCTGAGGCAAACCTGACGATTTTTAATCCGCCTGTAGGATATGATGACAAAGATGTGCTGGCATATCTGCCCACGGCAATGGGTATCGCGGTAAATAAGGATACGGAAAACCTGGATACGATCAAGAAGGTATTTGACTTATGGAGTACGCCGGAATACGGGGATCTGTACTTCCAGTCCAGGCCCGGTTTCCCTAATATCGAAGGCGTCAATGGGAACGAAGAGGCGATGAACCCGGATATCCCGAAGATTTACAATGAATATATGAGCGAAGGCAGAGTGGTAGCTCAGATGAATCAATATATTGATATGCTTCAGCCGCTTTTCGGCAATACTCTCTGGGTATATTTTCTGGAAGCACCTTCAAAAGGAAATATGGACGGCGCTGCGGTGATGGAGCGTTTCCAGGAAGATGTCGATAAATTTATGAAAGAAAAAGGAGCGGAAGGCTGGAACTAGCCATTGCTAAAAGAGGACTGGAGGGATAACTTCCGGTCCTCTTTGCGGATATGCTTATCTCAAAAAAGGAGACAGTTATGAAAAGAAAGAAAAAATCGATCTATCCGCTGTACGCCCTGATACCGGCGCTCGTGATCTACACGATATTTTCCGTGGTGCCTATCGCCATCAGCCTGCTGCTGTCCTTTACGGACTGGAATATGAACAGGCTCTTTACGCCGGTATTCACCGGGCTGGCAAATTATGCGGAACTCTTACAAGATCCCGTCTTTTTGCGCTCCATAGGGAACACTTTTTTGTTCGCCTTTGCTACGACTATCCTGAAAACCGGAATTGGGTTTATTTTGGCGCTGGCGCTTGTAAAAAAGGTGGCGGCGCGGGGCATCCTAAGGACCATATATTATGCGCCCTGCGTAATCAGTATCACGGTAGTCGGCGTATTGTTCAAATCCATTCTGGCAAACAGAGGGCTTTTGAATAATGTCCTGTCCGGTATTGGGCTGGAGGGGCTTACCCGTGATTGGCTGGGCAGTTACGGCACGGCCATAGGGAGCGTTATTTTTGTAGAAGTATGGATGTGGGCGGGTTTTAATATGTTTATTTTTATCTCCGGCCTGCAGGCAATCTCTGCGGATTATTATGAAAGCGCCACTCTGGACGGCGCTTCCGCCTATGACAAATTCAGGCATATTACTTTGCCTCTTATTGTACCGTCCATGACCGTGGTGGTGACGCTCAGCATTGCGGGCGGACTGAAAGTGTTTGATATTATTTATGTTATTACAAACGGTGGTCCCGGCTTTGATACGCAGGTGCTGGCGACCTATACATACCAGTCGTTCAGCCTGGGCTTTCTCGGAGAGTCTACGGCGGGTTCGGTCATTCTGGCGGTGATCGTGGTGATCATATCTTTCGCCATGAACCGGTATTTTACGAAGCGGGAGGTGGAAATGTAATGAAAACAAAAAAAAGGGCGGGAACGGTTGTGCTTTCCGTGTGTCTGATTGCGGTTGCGCTTATCTATGTGATCCCGTTTCTGATGATGTTGCTGGGTTCCTTTAAGATCCAGGCGGAGGCTGCCAGGTTTGATCTGGCGCTTCCCACAAAGTGGGAGTTTTCCAATTATGCTCATGTGATGGAATCCGGTAAAATCCTGCGGGGCTATGTCAACAGTGTGATCATCACCGTTCCGGTGACGCTCATCTCCGTGCTGCTCGGCGCGGTGGCGGGAATCGTAATCTCCAGAAGGAACGACAGGATGACAAGAGGTATTTACTATTATTTTATTTTTGGGCTGACGTTGACGCTGCAGATTGCTTCTATCTTCTTTTTGCTGAAAGCGCTCAATATATATGGTACATTCTTTTCCGTAATCTGTATTTTTATTTCCCTGCGTATTCCGTTTACGGTAATGACATTCTGCAGTTTTGTGAAGGGGGTGCCAAGGGAGATTGATGAGGCGGCGGTGATTGATGGATGCAATTTCTGGCAGATGTCGGTCAAGGTGCTGCTGCCGATATTGAAACCGATCATGGTGACGAATATCGTCATCACATCTATTGATGTGTGGAACAATTTTATGATACCATTATTTTATCTAAGTTCAGCCAAGAAGGCTACGGTTTCCATGGCGATATATAGCTTTTTCGGAAGGTATAACAGGGACTGGCAGTTTGTGTTTGCGGCGTTGATGCTTGCCGTGCTGCCGATGCTGATCCTGTTTGTGATCCTGCAAAAGCATATTATTGCAGGTATGACCTCCGGGGCCGTTAAGGGTTAGTGTGAGAAGAAGTTCTAATTGCCTTTGGCAATTTCGGCTCAACAGCAGAGGCTGCTTCGCGAAGAAGTTCTATGACTTGCTTTGCAAGTCTTTCTCACCTTATAGGAAAGTTCGTCGTCAGACGAACATGAATTAACGAAGAACCGAAGGTTCTTCATGAAGTGTCGAAGACACTTTTTTACACGGGAGAATGCCTGAAATACGGCATTCTCCCAGACAAGCTTGCTTGTCTTGGGATTTTGAGATTCCGCGAAGCGGGATTATGGAGGTTAGAGAGAAAGTACGGGAAGGAGAGACAGGATGAAAGCGAGATTTATGGTGATAGGCTACGGCTGGAGGGCGGATTTTTTCTACCGGATTGCGAAGATGCTGCCGGAACGGTTTGAGATCTGCGCCGGGGTGCTGCGTACAAAGGAGCGGGCGCGGCAGGTAGCGGAGAGAGAGAAGATATTTGCCACGGAGGATTTGGACGAAGCATTGAAGGAACATCCCGATTTTGCGGTACTTTGTGTGCCAAGAGGGATCGTAAAGGAGTATCTGGTAAAGCTGATGGAGAAGAAAGTGCCGGTGCTTTGTGAGACACCGCCGGGGAAGGATGGGGCGGAGCTGGAGGATCTGTGGGAGAAGGCGCAGGAGCTGCAGGGCAGGGTACAGGTGGTGGAGCAGTATTTTCTGCAGCCCTATTACGCCGGGGCGCTGCGTATTATTGAGGAGGGATATCTGGGAGAGGTATCCAGCGTCATGCTTTCAGCGCTTCACGGTTATCATGCGGTGAGCATGTACAGAAAGCTTTTGGGGATTGGTTTTGAAAACTGTGTGATACAGGGACAGAAATTTGTGTCGCAGGTGACGGCGACCAACGGCAGAGGCGGCTTTGATACCGGCGGAAAGATCATTCAGGAGGAGAGGGACTGGGTATCTTTGTCTTTTGAGAACGGGAAAACGGCGCTGATGGATTTTGAGGGAGAACAGTATTTCTCGCAGATCCGCACCAGAAGATGGAATGTCAGGGGCCTGCGCGGCGAGATCAATGATATGGATGTACGGTTTCTGACGAAGGAAAATCTTCCGGTGATACAGAAGATCGGGCGAGTGGATGTGGGAGTCAACAATAACAGCGAGTGGGCGCACAAGTGCATGATGTTCCTGGAACGGGCGGTTTACGAAAACCCGTTCTATCCGGCTCGGCTCAACGATGACGAGATTGCGGTGGCCTCCTGTCTTGCGGCGATGAAGGAGTATGTGGATACCGGCAGGGAGTTCTACCCTCTGCGGGAGGCTCTGCAGGATACTTATCTATCCTTTGAGATGGAGCGGGCGGTGGAAAGCGGGGAACGTATTTGCACAGTAACGAAAAACTGGGTGCCTCAGGAAGTATAGAGGAGAGAGACTTTGCAAAAGCATCAGTTTCAGAAACAGATCCTTAAGAGGAGTATTGTGGTGGCGATGGTAGTATTCTCGGTGATGACCGCAGTGTTTTCCGGTTATATTGTGCATACCAGCGGGGCTGCGTTCGAGGAACAGGTGGATGTGCAGCTCCGCGGTATCACATCGCAGCTTGATAATACACTGCGTCTGGCAGATGATATCGCCCTGCAGATTGGGGCGAATCATCTGATTATAGAGACTTTCTACGAGATGTACGGTTATGACGGGGAACAGAATTATTTTGTGGATAATGCGAACAGGGATTATTCCCTGAAACAGCACACCATGTCTTATATGCTGAAGTTAAATTCCCTGTATCGCATCATCCTGTTTGATAAGAACCGGAATATGACCTATGTGGGAAGAGCGGTGGACTACGGTTATTTAAAAAAAGATTGTCCGGACGATCGGATGCTTGAGGATGTGAGCGGCTGGTTTGCCGACAGGGAACATGCCAATTTGTTCCGGGTGGACAGACAGGATCCTTATGTGAAGACGCCTTCCTCCACGATTTCGGCATTCCGGGAAATCAAGGATTATCAACTGATCCCTTCGGAGTGTCTGGGGTATGTGCAGGTGCAGATCCGTTTTGAGAGCTTTTCCCATTTTGAGAAACTGCTGGGAAAGGACACGGAATGCTATCTGCTGCCGTTGGATGAAGATGAGGCGCTTTGCGGTTTTCAACGGGAACACAGCAATCAGGAGGTGAAGGAACTTCTCCGTACAAAAAACGGTTTCTCCAGGGGCGGCCTGTACTGTAAAATGCAGGAACTTCCGCAGTACGGCATACGGGTTTTTATCGTATCAAAGAATACCAGTCTGGTCAACAGCCTGACTTCAACCTTTACCTGGGTATTTCTTCTTCTGATATGTATCATTCTGATCATCTTTGTGGGGCAGAGGCAGATCATAAGGAAAACGACGGAACCCATCGTGCAGATGTGTACCATGCTGGATGGTCTTAAAGTGGATGAGAATCTGCAGGAGATCCCCCTTGTGGCGCAGGTGGAGGCGGATGAACTGCGGCGCCTGAACCGGGCTTTTGACGCACTGGTAAAAAATCTGAAACTTTCCATGGAGAAGGAAATGCTGAGCCGGGTAAACGAGATCCAGAGCCAGATGTTTGCGCTGCAGGCGCAGATGAATCCACATTTTATCCATAATATACTGACGATTATTTCCGCTATGGCGGGAAATGAGGAGACGGGGAAGATCCCGGAAATCTGTGAAAAACTATCCGCCATGATCCGATACAGTACCAGTTACGATACGAATTACGGGAATCTGGAGACGGAGATAAAACATGCGGAAAACTATCTGGAACTGATGAAGATACGTTATGAGGACAAATTCCATTACGCGTTGAATTATGTGGGAGGCGCTGAAAGATGCAGCCTTCCGAGGTTTGTGCTGCAGCCTTTTCTGGAAAACTGTTTTGCCCATGGGTTCAGGGCGAAGGAATTTCCCTGGGAGATTGATATCCAGGCGTATGTCTCAAAAGAACGCTGGGAGATCCGGGTCAGCGACAACGGCAACGGGATAGAACGGGATCAATTGGAGAAACTAAGAGAAGAACTGTATTCTATGCGGCAGCGGGACAGGAACGAGTTGATGCAGGAAATGAAGATAGGCGGGCTTTCCATTAGAAATGTTTATGAGAGGCTGTATCTCGCCTACGGTGAAGAGATGGTGTTTGAGATAGAGAGCAACGGTGGAGGGATGAGCGTTATTGTGGGGGGAAGGAGCAGTAAATAGGAGCTGGTATATTGCTATGAGAACGGCAAGGTTTTGGAGCGGGGAGGATATATGAAGATAAGGGTAATGGTGGTGGAAGATGAACCACCGATCCAGAGAAGCATTTGTCAGAAAATAGAGGAGATAAACAGCCGCTTTCAGGTGGTGGCAACGGCGGACAACGGAAAGGAGGCATATCGTTATCTTCAGGAACATACGGTGGATGTGCTGTTCGTGGATATGAACCTTCCGGTTATGGACGGACAGGAACTGTTGTCCCTTGTGGCGCGGCAGAATAAGAAGCTGATCCCAGTGGTACTCAGCGGCTATACGGATTTCGCTTATGTGAAGAGCGCTTTTGAGAACAACGCGCTGGATTATCTGTTGAAACCGCTGAAAGACAGTGAACTGAAACTTCTGCTGGAGAGGCTGGAAGAGAAACTGCGGAGGCAGTGGTTTGAGGAAAAGGCACACAGGCTTGAAGAGGCGCTGACGGGAGCGGAGCCGGAAAGGGGGCCGGATAAAGCGGCGGAGGCAGGGCAGAAATACTGTATGTTGCTTCTGGTTTTCGGAAACAGCCACGCTTCTTACGGGGAGGGGGAATGGAACGACCCGGAAATATTCCGGGGACTGTCTTTAGAGGAGCATTTATGCCGTATCATTCCGAGGGAGTGTTTCTGGGTGGTGGACGGGAAAAATGCCAATGAAAAGCTGATCTTTGTCAGGAAGGAAAGCGAGCCGGAAGTAAACAGGTTCCGGCGGATGCTGGGGGAACTGCACCATGCGCCGCTGACGTTGACCGCGGTATATTATCGGGAGGCGGTGGAACTTTCCGATATTTTTCCGGTTTACCGGAAGATGCAGAAATATGCCGGGGAACACAGGATCTTTTTAAAAGATGCGCTGCTTGTGTACAGCCCGGGAAATCTTACCAGGGAGCCTGGGGAGAGGAAACAGGAACTGGATAGATTGCTTTTGAAGTGCGGGAGCGCGGGAACGGATCAGATTTCGGAAGCATTTGGGAAGCTTTTGAAACTGCTGACGGTCCGCCCTGTGTCCCAGAAGGAGGCGGAACATGACATCCGATATTTTGTGTTCAGGCTCTGCCAGAAATGCCCGGGACACAGGGAGTATTATGAACTGGAGCATGAGGTACAGTTCATTCTGGACAATTATTATACGGAAGAAGCTATGCAGAAGGAGTTTGACTTTTTGTTCCGGGATATATTCGGGGCGGTGCCGATAGAATCCGGCGGCAAAGCGAAACTGGCGGAAAAAATGAAGGATTATCTGGACGAGAATTTCCGGATCAACATTACCAATCAGTTTTTGGCGGAGCGCTTCGGTTTTGTGGGTTCCTATCTGGGCAGTATCTTCAAGTCCTATTACGGTGTGACGCCGATGGAATATGTGGTACAGAAGCGCATGGAGGAAGGGAAAAAGCTTCTGGAAATGGGGGAGATGAAAATAAAGGAGATCGCAGGCTGGCTCGGGTATGAGGATTCCCTCTATTTTTCCAAGGTCTTTAAAAGAGTGACAGGGATGAGTCCGAAGGATTATGTGAATAAGGGCGGCGCTAACCCGTGAACATAGAGACGCGGGCTGGCGGGGCAATTCGTTAAAAAATAATTGATACCGGATCCTGCGCAGGATTAAATGGTTTTGAGGTCAAGCCAATATGGATTATCCATAGTCCCTCAGTTATTCGTATAGTACAAATAATTATGGATCAGTTCAGGTGGGATTACGATGGCGTAAACGAAGGAGCGGCTCACCGAAACGCCAAAATTACTTTTCCGTTTATGCCATCAGAGTTTCCAACCGAAAGAATTTACACACTACCCCCCATGATTCCGCTTCGCGGAATCTCAAATCTGTGCGGAGAATGCCGCATTTC
>CAOKPU010000024.1 GCA_948470755.1 uncultured Lachnospiraceae bacterium | reverse complement strand
ATCTACACATGCACGAACACTCTTTCCCTACACGACGCTCTTCCGATCTTTCAAATGCTCAAAAGCCTCCCTCATCCCTTCCAGCCTGCGGTTCGTCATCTGCCCATCCAAGTAGAGGGCCTCGTCTTCTTTATGGTCATATTCATATTGTTTATTGGCCGCAGAACCCGAGAATCCGTTTTTGCGGATGCTTTTTCCCCTAAGGGAGCTGGCCCCTGCCCTATAAATGGAAGGCTGTAAACCCATCGCAGCAAAATTTTGAACGGCTTTACGGATCATCCGTTCAAACCCCAGGCGATATTGGATATTCACGGTTTTCTTTTTAGAAATATCTTTATTGCATACTTCAAAACCAATCCGGTATCCCTCGGTATAAGCCTGCGCCATCCTGTCGATTTCCTCCGCCGGCATACTGTTTAAGAGCCTGGCCGTTTCCAACTCCTGTCCCGTAATATATTCCCCAAAATAATACAAATATCTCAGATCGTCCAAATCGCTGTCCATAATAATCCGTAAGGCAAAATCTTCCTCCGGGCAAAGCTGTTCCCGCAGCCGCTTCTCCGATGATATCCCCACATAGTCGCTGACAAACCAATATATGATCTGCTGGAGAGATCCGTATTCAGGTGCCTCCTTTTCTTCTTCCCATGCACAGGCAAACGCCGTATATATTTCCAAAAAAAGTTCCATCCGTATCGTTAGCTCCCATACGTCTTTTTCATAAGCAAAAGCAATCATGCTCCTTAACTCCGCATATAAAAAAGATAAAAGCTGCCCCCAGCCTTCCCCTAATGCTTTTACCGCATAACCCGGATTTCCATAGCTTTCCCCATAGTTTTCCGGAAGGATGTCCCAGTACAGCTTCTTATTCCTCTCCTGTAATTGCTCCAAGGATGCTTCATACAGCCGTCCGCTTTGCGCTTCTTCATAAACTTGCGCCACTTCCTGCAGAAAAACAGCCGTCTTGCGAAAATAAGAGCCATATGCGTTCCCTATGCCTTCCTCTTCCCCCAATCTGCATATCCGTCCTCTTGCCAGCCCATAACGCTCCCGTATATTCCCTATCATAAATCACATCCCATCCTTTCTTAGTTGCCTATCCCCGCATATAAAATATAACTGATGGCCGCCAGGCAAAGCATATTCAATCCAATGCCCAAATGAGGGAATAAATAATAATTGTCCTTCTCCACTCTGGAAAGTACGCCCAATACCAGCCCTGCTAAAGAAAAAAGCGTTACAAGGAAAACAGCAGCGGCATATTGGGGCTGCGCATCGCCCCCGTTTCTATAAGCCAGATAGACTGCCGCACCTACGGACAAAAGCGAAAGGATACCTAAAATCATTGACATAATCCCTTTTTCCGGATGTTTCCTCACTGTAAATATATAGCCGCCCTTTTTTCTTCCTTTCTGATTCTTCCTATGGAACATCCTATACCTCCACTGTCACTTAATTTCCAAGTGGGCATCCCCTATCAGGGGATGCCCACCCATATTAGAACAATATCTTTGATTTGCCTGCCAAAAGCTTAGCCCCGCTTATAATAAGAAGCACTCCCCCGGTAATCCCCGCTACCAGCGTTATCACCCCTATTACAAGATTCAAAGCTCCCGCCCCGCTCATTATTTTATAAATTTTCTCTTCCATATAGATCCTCGTTCCCTTCTTCCTATTCCGCGCCATACTGCCCATAATATGCGTCGATTCTTGCTTTACATTCATCATCAATATAAACCGTGTCTCCGTAAGGCCTTTGGTACAAATAATCCACAACCTCTTTCATCGTTACGATCGCATGGGCGTCAAACCCATATTTCTCTTTTATCTCGTGCAACGCACTTTTCTCTCCCCGTCCTTTTTCCATACGGTTTAAGGATACTATAAGCCCTTTGATTTCCACATCCGCCTGAGCCTTTAAGATCGGAAAAGTTTCTTCGATCGATTTGCCGGATGTCGTTACATCCTCAATAATAACCACCCGGTCCCCGTCATGCAAACCGCTCCCTAGAAGAATGCCGGCATCCCCATGGTCTTTTTCTTCCTTCCGATTAGAACAGTATCTTACATCTTTACCATACAGGCTGCTGATTGCCATTGTAGTCGCTACACTAAGGGGAATCCCTTTATAGGCAGGTCCAAACAGCACATCAAAATCCAGCCCGTAATTATCATAAATAGCTTTGGCGTAATATTCACCCAGCTTCTTAAGCTGCGTCCCGGTCACGTATCCGCCCGCATTCATAAAAAACGGGGATCTGCGTCCGCTTTTTAAGGTAAACTCCCCAAACTTTAACACCTGGCTGTCCACCATAAATTCAATAAACTCTTTTTTGTAACTTTCCATTCCTATTAACCTCCGCGCTTATAGGCTTTTTGGCTTATCTTTCCAGATTTTATCATATCTAGGGTTTATATTCAACCATTCAATGCCGAAATAATATCATCCCGCATCTCCTCCACAGCAGCGCGCGCCGCTTCTGCAAAACATTCCTCCCCGAACTTCGCGTATTTTTCCTGCTGGTATGCGGCAATGATCCCCCTGGAGGAATTAACAATCGCCCCTAAGCCGTCCTCATTAAAGAAGTTGACAAGATCCGCCCCTCTTCCTCCCTGGGCTCCATAACCAGGCACCAGGATGTATGCTTTGGGCATGATTGCGCGCAGCGCTTTTCCCATCTCAGGATAGGTCGCCCCGACTACCGCCCCCACATAGCTGTAGGAATCCCCCATATAAAGCCCTCCCCATTCCGCTACCTTTTCCCCGACGATCTCGTAAAGCGGCCTGCCGTCC
Source organism: uncultured Lachnospiraceae bacterium (assembly GCA_948470755.1). Lineage (GTDB taxonomy): Bacteria > Bacillota > Clostridia > Lachnospirales > Lachnospiraceae > Kineothrix. The sequence continues at coordinate 36,616 of CAOKPU010000024.1, read as the reverse complement.
ACCACGCGGTCCTGGAACTCCCCGCTGCTTGGGTTTGAAGTCTTAACTAATATAAAAATACCCTTTTTTTCCTGTTTGCATACATCAATAAAAGGTTTTATCCCATCCGTGCCGAAATAAGGGTTTACCGTTGCAAAGTCCTCATCAAAACCCGCATATGATTTACTTCCCACCGTTACTTTACCAAGATGCCCTACCGCATAAGCCTCGGAAGTGGAGCCAATATCCCCTCGCTTAATATCGCCGATGACTACCAGCCCTTTTTCTTTGCAGTAGTCCAATGTCCTTTTAAATACGTTAAGCCCCTCAATCCCAAACTGTTCGTACATGGCAATCTGCGGTTTGACGGCGGGAATCAAATCATAAACATGGTCAATGATTTCTTTGTTAAACTGCCAGATAGCCTCTGCCGCCCCTTCTAACGTCTCTCCGAATTCTTCATATGCTTTCCCCGTGATGTGCTTAGGGATGTATTTCAACATTGGATCCAGCCCCACTACGATAGGGGCATTGGTTTTCTTTATCTTGTCCGTCAGTTTCTGGATCATTTTTTCTCCATTCCTGCGCTGCTTTTTGCGCATAACGAATTTGTGACAAGCAACGCGCAGACACAAATCCCGCGATTGAAAATTTTAATTTTCAATCTTCTTTCCTCTTATCTTTCTAAAGTGCAACATACTTCAAATCATTTAATACATATCTGTTTTCAATAAAATCCGGGAACTGTTCCCGCTCTACCCATTCCCATTCGCCGTATTCCTCCCCGAGGACAATATTCCCATCGTCTTCAATAGAACAAATATACGCGATACCTATACATTGGGAACCTCCGATCATATTAGACCAGGTATAAACAATCCTTTCTATTTGCCCTTCAACGGATAGGATTTCCCCAATGGCCCTAAGCACTGCATCGTCCGGCGCTTCCCCAAAGTTTACTTCCGCATCGATGAATTCCCATAAAAACGGATCCGGAATCCTGTCATCCACCCATCTTTTGACTAAAAGGTATTTTCCGTCTTTTTTTATAATGCCTTTTACCCTTACATAAATTTTTTCCATATTCCGCTTATGCTCCTTTCCATTCCCCTTGCAGATCCCTGTCATCTAACATTGCATAGAAGCTATAACTTCCTTTCTTGCATCCACATATCTTTTTATATTGGAAACATTCACATACTTTTTAGAGGCATTGCCATTGACCACTACCAGCGTGGGAGCCTGCATCACTCCATATTTGGCCGCCAGCTCCCCATTTTCTTCCGCATCAATGACCACGTATTGATCCCCTCTTAAATATTCTTTTGCCGTTTTACAGTTCGGGCATGTCTTTGTCGTAAATAAGTATTTTACATTTTCCGGCTTTTGCACTTTCACGCCTCCGTCCTCCGTACGGGCAGACAAAGTAACCATGCTGGCCATAGGGCGCTTTAAGCCGGAATTTGCCGCATCATATTCCGTCCGGTTTTCATATTCTTGTAATTTCCCGTCGTTCCAGTTCTGTACCGGCCTGTAATAACCGGTAATGCGGCTGTATACCTCCGTTGGCTTCCCGCAATAAGGGCATATCTTCTTTTCTCCGGACAGATAACCATGCTCCCTGCAAATGGAGTAGGTCGGCGACAAAGTATAATAAGGAAGACTGTAATTTTCCGCAATCGTCCTTACCAGATTTGCAGCCGCCCTCCAGTCCGGAAGCTTTTCCCCCAAGAAGGCATGGAACACCGTTCCTGAAGTGTACAGCGTCTGCAGCCCGTCCTGAATATCCAATGCATCAAAAATATCCGTCGTATAATCTACCGGTAAATGGGAAGAATTGGTATAATAAGGTGTATCCCCCTGTCTTCCCGCCGTCTTGATGGCCGGCCATCTCTTTCTGTCATGTTTTGCCAGCCGGTAAGCCGTGCTTTCCGCAGGCGTCGCCTCCAGATTATACAAATCCCCGTACATTTCCTGATAATCGGAAAGGCGGTTTCTCATATGGTTTAAAACTTCTTTTGTAAACTCCTGCGTCTTTTTGCTTCTCAAATCTTCCCGCAGCCAATTTGCATTTAATCCGGCCTCGTTCATCCCTACAAGGCCGATGGTGGAAAAATGGTTGTTAAAATTTCCCAGATATCGTTTTGTATAAGGATACAGCCCTTCCTCCAAAAGCTTCGTAATCACTTCTCTCTTTATTTTTAAAGAACGCGCCGCCAGATCCATCATCCGGTTCAAACGCCTGTAAAAATCATCTTTATTAGCGGACAAATAGGCCAGTCTGGGCATATTGATGGTCACCACCCCTACGCTCCCCGTGCTTTCCCCAGAGCCGAAAAAGCCTCCCGTTTTTTTCCTTAATTCCCTAAGATCCAGCCGCAGCCTGCAGCACATGCTGCGCACATCGCCCGGCTCCATATCGGAATTGATATAATTGGAAAAATAAGGTGTCCCATATTTGGCCGTCATTTCAAACAGCAGCCGATTGTTTTCATTATCGGACCAGTCAAAATCCCGTGTAATGGAATAAGTAGGGATCGGATACTGAAACCCCCTTCCATTGGCGTCACCCTCTATCATCGTTTCGATAAACGCCTTATTGACCATATCCATTTCTTCTTTGCAGTCTTTATATCTGAAATCCATCTCCCTGCCGCCTACGATAGCCGGCAGCTCTGCCAAGTCATCCGGCACAGTCCAGTCCAACGTGATATTGGAAAAGGGCGCCTGAGTCCCCCAGCGGCTGGGTGTATTCACGCCGTAAATGAACGATTCAATACATTTTTTTACCTCCGGATAACTTAAATGATCCGCCTTTACAAAAGGGGCAAGATAAGTATCAAAAGAAGAAAACGCCTGCGCGCCCGCCCATTCATTCTGCATAATGCCTAAAAAATTAACCATCTGGTTACATAAAACGGAAAGATGGGCCGCCGGGGCCGACGTGATCTTGCCTGTTATGCCGCCAAGCCCTTCCTTGATCAACTGCTTTAACGACCAGCCCGCGCAATAACCCGTCAGCATAGACAAATCATGGATATGGATATCCGCATTCCGGTGGGCGTCCGCAATCTCGGAATCATAAATTTCCGACAACCAATAATTTGCCGTCACAGCGCCGGAATTGCTAAGGATCAGGCCGCCTACGGAATAAGTTACCGTGGAATTTTCTTTTACCCGCCAGTCCTCCACTTTTACATAGCTGTTCACCACGTCTTTATAATCGAGGATCGTGGACTTCATATTACGCATCTTTTCCCGCTGCTTGCGATATAAGATAAACGCTTTGGCCGGTTCCGCATAACCCGCCTGCTCTAACACTTTTTCCACGCTGTCCTGAATGTCCTCCACATGGACCTTCCCGTCTTTTACTTTGCCCTGAAACTCCGCCGTTACACGCAGAGCCAGCAAGTCCACGATATCGTTATTATACTGGACATCCGTAGCGTTAAACGCTTTCATAATGGCGTCGCTGATCTTTACCAAAGTAAAATCCGTCACTTCCCCATCCCTTTTTATAACCTGAAACATTCTAAGCCCCCTTATTCTGCCTTATCCATTCCTATAAACAGCTTTCTATTCTTTATCCTGCCTTTTACCGCATATGGGCATTGTATCATCGTGGAAATAAAAAGTCAATAAAAAGCACAAGATATTATGCAAACGTTTTTATGTAAACACAATATCTTGTACCATGGTTTTCTTTCAGGCTATATACGGCAAGCCTTGCCCTTATCTTGTTTTTAAAAAGGAATACTCTCTTTGCGCCACCGCGTCATCCGGATATGTCGTCAGATAACTGTTCATAAGGCTGGCCGCCGTCTGATACTGGCCAAGCCGTTCATATGTAACGATTTCATTGAATTTAAGCGTCTGCATGATTGTACAGTTTTCTACATTCATTCCGGCCTGAAATGCCGCAAGCGCTTCATCATAGGCTTTTAACTCCATCTTGCAAAGGCCCAGACGGTTATATACGCTGGCATTCGTCTGGTCATTGTCTATAAAACTGCTGTAAACGCTTATGGCATAATTAAAATCACCCAATTCTTCATAAGTTTGCCCAAGCAGGAGAACCGCCTCATACCCTTCCGACTTTCTGGCCTTCTCCAAATAATTCCTGGCATTATCGTAATCGCCCAGATAATAGTAAATCCGTCCCCTCTGATAGTCCGTCATCGATTTCGTATCGCTCCCGAGGGCTGTCTGAAAATATTCCTGCCCGGCTTCCTTATATCCATATTGCTCCAACACAAGATAAATATCTATCAGTTGGTCATAATCCTCCTTCGCAAGGGAGATCGCCTTATCAAAATCCTCTTTTGCCCTATCATAATCTCCGGCTATCCTGACGCTGCCCCTTAAACGGTAAGCCAGCCTGTCTTTCGGGTTCATCCCGATGATCGCGTCATACACCCCAATGCTGCTGCTTGCATCCCCCAGCTTATAATAAGCGGTAGCCAGATAATAGTTGATATCATAATCAATCGCATCCACACGCCCGTTGCCGGAAGCCAGCGCCTTTTCAAAAGATTCCACCGCCTGGTCATATTGGGTCAGCCCCATATACGCAAGCCCCTGCCCTCTATATAAAAGCCGTAAGTCTTCCCCCTCTGCCATTGCTTTATCAAAACACTGCAGAGCGGTGTTATAATCCAGTGTTTCCACCGCCGCCATTCCCTCATCAATAGAAGACGTCTTGCCCTCCCCGCATCCTCCTAAGATCACGCCGATCAAAAGCGACGCCAAAACAATTGTTTTTCTCCTCTTTCGTCTTCCCATCCTCTACCTTCTTCCACTGTCATCTTTGCTGCAACTTCTTTTCCCTATGGAATATACTACTATATTTTCCAGCCCAGCACAAGACTTAAAGAAGCCCGGCATCATAGGAGGAAAAAGTTGTTTCATAGAAAGGTTCTCCTATGGAACAAAATCATCCGCCTTAAGTTGCCGGGCTGCCTGCCTCTGTCAATTCCCTACTTCCATGCGTTTTCATAAGGCGACAGTTCAAACCTTATAAAATATCCTTTATCATGGTCGCAGACCGGGCATTTTTCCGGGACTTTCGTCCCTTCAAAAACAAAGCCGCAGTTTAGACACATCCATGCCGTCTTTACATCGGACACAAACAGCTTTCCCTGCTCTAACAGTTCCGCCAAGCGTCCAAAACGGTCCCCGTGGATTTTTTCAATTTCCGCTATTTTATGAAAAGAAGACGCAACTTCCATAAACCCCTCTTCTTTCGCCTTATCCCCAAAGGCCTTGTAAACAGGGTCATGTTCCTCATATTCATTGTGCTGTGCCATACGCAGAAGCTTTGCCACATCGTCCGATAAATCCACCGGATACCCCCCATCCACATGTATGGTCCCTCCGGAAAGTTCCTTTAAATGATTGTAAAACACTTCGGCATGTTCTTTTTCCTGCTCTGCCGTATATTGAAAAACCGCACTGACCACATAAAGATTTTTCCCTTTGGCCTGCCCCGCCGCAAACGTATACCGGTTCCTCGCCTGGCTTTCCCCTGCAAACGCCCTCATCAGATTGTCTTTTGTTTCACTGGTTTTAAAATCCATTCCTACTTTGAACCTCCTGTATGATTTTTTCATTCTTGTTTCTTAGCAGTTCCCTGCATGGCTTTCTCACCATCCATCTATCCGTTTCCTGCTGTTTCTGTTTCCATCATACATTCTGCCCAATTTATTCTATATTAATCATAATCTGCCTTTTAGAACAGCCTATTTGATTCCCGCAGGAAACGAACCCGGCAAAGGCTTACATTTCTTCATTCGTCAACCCTATCTTTAATACGTCATGCAGTTCCGGAAACTGCTTTCTTAAGATAATCGGGTTTCCTTCCCCGTTCAGGAAGCAATGCGTGGATTCCCCTACCGCCACAATGCTTTCCGTATAGATATCCTTCATCACATACTTCAGAACCAGTTTGATGCTGTTGTACCCTTTGACCTCAATTTCTACCCTTATGCGGTCATTAAAAGCAGTGCTTTTTTTGTATTCGCATTCCACGCTTATCACTGGAGAAATAATCCCGCTTTCTTCTATCTTGTCATAGCCCCATCCAATCTGCTCCATAAAATCCACCCTGGCTTCCTCCATCCAGCGGATATAATTGGAATGATGGGTAATTCCCATCTTATCCGTTTCATAATACTGTACCTTATGAATATATGGTTTCATAATGTCAATCTCCTTTCTTACTTCCATCAAACGGCCTGGACACGATTATCCTTCCACCCACTTTTTCTCTTTATACTTCAATAGATACCAACCAATCCCCGCCGCATCCGCAAGCAGCCATCCAATTGGCACGGAAACCCATATGCCCGTCACCCCAATCCATGAAACAGCCGACAGCGCATAAGCGAGGACGACCCTCGTTCCCAAAGATATCACAGTCAATACTACCGACATTCCCGGCCTGTGTACCGCCCGGTAGAATCCATAAAGCAAGAACAGCAGGCCAATCCCTATATAGCACGCACCCTCTATTCTAAGATAGCGCACCCCCTCTTCTATAATCCAAGTTTCAGACGCCGGTATAAATATTCCCATCAAAGGTTTTGCAAACAAGCAGACCGCCCCGCTGATCAACACGCAAAAGAAAAATACCGAAATGGATGCGCTACGGATCCCTTCCCGTATCCTGTCCTGCTTCCCGGCCCCATAATTCTGCGCCACAAAAGTAGAAAAGGCGTTTCCAAAATCCTGTACCGGCATATAAGCAAACGAATCTATTTTCACTGCCGCCGCAAAGGCCGCCATTATCCCTGCGCCAAAGCTGTTCACCAGCCCTTGCACCATCAATATCCCTAAGTTCATAATCGACTGCTGAACGCATGTCAGAAAAGACAGCCCCGTAATTTCTTTCAAAATATCCCTTTTCCATACCATATGCCGCTTTTGTATGCGGAGCATAGGAACACATAGCAAGGTATATCCCATAATCCCCAAACCGGAAAGATATTGGGACAAAACCGTTGCCACCGCCGCCCCTTCCACGCCCATGCCAAATTCCAGGACAAACGCCAGATCCAATAAAATATTTAATACCGCCGCCCCGCCCAAAAATACCAGCGGCATCACGGAATTCCCTACTGCCCGGAGCAGGTTGGCAAAATAATTATACAAAAAAGTAGCCGGAATCCCCCAGAAGATAACCCACAGATAATCTCTCATCAAAGGGATTACAGATACCGGGACCTGCAGCAGCCGGATAATCACCATCAGCCCTGCAAATACGAAAAACGTCAACAGCGCCGTTACCGCTCCGATAAAAGCAAAAGAAAGGAAAATGCTGGATTTTAATCTTTCTTCATCTTTCCTTCCATAATAAATGGAAAAAACGGCCCCGCTTCCCATGCATAACCCTAATAAAATAGACGTGAGAAAAACCATAAGCGTATAGGAAGACCCCACAGCCGCAAGGGCATCCGCTCCTAAAAACTGCCCCACGATCCACGTATCCGCAATATTATAAAATTGCTGCAATAAGTTGCCGATCATTAAAGGAACGGCAAACCGGAACAGATTTGCGCCAATGGGCCCTTGGGTTAAATCTTTTTGCATATCATCCCTCCTTTCTTATCCGGACGCTGCGGACAAAGCAATAACCATATACCAAAATAGCGCAGGCGCCAATCCATGCTGATATTTCCCCATAAAATACTGCGCTTTCCCCTATCCGTTTTGTCAAAAACAATGCGCATGAACAACGCATGATAAGCTGCGCTATGCCTGACAACATAGGGAATAGGGGATTTCCCATCCCCTGGAGGCAGGCCCTTAGAATATATAAAATATACAACAGAGGGAAAAAACAGGATAATATCCGTAAAAACCGATATCCGATCTCCACTGCCGGTTCCACAGCCACGGCCTCTCCGGCAAGGAAGCAGAGAAGTATCGGTTTTCCCCCAAAAATCATAATCTGTCCTTATTTATCATTTCCCATTGCCCGCCCGGCGTCCGGCCGCTTTTTTCCACATTTTGATAATTACTGCAATAATTGCCGCTATTGCTGCCACGGCCAGGAAAACTGCTGCTATAATCATCACCGCATACCGGTTAGGCTTTTCCACAAGACTTCCCAGATCCTTCTTGTCCTCCGCCACTTTCCGTCCCTGGCTTTCCCCGTAATATCCCGGCACATTGGCTATCCCGTCTTCACCGGCTTCAAAGGATGCCACATATTTGGCAATGCCGGCCCAGGCTTTTAATTCCCTATCCCCATCATAGATAATGCAGTCCTCAAAATCCGCAACGGGCGTCCCGTCCGCGTGCTTAGGCACCAGGGAAAGAATCCCATAAGACATATCCGTTACCGCGCTAAGCATCTGCCCGGAATACAGATCCGCCACGACCCGGTACAGCTTGCCATCCTCCAGCTCAATTCTTTCCGTATTCCCTCCGGCCCCTTCCGGCCTCATCATACCGTTATCATCCCTTGTCAGATAAACATCCGTCACTTTATTCAGGATCAGTCGGTTAGGGTTGTAAACCATGTTCATCCCACTCATATATAAGCGGGCTGTTTTCATAAAATCCGATATGGAAGCATCAATTTCAGCCGCTATTTTCAGTTCTCTCCCTGTCAGATATACACTGACCAACGGATACCCCGGGATCCCGTCCTTCCCAATACCCAAAGAAAAAGAATCGAACACATTCCTGACCGTGATATCCCCCGGCACATAAGTATCCCTTATCGTCCCGCTAGGTACCACCGCCATATCCACCGGGACGCCGTCATAGCCCTCCGCCGTTTCCACCGCATATATATATGCATCCGCCATCAGATTCCCAAGATTATGTTCCGTATGTATCTGCTCTAAATCCTGCACTGTGCTAAAATCATACCGGTTATGGGCTAATACCTGATCCGCCGTATAACCAAACATCGATAAATAATCTTCATCAATCGTTTTTTCAAATTCTTTTATTTTTTCTTTCAAGCCTTCATCTTCCGGCACTTCTGCCGTAGTAGGCAGCAGTTCGTAATCCTCTAACATCCATCTGCCGTCCCCCTTCTTTACCATGGCAAAGGAACCCACCGCCTTCCCATATTCCCCTGCCGATACGATATAAGTATCCCCATATGTCAAAGGCTCCTCCAGGGTGGTATGGGAATGTCCGCTGATGATCAGATCTAATTCCGGTACTTTTTGGGCAATGATCTCGTCTTCGGATTTCCTTTTATCCTCATTGGTCCCGCAATGGGAAAGACATACTAGCATGTCCACCTCCTCTTTTGCCAAAATCTCCTCCACCGTTTCCGCTACGGCCTCTGCAGGATTTTGGAAAGAAAGGGCGCAAGTAGGCGCACATGCTAATGCGTCCTCCCCAAATACTCCGATCAATGCAATCCTTACCCCATTTTTCTCCACGATTTCATACTCTTTTACCCCATATACATCAAAAGCTTCTTTTATCCCTTCCTGCTCCTTTCCGGCATCCGTCCAGTCCACATTGCAGACAAGCAACGACGGAAGGCTCTCCCCGCTTTCTGCCGCCGTCCGCAGCATATTCTCCAGCCCTTTGGAACGAAAGTCAAATTCATGATTGCCAAAGGTTGTGGCATCATAGCCCATAGCTCCCATCAGCCTTATTTCCGATGCCTGCGTTTCATACACTGTCTGGAACAAGCTTCCCATGGAAAAATCGCCGCCATCCACAAGCAAGGTTTCCGGATCTTTTGCCCGCTGTCTGTTTATAATCGTCTGGATCCTCCCAAATCCCCCGATATCCACATCCTCCCCTTTATACACTGTCCGGAAACTGTTAATGTGAGAATGCATATCGTGGGTAAACAATATGCTGACACGGCTTCCTTCCCCTGCCTCCGCCGTTCTTCCCGCCAACATCCCTATGAAAAATATAATGGATACAGCCGCCGCAAACAAGCCTGCTATCCGGCATCCCCTTTTTCTTTTCTTTTCCATCCTGTTTTCACCCCTTTCCTATCTGATCCAATAATTTTTTTGCTCCCTTTGCCGCCATATCCGGAAGATAATTCCTGCCGCCCTCCTGCTTTCTTTCATAAGCAGCACAAGCTTCCTCCGACGTCCTTTCCACTTCTTCCTTTAACTCCCTGGCGGAAATTAGGGCGCATCCCTGCCCTCTGATGATAATTTGTTCCAGCCCGTCCGAAGTTGCCACCGTTACATCCGCCTTCCGCCCATTTTCATGGGCAAACTTTTCAATATACTGGTCAGCCGTCTCCGCTTCCTTCGTATAAACTACATGGATATTGTGATAATCAAACAGTTCCGTTATATGGCCCTGGACCCGGTAAGCATCAAACACCAGGATCAGTTCACATTTTTTTATTCCCTGATAATTGCAGAGAATATCCATCAACCGGCCTCTCGCCCCATCTATGCTTGTCTCCGCCAGTTTTCTTAAATCCTCCCATGCAAAAATAATATTATACCCGTCCACCAACAGATATTTTTCCTTTTTCCCCGTCTTTTTTATGTCTATAGCTTTCCCTTGCCCGTAAAGGCGGGCATGGGCAGGTATGGGACCATCTGCTCCGGCGAAAGTCTCCCTTTTCCCGGAATCCGTTCCCCGATTTCCTATCCTGCGCTTTTCCGGCGCCTTCTTTTCTTTCCTGTTGGCATAGGATGTCCGGGCTAAAATAGCATCCACTTCTTCCGTGCCAAGCCACCGGGCTGCTTCGTCTCCCTTATCCCCCTTTTTCTTCTTCCCTTCCCCAAAGCTGCCATTGGCAGCCTCATCTATGCCCGCCGCCCCGGGCGGAACGTCCTCCGTCCCATATGCCGGGCCGGGAAAACAGCTTTCCACATGCATATATTCTTTGACTTTATTCCATTCCACAAAAAAGCCTGCCCCATGAGCGCAAAAAACGGAGCCTGATGGATTCTCCATATCCCTGTCCGGATCATAACCCGCCTGTCGGATCACTTCTTCGGCGTTATGACAGTTCCCATATCCATGGAAGGTACACAATAGCCGTCCATGCCCTTTTGTATATGCCGCCACTTCTTTGGGATAATCCCTCATGGAATCCACCGGGGCATACCCGGTCAGGACAGCCGTCTCTCCTTCCAGCACAGGCATGGAAAAAGTCCCGTTCATTTTTTCCATATCCGTCATGGCGCGTCCAATCATTTTTTCAGGGACTTCCAGCCGGAAATCATAATAAGGCTCTAAAAGGATGGACGGTGCTTCCATCAGCCCCTGCCGCAAAGCCCGGTAACAAGCCTGACGGAAATCCCCGCCTTCCGTATGTTTTTGATGGGCCCGCCCTCCGATTAAGGTAATCTTCATATCTGTAATCGGCGCACCGGTCAGCACTCCCTTATGCTCTTTTTCCTCCAAATGGGACAGCACAAGGTTCTGCCAGTTCCCTTCCAGCATATCCCTGCCGCAATCCGATGCAAAGACCAGACCGCTCCCCGCCTCGCCCGGTTCCAGCAGAAGATGCACTTCCGCATAATGTTTTAAGGGTTCAAAATGCCCTACCCCTTCCACTGCCGCCCCAATCGTTTCTTTGTATAAGATACTGCCCATCCCAAAACCGACTGCAACGCCGAAACGATCCATAATCAGGCTCTTTAATACTTCCGTCTGCACTTCCCCCATAATCTTTACCCGTATCTCCTTTTGCGTCTCATCCCACACAAGATGAAGCTGCGGCTCTTCTTCTTCCAACAGCCGGAGCTTTGGAAAAAGCATGGCCGGGTCGCAGTCAGGAGGAAGCTTCAACCGATATGCCAGAACCGGTTCCAACAAAGGCAGCGGCGATTCCTTTTCCGCTCCCAGCCCCTGACCCGGCTTCGTATGGCTAAGCCCTGTCACTGCACAGACGCTTCCTGCCCCCGCTTCATCAGCCACACGGTACTTTTCCCCGGAATAAATCCTGATCTGGTTTACTTTCTCCTCCCACCCATCCCCCTCTTTACCGCCGCTCAATATTGCCCTCGCTTTTAAAGTCCCCCCCGTTACCTTCAAAAAAGTCAACCGGTTCCCCTGATGATCCCTTGTGATCTTAAATACTTTTGCACCGAACTCCTCCGGATATTCCCTTCTTTCCGTATAGCATTCCAATCCGGCGAGGAATTCACCTACTCCTTCCGCTTTCAAAGCGGAACCAAAAAAACAAGGGAATACTTTACGTTCCGCAATCAATCTCCTGATTTCTTCCTCCGTTACTATCCCTTGCTTTAAAAAGGTATCCAAAACCTCTTCTTCCGCCATTGCAATATTTTCATAAAATTCCTGTTGCCCTTCCCGGGACTGCTCTTTTGTAAAATCAATACAGTCCCCGCTCAAGCGCTTTTTCAGTCCCGCCATCAGCGTTCCCTTATCCGCCCTGTCCTGATCCATTTTATTGATAAATAAAAATACCGGTATTCTATATTTTTTCAACAGCCGCCATAATACCAGCGTATGCCCCTGTACACCGTCCGCCCCGCTTATCACAAGCACCGCATAATCCAGCACTTGCAGCGTCCTTTCCATCTCTGCGGAGAAATCCACATGCCCCGGAGTATCCAACAGCGTGACTACCCTATCCCCCAGTGGAAAAACCGCCTGTTTGGAAAAAATCGTAATCCCCCGGCTTCTCTCCAATTCATAGGTATCAAGAAAAGCATCCTTATTATCCACTCTTCCCATCCGCCGGATACTGCCGCTTACATATAGCATCGCTTCCGACAACGTTGTTTTCCCCGCATCCACATGCGCCAATATCCCAATAACCACCCCGTTCTCCCTTTCCGCCCCATCGTCTATGCCGGCTCTTTTAAACATGAAGCCATAATCCCGCTTTTCCCACAGACAATCCGCCAAACGGCTGTAACACAGACATTTGACGGATGCCGTAAGTATCAGATGATCCACAGTTGCTTGGTTCATTGCCCGCGGGGATATTCGCTCTAGCTGACGTAATTATCGAAATAACCCTGAATCAAAATCACCGGCGTACCTTTATCCCCGGAACCACTGGTCAGGTCGCAAAGGGAGCCGATCAGATCCGTCAGCCTTCTTGGAGTCGTCCCCTGGGACGCCATGTCGCCCACCAGGTTATCTTTTTTCTCCCTGATGCGTTTTTCAATCGCCTCTTTTAAGGCTTCCCCGGATAAATCCTTAAAATCATTATCCGCCAAATACTTTAACTTCACCTCGTTCGGCGTCCCTTCCAAGCCCGGCGTGCTGGCCGGAGATACGCAAGGATCCGCCAATTCCCATATCTTACCCACCGGATCTTTAAAAGCTCCGTCTCCATATACCATTACTTCCACATGTTTCCCTGTCCTGTCCAGCATTTCTTTCTGGATATCCATAACAAGATCCGTACATTCCCTTGGGAAAAGCTTCACGGAACTCTCCGTGGATTTATTGGATCCAAGAAGCCCGTATTTCTCATTGTATCCGCTTCCATCGGCCGGGCCATTCAATATATCGTCCAAACCGCATACCACCTTCGCCCCGCAGGCCTTTAAAATTTTCTTTGTGCGGGCGCGGGTATGAATATCGCAGTTCAATACATTTTTTGTATATTGAAGGATCTTCCGGCAGTCATTGGCAAAGATCACTTCCACTTCCGCCCCTTCTTCCCGGATAATATCTCCATAATATTGGACGTAGTCCACTCCGGTAAAAGGATGCTTATTTTCCCCAAAAAGTTCCCTGTATTTTTCCAAAGTCAACAGATCGCTATACGGATTGATGCCTGCATCATCCAATTTATCCAAAGAAACCAGCTCGTTTCCTACTTCATCGCTGGGATAGCTTAGCATAAGCACGATTTTCTTTGCTCCTTTTGCAATTCCCCTTAGACAGATGGCAAAACGGTTCCTGGATAAAATAGGGAAAATAACCCCTATCGTCTGACCGCCCAGCTTCTCTTCCACATCCCGGGCGATGTCATCCACCGATGCATAATTACCTTGGGAACGGGCAACGACCGATTCGGTTACTGCGATCACATCTTTGTCCCTTAAGGCGAATCCTTCGCTCTTTGCCGCTTCTAATACGCTGTCTGTTACAATTTTTACTAAATCGTCCCCTTCCCGTATGATGGGGCAGCGGATCCCTCTCGATACCGTTCCTACTCTTCTTTCCATTGTTTACCTCATTTCTGCGCTGCTTCTTTTGCATAGCCGGGCATGCGGTGACAGCGCGCACACAAGCCCTTTGCCTTGTTTATTATAATAAATATAAGAAGGAAAGGGAAGACTTTCCCACATTTATTCCAATTTAAATTTTCCAACCTCCCCTTGCAGTTGTTCCCCGATCTTCTTATTTAAATCCGCCCGCTTTTCAATATCGCCCATGCTTTCCGTCAACTGGGCGGATACTTCGGACACATTGACGATTCCCTTCGCATTTTCTTCCACTGCGGAACTTACCGACTGCAAAGCTTCCTTTATCTTATTTACCGACTGATCCAGGCATTCCGAATCTTGTGCGAACTTCTCCATCATTTCATGGATATTCCTGGCGTCTTCCTGATAGCCCTGGCTGGCCCCCAGCAGTTTCCTGTATCCTTCCAACGCTGTTTGCTCCATAAATTGAAGCATTTTTTCCGCTTCCTGGGCCAATTCCTCCACCGCCACGATTACCTGTAAACTGACTTTCTTTATCTGACCTGCCGCAACCCCGGAATTTGAGGCCAGCTTCCCAATTTCATCGGCCACTACCGCAAAGCCTTTCCCCGCTTCCCCTGCCCGCGCAGCCTCTATGCTGGCATTCAAGGCCAAAAGATTGGTCTGCCCTGTAATGCTGATAATATTTTCCGTCAATACATTTATTTCCTCCACCGATTTCGACTTTTGGATCTTTTCATTCACGGCATCCGCCAGTTCCATGACAAGCGTATGCGCTTTGCTTTGTTCCTCTTCCGCATAGCAACGGATCTTCCCTGCTTTTTCTTCAATTTCCTTCGTATAATGATTACCCGTCTCCGCCTGTTCGGAAATGTACCGGATATTGGCATATGCTTCCTCCACGGATTCCGCAATCTGGTTCAGCGTTGCCGTACTTTCCTCCATGGCTGCGCTCATCTGCTCCATGGTAGCGGAAACATCCATGATGTTCCCCCCTGCATTCTTTAAATTCCCAAATACGATTTTCGTCGATTCGTTCAGCTTTCCTGAATTATCGGAAATACGCAGCATAATCTCACGGATATATTTCAATAAATCATTGACATTATCCGCCATGAGTTCCATTTCATCCCCGGTCTTTACACCCAGCTTCTGCGTCAAATCCCCCTCATTATGTACCAGTTCATAAATTTTTTTATTGACCGTCCAAAGGCTGCGGGTAATCGTCCTTATAACCAGATTTAAAATAAGAAGAGCCAAAAGCACCCCGGCCGCCCCGATCTGCAGCATCCTGACCCGTATGCTGTTAAGCCTTTCCACAATTTCCGAAGCATCATAATCACTTCCCAGAACCGCTGCCACACGGTTCCCTTCATCCTTAACAGGGATATATGCGGTAATCAGATCCCCGTCTTCTGTGGAATCTATGTAATCCTGTACATAAACATTGCCTGCAAACACCGACTGCAATTCTTCATAACTATATTCAAAAGGTTCCCCAATCGCCCGCTTATTTCCGGTTTCATCGGTATCAATGCCGTAAAAAACCGTCCTCCCGTCCGTACTGAGAGTGTATAAATAAGCCACATTGCAAGTATGCTTTGCATCCAGAAGGGCCTGCAGCATCCTTTCATATTCCGGCGACCCTTCCTCCCCTGGCTGTAAACCGGCCACCGAAGCATCTATCCGGCTCACCGCCACTTTTGCGGCAACCTCCGCCTGCTCCACTCCCATGCTGACCATATTTTCTTCCATGCTCTTATAAAAACTAAACCCCAGCAAAAGAAAAAGGCAAATCAACAGCAGGCTTGTACTCAACAATATTTTGAGCCTAATGCTCAATCTTCTTGTCCTTCTTTTCATCGTCCACCCTCCATATTTCACCTTGGGAAAGTACCCTCCCCCATCCCCTACCCGTTTTATTATACTACTTTATTCCGTTAAAGGCAATGAAGGAAAATAGAAGCCCAAAGCAATGTATGCCGTTTTGTATGCATCCGGCATAAATCCCGGCAAGCCTGACGGGATGGAAGAATCATATTTGGGTATTTACGGATAAGGGCAGTTATAGTAAAATGGGGGGTATAAATCTGAAAATCAGGGGGTATTATGGGAAGAGAAGAATATAGCAAAGCATACAAATTAGGAAAAAAGGACTATCAGTCGCGTATGCTCCATGGAGAGAAGCCGACTCTTCAAGTCTTAGACGATATCATGCCGGAAAAGGGTTCCTATTCCGAACAATCTTTGGGACTTGTGCAAATTCCCGCCGATCAGATTGTCGGCACCAAAACCATTGGAAGAAGCAACTCCTTTGCCGGCAACTTTATGCCTATCCTGCGCGAGAACTCGGAATTTGCCCAAAAATGGTCTTCCCTTAGCACCAGCCATATCAAAGAGGGAATCCGGGAACCGATCAAAGCTTACGAGTATATGAACAAATTTTATGTGCTGGAAGGAAACAAGCGCGTCAGCGTCATGAAATATTTCGGCGTTGTTTCCATCCCGGGCAACGTTACCCGCATCGTGCCAAGGCGCACCGAAGAAAAAGAAAATAAAATATATTATGAATTCATGGATTTTTACCGTCTGGCCCCAATCAATTACATCTGGTTTTCTCAAGAAGGCAGCTTTGCCAAACTTCAAAAAGCAGTAGGGAAAGAACCGGGCGAAATGTGGTCGGACGAGGATTTATTAAAATTCAGCGCTTTTTATACAAGGTTCAGCGCCGAATATAAGGCAAAGGGCGGCAATAAATTAAATATTACGCCGGGGGATGCATTCCTTTCTTTTATCACTTTGCATGGATATAACGCAACCGAAGAAAAAACAACAAATGATTTAAAAGAATTGATGCTCAAGACCTGGGAGGAATTCGAGCTTCTTCAGGAAGGCCAGGAAATCGACCTGAAAATGAAACCGAATCAGGAGAAAAAGCCGCTGTTAAACATCCTGCTTCCTTTAAGCTCGCCCAAATTAAAGATTGCATTTATCTACGAAAAGACGCCGGGGACTTCCGCGTGGACTTACGCCCACGAACTCGGAAGGCTTTATTTGGAACAGACCTTCCCGGATGAAGTGCATACGGCATATTATGAAAATGGGACAACGGAAAATGTAGATTCCCTGATAGAAGAAGCGATCTCTTCCGGCTGCAACCTGATCTTTACCACTACTCCTGCTTTTGTGCAGGCCAGCGTAAAGGCCGCTATCGCCCACCCGGAAACGCGGATCCTAAGCTGTTCCTTAAATACTTCCCACCGTTATATCCGCACCTATTATTCCAGGATGCATGAGGCGAAATTCCTAATGGGCGCCATTGCCGGCGCGATGGCGGAAAACAACCGCCTGACTTACGTAGCGAACTACCCGATCTACGGTTCTATCGCTAATATTAACGCTTTTGCGCTGGGAGCGAAAATGATCAATCCCCGGGCAAAGGTTTATTTGGAATGGTCTACTATGAAAGACGTTGATATCGCGGAAAAAATCAAAGAAACCGGCTCTTCCTGCATTTCAGGCCGGGATATGGTAATCCCGGAAGAAGCCTCCCGGTTCTTTGGCATCTATCATATGGAAGGAGAGTATACGAGGAATCTCGCCATGCCTCTTTATCATTGGGGAAAGTTCTATGAACAGCTTATCCGTACCATTATGGACGGAAAATGGAAATATGATGACAACCCTTCCGCCACAAAAGCAATCAATTACTGGTGGGGTATGTCCTCCGGCGTCATTGACGTTATTTGTTCCCAGCATCTGCCCATCGGCACAAAACGTTTGGTAGAGCTGCTAAAAGCCACTATCAGCTCAGGACAGTTCAATCCGTTTTCCGGCATCCTATATTCCCAGACGGGCATCGTTGTAGACAACCCGGAAAGAGCCCTTACGCCGGAAGAAATCATGACTATGGACTGGCTGGCGGAGAATATCATCGGGACCATCCCTAAAAAACAGGAATTGAACGAACATGCAGTGCCTGTTATTGACCAGCAGGGAGTAAAAAAGGAAGGATAAGGCATCTATGAAGATACTGGCGATTGCAGACGAAGAATCGAAATATTTATGGGATTTTTTCGAAAAAAGCAAGCTGGAGGGCATTGATCTGATTATTTCCTGCGGCGATCTGGATCCCCGCTACCTCTCCTTTCTGGTCACTCTTTCCACTGTACCGGTGCTGTACGTGCATGGGAATCACGATGGGAAATACGATAAAATCCCCCCGGAGGGATGCATCTGCATTGAAAATCAGATCTATGTCCACGAGGGGATACGCATTCTCGGGCTTGGCGGTTCCATGCGTTATAAACCGGGGGCACATCAGTATACCGAACGGCAAATGAAACAGCGTGTGGCAAAATTATGGTTCCAGCTTTTCCGGAAAGGAGGGTTCGACATCTTAGTCACCCACGCCCCCGCCTATCAACTAAACGACGGGCGGGATCTGCCCCATCAGGGATTCCAGGTATTCCGGACGCTGATGGAAAAATACCGCCCAAAATATTTCCTTCACGGACATGTCCATATGTCCTATGGAAGAAACCATAAGCGTTATGATAAATATGAAGACACCCATATTATCAATGCTTACGAACGTTGCGTCTTTGAGTTTGAAGACGATAACCCGCAGGAACATCTTCGGTAATCTGTCACCCCTCCCGCCGCTTTATGAAGCCTCACGGCTGCAATTTTTCCAGAAATGGAATGCCGTTCTGCGGCTGTTTTACTCCAAAGTATCTGCATACCGTCGCCCCTACATCGGACAGGGAAGCCCGCAGGCCCAGATCTATGCCGCATACCCCCTTTTTATAGACTAACAACGGTACATTCTCCCTTGTATGCTTGTTATGCCCAATATCCGGATCGTTCCCGTGATCGGCCATAACCAGCAAAATATCATCCCCGCTTAATAAAGGGATCATCCTGCCAATCCTTTCATCTGCTATTTCCAGCAGACGGCGGTACCAGTCCGCGTCCTGGCTATGCCCCGCCAAATCGGTTTCCTGCACGTTGGTACAAATAAAACCATTTTCCATCGCCTGAATTTCTTCTATAGTCAGATCCAAAACTTCATCGGTAGGGACACAGGAAACGCTTTTCCCTCCGTCATTCGCCACGATATCCGCCACCTTGCCAAACAACGTTACCGGGATACCGGCGTCCGTCAGGATCGTTGGGGCCTGTACATTTTTATCCACCCCATACCCCAGATGCCGGCATTGATAACCTTTATTGTAAGAACCGGATTTTACGGCATGGATGCCGATATATTTCCCTTCCCTCACCTCTTCTGCACGCAGCAGGTCCTGCAGCGTGGTTCCCGTCCCCCCAAACGGGATAATCCTGTTTACCGTAGCGGCTTCCCGCACATGACGTCCGATTTCCAGTTCTTTGTCAAACGAAATATAATCCAGCGGGGCCGTGCAATTATAAGCCATCCCTAAGTCGGCATCGATATTATCTGCTACCGTTACATAATCATCCACTAATAGATAACGCAGATCCCCGTTCCTGAGTATTTCCACCTTATGACCTTTTTCCAGCAAATGGGCGTAGATTCCATCCACTTTCTCCTGGAAAGGCTGTGCGGTCGGTTTTTTTGGCAAGGTACCCATAATCTCCTGATGCCCCATAAACGTATCCGCCCCCCAGTGCATCAGCTCCGCCCGGCCTACATTGGCAGTTGGGGAAAATTTCATGCGAAGGCTTTCCCGCCCATATGCATTCATTAACCCCAACCGCTCCAGGTTAGTAAAACAGCTATCCGGAAAATCCCTCAGGATGCTGCCAAGGGTATTCGCCGCTTCATCGCCAGGCCGCGCCTTTTCGGCATCCTTCATAGCCCCTATACCAAATCCATCCAAAACAATGACAATAAACCGTTTCATTTCTTCATCCTTCCTTACAATGCCCAATCTGCCCTGCATGAAATTTTTCAATCAACAACCCCGATGCAAGCATACGGGGAATCAATCCTTTTTATTTCCTAAGCTGTCATAAATCCCGGTTATTACGGGATTACCTTCCGCAACTCCCTCCAACAGCACCACATCACTGCGAGTGACAAATATCTGATAACGGAAGGCCATCACGACAGTCTCCCCTACCCTGCAAGATTCCCCCAATTCAAAATGATAATCAATGCTCTCCAGGCTCGGAGGCGCCACTTTCGTACGGCGCAAATGCCGGGCATCCTCTCCCACCAATGCATAAGCCACATGGGAACGGCGGTAAAAACCTCCGCCGTAGCAATAACCCTTTCCCTCAAAATTGTGGGATACCTCGCTCACATACGCAACGCAGCTTTTTTCCGGCAGATCCATTACTGCATGGGCCGGCGTTGTCCCGGTCAGGCCATGTCCGGGTTCTCCGCAATTGCCGCCCTGCCCTTCCATCACATCCAGCGTTCTTACGCAAGTTGCCGAAGGGGTATTGACAATTTCCGCTTTTATGCCGTATTTTTTCAAGACATCCACCGCCCGCAACACAGTCTGAAGGTTGGCCGTAGGAGCGATATCCCCCAAATCCTCACGGAAAAGATAACAGGGGAAAGAAGTGACCCCGGCGATCCTTATCCCCTGATAACCCGCTGTATGCTCCAAAAAAGAAGGCAGTTCTTTTAAAGAAACCCCTGCCGTCTGCCCGCTGTACATCATATCGGCATCATCGCACACGCGGATCATCAGTTTTTGCACTTTTCCCAAGGACAATGCGGCCCGGCTGACAGCCTTTGCTTTATCCTCTGAGAAAACAGTAATATACTCCGGCCCATAATCCACGATCTGCCGCAGCATTCCCTGCGGTATCTGCACCAGATGACCTACATTCCCTATCGGGATCCCATGGCGCATCATCACTTGCGCTTCCCTATAATCCACGGTCACCGCACCTTCATATCCTAATTTCATTAATTCCTTTGCTAAAAAAGGATTACGCCCCAACTGTTTTAACATAAAAAACAAACGGATCCCTTTATCATCTGCCGCTTTCTTTATCATTGATGCATTCCTGCGGAATTGTTCCAAGTCAACGACATAGGAATCCGGGAGAATCCCCCCTTCCTGATGAAGCCTGCACGCCGCATGGATCAATTTTGTGTTATCTTTTTGCAGCTTCTCTATAAACATATTCCCACCCTTTCCATTGCCTCTTTCAAAATCCTGATCACCGTATCATCGCCGCTGCGCATAGGATTGATACGTATCATCCTTTTTGTTATTTCCGCATCAGAAGCCCGGAATGTACCGGATACGCGATAGAACATCGGCGCCAGCTCATATTTTGATTCCGCCCCCACCGGATTGGGAGCCGCTCCCAGCTTTTCAGCTTCCAAAAGTATCTGTTCCGCCACCGGCTCTTCAAACTCTACCAGAAGCACCTTCGACTGGGCGTTCGCTAAAAATGCCTGACGGATTCCCGGCAGTTCGCCGGATGTAATCCTTTCCAACAAACGGTCATTAACCTTCGCCTGCACAGCCAAGGATACCGGCGCATATACAAGCCCCCGCAAAGCCTCCAACGCCTCATGGCCTTGGGTCTGACAGCCGCCGGAATAATGATGTCCCACTAAAATATCAATGTATTTTTTCCTGCCCACAATACACCCGATACCTTCCGGGCCTTGCAGCTTAAAAGTAGAAAAACAGGAAAGATCGGCGCCGCATTGGCTTCCATTCTTGCGCACCTTCATCACCGCATAATTATCATCCGTCACCACCGGCACGTTGCAGCATTCCTTGATCGTCCGGATCACTTCTTCCATATCATAAGAATCTTCCGTGCTTTGTCTGGTATATTGCACCAACGCCGCTTTTATTTCCGGATGCTTTGCAAAAATATGGCGGATATTCCCCAGATCATTAAAATCAGCCCTTACCGTGCGTATTCCTAACATTTCAATCGTCGTCCGGGTCGTACTATAAACAGGCGCGGTATGTATCAGCAAAGTTTCCCCCGCCTTCATCACCGCAAACAGGGCGTAACGGATTGCCCCTGTACCGGCCCCCCTTACCAAAATACTGCTTTCCGCATCGAATATTCCTGCGATTGCCTTTTCCGCTTTCATCGTAATTATCGGTTTATTCAATCCCGGCACTACCCCCAGATCCCCGCGGGTCAGGATTTCATGGCCGGCAAACTCTTTGGTAATACAATCTACCACTTTAAACTGTAAATCCATCGCTTCTTCTATCGTAATACTCTGTAATGGATACGTTTTCATTGCATCCTCCTTTTCTGTTCCTGCGGTTCCAACACCCCGCCTTGCAGATATTGATCCAGATTCCCAAAATACCAGGTGACCAGATCATCCTTCCATGGTTCCAAGGCTTCTGCCGCCCGCAAAATTTTTTTTATTTTTTCCGGGACCGACTGGCAAAGCAGGACTTGTCCACAGCCAAGCGCCTTTTCCGGAACACAAAGGGCTGTCGCCCCCGCCATATTGGCAACGCGAATCAACCCTTTGCCGGATTTTCGCTGGCAATATGCCGTATTTTCATCAAAATGGCCAAAAACAGTATCCCCCATACCGTTTACGTCCACCGGCCCTTCCCGGCTGATGAGGCAATCGCACTCCGGCAGATATTCCTGTAAAAAATCAATCAGCTCTTTCCTGCTGCCGGACAAATCAGGAGCCTCTCCTACCATCTTCCCTTTTCCGTCCAGGACCTTGCCTCCGTCCAGACGCAGTATACGGATTGCCTCTTCTTCCCCCACCTCCTCCATATGCCGTACCGGCCAATCCAATCCCGCTTCCAGCCCATTTTGTAATTCGCTCAGGCTGCGTGCCATCAACCCTAAAGACGGGGCAAACGATATCCCGTCCGTAGACCGTTTTTCATATTTTTTCATCTGCCCCGGACATAACAACGGGCTGATCAATCCGTAAAGATTCAGGCTCATAGCCGGGGCAAGCACGGAGCCTCCTCCATCCGTGCCAACCCCTAAATCATTAAAATGCAAAAAAACATTCATCGCAGTACCGCTGCTGCTGCCGGTCATGGGACGCCCGGTGACCGGATTCTTTAATCCTATATCCACAGCCCGGCCTCCATACGACGCTCTATCCAGCGTATGAAGCACATAGCCTGCTTTCCCCAATCTGGAAATGAAATCCGCCGGCACAGCCGGCACGTTTTTTACTCCCAGATATCGGGCATCCTTTTTTTCAGAAAACAGATCAATTGCCAAAGGAAACACTTTTTCCACGCTGCCATAAGGATTCTTCAAAGCGGCCATGGTCATTTTAGCATGATAGATCATCTCTTCATTCCCTGCCATTATTCCTCCCCCTTAGATCTCTCCTAATATCCTTCCCGGGTTTCCAATCAACATCTGTTCAATGCTTTCTTCCCTTAGCCCTGCCTGCCTAAGCATTGGCAGGAATGTCTCAAAAAGATAGACGTATCCAATACCTCCCTGATAAGCAAGATGGGATTTTCTCGTTAAATCAAGAGAGAGCACTACCTGTCCCAACAGACCGTCCCCTTCCAGTCCCTTTAAGAATTCCACCCGCTTTTCATCAGGGAAATACGTATTTTTTCCTATCGTGTCAAAACCTACGTTGACCCCGGTAGCAAGAACCTTACGTATATATTGAAGATCACCTGATAAATCAATATGTCCAATGATGACCCTGCTTACATCCATCCCGGATCCTTTGAAATAATCCGCCTGTTCCAAAGCCCATGTCCCCAGCGTAGTATGTGTATAAATTGGTTTTCCTGTACTTTTTGCCGCCATAACCGCCGCGTCGAACACCATTCTTTCACTCATCTTCATTTCATTTTTACTTGTGCCAATCTCCCCGATCATCCCGGCTTTCGGCCCATCCTGGATTCCTTCTTCGATTTCTTTCATCATAAAACCAGCCAGTTCTTCTGCCGTCTTCCCCTGCGTCCATGCCGGCAGGAACGGCTCTTTATAAAAACCGGTAGACTGGACGATCTGAAGCCCTGTTTCTTTTTCCATGCGGCTGACGTAAGCCGGATTACGCCCCATCCCGTCGTTTGTTACATCCACAATCCTGCGGACGCCTACTTCATACAGCCAACGGTACTCTTCCGCCGTTTCCTCATAACAGTCCAGACAACAGTCCATATCCTTTTTCACTCCGGACAAATCTATGGTTGTATGCTCATGCATCAATGTATAACCAATCATATCCCTTAACTCCTTTACCCGTTTTCCCGTCCGCATCCAATATCGAAAAAGCCTTCACATGGTAAAGCCTCCTTAAATGCCTTACATCCATCAGCCCGCCGCCGGCATAGCAATCAGGCCGACCATAAGCAGGATATTCAAAAGTACTCCAAAGACAATACATGCTACCGGGCCTACCGCCATCTCTACGATAGGTTTTTTCGACTGACGGTTTAACAACAGACAGGCAATGACAAATAAAGCGCCTATTCCGGACACTCCGGCCGCATTTGCCGCCATTTTTTCAGCAGCCGCCACCGCACCTACTAACAACGTTACTTCAATTACCTTATTCATCGAAGTACGGATATGTTCTCCCATCTCTTTAACCCCGGGAAATTTGTCCATCCCTTTGGCAAATACATTGATCAACAGCAGCTCTACGATCATCACTACAGCGCCGGCTATCAATGCCACTATCGGATTGCCATGAAGCGCCAGCCCGACTACAAACACAAAGGTACAGCCAGCCGGAGCGTAAACGCCCGTTACAATAGCCGTGGTAAATACCAAAGGAACAAATCCAATCGCCCTTGCAAAAGCCGCCAAAGCAGCATCGCTGTAAGCGCCTTCCGCCAACAGGGCCAGGGATGTAGGATCGCCGGCAATAATCGCCAGGCTGGTGCCGCAGGCTACCAAACCGCCCATAATTGCAAGCAGGAACCAGTTTTTACGTATTCTGGCCAGCTTTTCAGAAAACACCTCCGTCAAAGCCTCATTCGCGTTCCCTTCCCCTTTCACCTGCGCTGCAAACACCAGCATCATAACCGTTCCCACAAGCATGGACATACCTTCCGCATTCAGGCTTACGCTATAGTCCCCCATGGAAAAGGAGGCAAATTTCTTAATCAGGAAATAAGACAATACGGTAATGCAGGCTGTAATGGAGCCTTTCCCAAAGCCATGCTGATATCCTACCGCTACTGCCGGGAAAACGGCGAACGCTACCGTTACATAAGTAGATACCCCTCCCAGATCGCTTAAGAAGTTATAAGGAAGCATCCCAAACAGCTTTACAATAATTTCCAGTCCCACTAAAATCCCTAATCCGTATAACCCCCCAATGACTCCTGAAATAATCATCCCTATTTTGGAATCCGGACACCAGGTCCCGATAATATCGGTCGTCAAAAGCAGACAATGTATCAATATAATAGAGGCCGCAATAGATGTAGGAATACCAAACCCAATGACAAGCCCAAAGCTGACGGCAAAGCTCATCGTAGCTAATTCTTTCCTCCCGATCCTTCCGTCAAAATATTGAGGTACAATAGGACGGAACCCGTCATTAAATACGGCAATCCCGCGGTTAGCTAAAATAGAGGCTAATGCGCCGATCAAAATAATCACTATATATTTCATATCCTTATTCTCCTTTTTTCTCCATAATCGCCGTCAATAAAACAGGCAATACTTTTTCTGCATGTTGCGCCGTGAATCCAAAAGCGGTTTTTCCATCCTTTACCGCAGCAATGATTTCCTCATCCGGAAATATCTTGCCAGGCATAGAAACAGTAGCGCAATGATCCGCCCCCAATAAAGACAAAGCTAATGCCAATGCCCCGCCTCCTCCGGTATTGCAAGCCCCAATGTAATAATCGTATTGCCCCGCCTTCATCGCCATAGCGGCGTCCAGATCGCCTTTTACATCCACAGTTGCCTTGTCTCCAAGGAATTTGCATGTGAAATCTGCGATCTCACGCTTATTGATTTGTCCTCCTACAACAATTTTTACCATATCATGTTTTCCTCCTTTTCATGCGCCCTGCCTTCTGCCGCCTTTCCCATTACCGCCCTCTTCTCATTCCGGCTTCCGGTAAACTCGCAGCCTATGCAGTGAAACGGCAAATTTTTATTCTTCCAGCATGTTGCAGATATGCAGTAATATGAAACGTTTTTCACTTTCCGGGAACTCTACCGGAGAAAATTCCATCATTTTTAAAAAGAAATCCTCTGCCGTATGGAATCCCCCGCATCCCTTCACTTCTTCCCATGACGTTTCCTCCATAGTGTCTACAATATCGCCTTTACAAATACGTTCCGCTGCCATAGCCAGATGCGTTGTGAACATTTCTTCTTTTTCCTGGCTCCATTCCGGAAAGCATTCTTTCATCAGGTCAATCACCAGATTCATAAAACCGGATACCTTACCGCTGATCACTCCACCCTGTTCAAGAATCTGCATCCTTTTTTTTAACATAACTCCCTCCTTCAAGATATTGTATAAAATTTTGTATATACATTTTTTTGTACATTGAAACGAAAAAAAACCGTCCCCGCCTTTAATAATCTACCGGAGTCCTTCCTGCTTTTATATCTTCCTGAACCTTGCGGATTTCCGACGGCTTTACATAACGCCTAAGCAGTTGTTTCAAAGCTTCTTCACCGCGGCGTATTACCAATGCCGCTGTAGAAAATTTACTGATATCTATCAGGTCGTCCAAAGGTATTATATGTAATCCCTGATATCCTGATTCAATAATTTCATCCATATTCCAGACGCCGGCATCAATCACGCCTCCCCGTATTGCATTTACCGTCTGATGCGCCCTCAACTCTACAAACCGGATCCCATGGATGCCTTCCGTAATCATAGAGGTAATATCCCTTTGGTCAAGAGAAGTCCTGTCATAAGCTACCCTCATCCCTTCCTTGATTCCGTCCGCATCCGTATTACGCAGCAACAGCACATGGCGGGATAAATAACTGCCCAATCCAAGGTTCTCCGCGATTTCTATATCCGTACGGTTTCTCATAGCCTTTTCCGCCGCATATAAGCTGCAAACCGTAAACTGATATACTCCTTCCGCCACCAATTGCAGACGGCTTTCCGAACCTCTGGTATAAACTAAATTAAAATCGAAATTTTCCAGGACATGGTACAGCGCCGTTGCCAACCCTTGGTAAGAAATAGAATAGGGAAGAGGCATACTGCCCAACAACCCTTTATTCATACCGCATTCCTGCAATCTGCGATAATCCAGTTTTTCAATATAGGTTCCCATATGCCCATGGCTCAACAGCTCTACAGCCCCCTTTTCTTTCAGGTAGGCAAGGCTGTTTTGTACGGTCCCTCTGGACACTTGCAGTTTCTCCTGATATTCGGATATGGAAGGAATCCTTTCGCCCTCCGCCCGGCTCATAAAATCCTGAGCCATCCGGTTTACAGCCAATCCAATCTTCTGATATAATAAATCACCCATGCTCCTATGTCCCCCTCAGCTTCCGGAAGTTCCGTTTTATCCATTCGTTACTTTCTTGCGACTGGTGACATTGTATCACAGATTTTTCATGCCGGAAAGATTTTTTGCTTTGTACAAAATTTTGTATATTCATAGATATAGCATATTCTATAGAAACTGTCAATTATAATTACTTACTTTCAGCATTTTATACATTTATTAAATTTCTTTTTGTGCAATTTGCTCAGGCGGAGCCGCCGGATGAGTCTTTTGACACCCGAATCCTATGATATAAAAAAGTGTCTTCGACACTTCATGAAGAACCTTCGGTTCTTCGTTAATTCATGCTCGTCTGACGACGAACTTTCCTATAAAGTAAAAAAGTGTGCGTCCTAACGCACACTCGCGCCGGAGCGCGGCTGTGACAGCAGCCATTTTTCTCTTGCGCGCAGTGCGCATCCTCCCGGAGGTTTTTTGTATCATAGGTAATTGCAAAGCAATTTCCTATGATACAAAAAACCAGGCAAACCCGATTGCCTCATACAATCGGATCTGCCCGGGTTCATTCCTATCATTTTTTGCTTCATAAGATTTTTTCATTAGATTTTTTTCTTTTGCATTTCTTTCATGATCGGCACTACCTGAGACACCATATTGTCCATGTCCTCGAACATAGCGCTCTTCGTTGTCCCCATCTCGCTCGCCCTTTCAATATGTTCTAACACCTTTTGATACCTTGCTTTCATCTGGTCAAATCCTTGGCTTAAGTTGGCCAGCTCCGCCTGCGAAGAATCCACTGCCTGATTGATCCGTTCCTGGACAACATCCGCCCCGCTGGCCGCCACTGTAATCTTATCGAACATATCATAGGTCACATCTACATTTTCAAGGCTCCGGCTTAAGGCTTCCTGGGAGTAGTTAATCGTATCATTTAATTTGCCGGTCCCGCTCTCTACCTCTTCCAGGCTGACATGCACCGCTTTAACAAGCCCCTTGATTTCATTCGCAAGGCTTTTTACCTCATCCGCTACAACGGCAAACCCTTTCCCTCTTTCCCCGGCCCTGGCCGCTTCAATGGATGCATTCATAGCCAGCATATCCGTCTGGTTAGCAATCGTAATGACCTTATTCATACATGATTTAATTTCTTTTACAGAAATCTGGAAATCATCAAACGTGCTTTGGATCTGACTGAACCGGTCCTGTACTTCTTCCGAACTTTTCTTTAACCCGCTCACCTGTTCCTGCGCCCGGTTGACGGAATCCTCAATTTCCTTTTTCACTCCTTCAAACTCGCCGGATACCTGCCCTACGGTTTCAAACACCCCATGGAAAGCATCCATTTTTTCTTTCAGCGCATTATTTTCTTTCAACACCCCGCCGAATGAAAGCTGTACCGCTCTTAATTCCTGCAGGGAACTCACTTCTTTTTCCACCACTTTTTTCTGATAATCCTGAATGCTGGAAGCCACATGCATCAGAGGATACAATTTATCCTGCTCCGTCCTGTGTTCTTTTCCTTTTTTATCATTAAAAATCATATGCTTCTCCTCTTCCTTCCGTCCGCTATTTATTCAAATACCACACAAGTCATAGACTGGTTGACAAACTGGTTATTATAATGCTCCCCATATCCAATCAGCCCGCAATGGCTGCCCAATGCGCTCATGGTATGCAAATATTCCGACATATTGCCGTTTTGGCTAAACAGAAGATAACGGAAAAGGCAATTTACTGAAAAAACAGCCGAAATATGGGAGAAATCCTTCCTGATCGACTCTATGGTTTCCGCCACAATCTGCCTGTAATCCCTAAGTTCCAGCAAAGTAAGCACATCCGAATCATTTACCTGCCGGAAGCAGCACAGCCCGCTGCCAGATACTTCTTTTATGGAAATAATGCATACGTCCTTCCCGTTGATCTTTCCAAAAGGGTTCTTAAACGTCTGCGATGTAATATCATTTTCATTAATATGTAAAATCTCCTGATACACCTGCTTTGCAGGCCTTCCATTCAGTTCACCGATATAATATTTGCTTCTGTCTGTTTTGGAAGCAATCAGCCGATAGCCCGCCAAAGGCCTATACATATTTTCTTTGTACACCTTGACCTTGCCCGTCTCATTTTTTACCAGGGCATAAGCAACGGCATCCTCATATATTTTGCCGTTTACCGATACTTTCCCCCCATCCCCGGTCCCTCCCATCAGAGGTATCCCTCTTTTTCCAAGAACGCTGTACATCGTGGTAAGCACACAAGCATCATTTCCCGCACAGAGGTCAATGCATACAGTGTCCCTTTGCGATGCGCTGATTTTCTCTACATCCTGCTCCAAACGCTTTATGTATTTTACAGGCATACTGGAAACCTGTTCTAAAAGATTAACAACGGCGCTGACCCCTTCCGTGAAGGCAGCGATCCCGACCCCTCCTTCTACTATAATCGTGTCATAGCTCATCCCAATGCATCCAATACTAGGCACTTTCGGATAAAGCTTCTGCAATTCTTCCACATGTTCTGCAAACTGCTTGTCATTTGACATAAGTATAATCAACTTAGGGTTTACAAGACCCCTCACCGCATCTTGCAAATTCCCGCTCTGGCTCATTCCATAAAATTGTTTCACCGGTCAATCCCT
Source organism: uncultured Lachnospiraceae bacterium (assembly GCA_948470755.1). GTDB lineage: Bacteria > Bacillota > Clostridia > Lachnospirales > Lachnospiraceae > Kineothrix. Next base: position 6,524 of record CAOKPU010000024.1, on the reverse strand, counting down.
TTCTCTTCTCACTTATTCTTTGGAAAAACAAGGAACTTGCGTTATTCTCTCTCCTTTCCGTCCCCATGTCCCTTTTCCTGTATTCTCTTTTAGGATTATTTTCCTATAAAATAGTATGCTATGTCAAGCCCGTTTTACTCTTTTCATCCTGTAACCAATCTGATTGACCACCGGGGCATTTGTTTTTTACGGCTTCCTTTTCCTCCGGTTCATTGGAAACTGCCTGAAATTCCCATATTTTTATCCCTTCCGTATACTGCAGGATACGCAAAACAGCCCCCGCTTTTTAACGGCAGAAAAGCTCCAAGCCCTAAGCCTGCCGCCCCATCGCTGCCTTCATTCCGGCATACGGTGAAAAGCCCCGGCCTAAAGCTTGAAGCCTTCATAAATAAATCATCATATCCTTACATTCTTCCTAATTTTGCCTTCCTTTAAATCAAAAGTCCCAAACTCTTTAAACCAACCTATGGCGTTATCCTTCAATAGGAATATATTTTTTCTCTTCCACCACAGGCCTGCATTCCTTTTTCGGGATGGACAGCTTTAAAATGCCATGCTTAAACTCTCCCTTAATGTCTTCCTGCTCCACTTCCTCTCCAATATAAAAAGTCCTCTGGCATTTTCCAACATAACGTTCCCTGCGGATATATTTGCCGGCTTCTTTTTCCTCCCCTTCTTCTTTCTCTGCACTTACCGTCAGATAACCATTTTCCAGGGAAACCTTTACATCATCCTTTTGAAACCCCGGCAGGTCCATCTCCAGTTCATAACTTCCTTCCTGCTCCTTCACATCCGTTTTCATCAAGTTTTTATCCCGGCTGCCATACAATTTCTTTTCTATTTTCTTAAAATCCTTACCGTCATAAAACGGAAACCCCAAAAAATCATCAAACATATCCCTTCCAAAAATACTAGGTGTCAACATAATGCATTCCTCCAATCTTTTTATTATCTGCTATTATTTGCAGTCCTTTTTAGTTTTATCCCTTTTCATTTGTTATATATGCAATATAACAAATATTTATTATATATGTCAAGGTGTATCTATAATAGAAGGATAAAGTATTTATAAACTATTTATAAAAAAGTGTCTTCGACACTTCATGAAGAACCTTCGGTTCTTCGTCAATTCATGCCCGCCCGATGAAGGGGCTTTCCTATATAAATCCGGGTTTCAGAAGATCCATCCGGCAGGGCTTCCCGCCCCATTACTTAAGAGAATAAATCCACAAAAAAAAGTAGACATTCCATTTAAAAATTGGTAAAATTAAATAATAATTACATTTTTTAATTTCCTGCATTTTTCTTGTGATATTAGGTTCTTGGACAGTAAAGCGAGGGGGATCCGGAAGATAAATATGAAATTTAAAAAATGCAATGAACACAAACAAAACTTATGTCACGGAGGAAAACGTATGGAAAATTCAAGTAAGACATCCGCTCAATCTGCCGGAAAAAACAGCCAGGAACTTCGTTTAAAACAGATCGTCCATAAATCAGTCACCGCCCTCATCCTTGGCGGTATCCTGTTAGCAGTCTCTATTGCCGCCAACTTCTACGTCGTTCTTGTGGAAGAAGAACAGTTAGAAACCACCCTCTTTTTAAATCAATACCGCTTAGGATCCAAAGCCCTCACCTATGCCGTGCAGGCTTATGTAGTGACCGGGGATGAAAAATACTATAATGACTATATGAAAGAACTCAACACAGATAAAAACAGGGATATTGCATGGGCTGGGCTGGAGAAAAACGATATCACCGAAGAAGAATGGAACGCGATGAAACAGATTGCCGAATTATCCGATAATCTGGTCCCTTTGGAGGAAATGGCCATGGCATCCGTAGCGGAAGGCAACCGGGAAACAGCAATCGAATATGTTTTTGGCGAAAAATACGAAACCGATATCGAAGTTATCAATCGGGAAACAGATACCGCCATCAACCGGATCCAAGACAGGCTGGCTTCCAAAAAAGATACTTTAATCGCAATACAATTAGTAGTGGAAGTCCTGTTCCTCTTATCATTCCTCTACGTCATACGCCAGATTATCGTATCCATTAAATTCGCAAAAGAAGAGCTTCTGATGCCGATCACCAAAGTATCCGATCAAATGGTTGCTATGTCGGAAGGGAATCTCCACGCATCCTTCGACATGAAGGAAGACGACAGCGAGGTGGGCAGGATGGTAACCGCCATTCAGTTTATGAAAGAAAACCTCATTAAGATCATTGGCGAGATCACCAACACTTTGAGCCAGATGGGGGACGGAAATTATAATATTTCCTTAAAACAGGATTATGTAGGCGAATTTATAGCCATTAAAGATTCTTTTTATAAAATAAGCGAAGAAATCCGCCATACTCTTCAGGGCCTCCGCGAAATGTCCGACCAGATCAAAACCGGTTCCACTCAGCTCTCCGATGCTGCTACTAATCTGGCGGAAGCAAGTACAGCACAAGCTACCACCGTATCCAATTTAACCACGCTAACAGAAAATTTATACGCCGACATGGACAAAAACTCCAACGAAGCCAGGGAATGCGTGGAAATCGCATCAAAAGCAGGACAGACCCTGCTAATTGGAAATCAAAAAATGGAAGAGCTGAAAGAAGCCATCAGCGAAATCAGCAAATGTTCCGAACAGATCAAAGCCATCATCGTCGTCATAGAGGATATCGCTTCACAGACAAATCTTCTTTCCTTAAATGCCGCTATTGAAGCCGCCCGCGCCGGCGAAGCCGGAAAGGGATTTGCCGTGGTAGCCGAACAAGTCAAGAAACTGGCGGAAGAATCCGCCAAGTCGGCCGGAGAAACCACCAAACTCATTGAAGTGACGGCGGCCACTGTAGAAAAAGGGATTTTAATTGCGGACGAAACCGCGCTTAACATTTCCGACGTTATGGAAGGCGCACAGACAGCTACACAGAAAATGAGCCGTATTTCAGAACTTTTGGAACAAAATGTACAGTATATGCAACAGATTGATACAGATTTAGGGCAAATACTGGAAGTAGTTGATAATAACGCAGCAACTTCCGAAGAAACAGCCGCCATCAGCGAAGAACAAAACGATCAGGTAGAAATCATGGCAGGCCTGATGAATAAATTTGTATTATAGGAGATTGCAGAGCAATTTCCTATGATGATTCGGGTGTCAAAAGGCCCATCCGGCGGCCCCGTCTGGCAGATTGCACAAAAGGATTTTGTGCAAACGGCTTTTGCACGATGGAGAGGAGACTCTAAAATCGTGGAAGCCTCTGCTGAACACGATTTTTGCTTTCCGAGGCTCATCGGCAAGTCCCGTGCAACAGAGTGCGCACAAATCTTTTGTGCCATTTGCCGGACGGGGCCGCCGGATGGGCCTTTTGACACCCGAATCCTATGCCTTTTTCAGTTGGAACCTGGCTACCAATTCCTTTAAGGCCGCCGCCTGGCTGGATAATTCCTCGCTGGCGGCTGCGCTGGATTCCGCCATGTCCACATTGCTTTGTACAACAACGGCAATCTGATTAATCCCGTGGCTGATTTCCTCCGCTATGACAGCCTGCTGCTTTGTATAATCCGCAATGCCTCCTATCAGGCTGTCCATTTCCTCCGCCATCCCGGCTGCCGCCAGCATAGATCTTGCTGTATCATCGGCTGCTGCAACCCCTTCTTCCATAGAGCCTATAGTCTCTCCAAGAAGTTCTGTAGTCTCTTGCGCCGCATTGGCAGATTTGCCCGCCAAAGTCCTGACTTCCTCAGCTACCACTGCAAAACCTTTTCCGGCCTCCCCCGCCCTGGCAGCCTCTACGGCTGCATTAAGCGCAAGAATATTCGTCTGGAATGCAATATCGTCGATCGTCTTCACAATCTTATTGATCGCATTGGACTTTTCACTTATCCTCCTGATCACTTCCGTCATATTCTGCATTTTTGTATTGCTTTCCAGCAGCCCTCCCCTGACTTCTTTGGAAATACAACTTGCTTTCTGCGCCCCTTGCGCAATATTCTGCACACTGTCGGACACTTTTCCGATATTCCCCGCCAGCGATGCCACTTCAGCCGCCTGTTCCGTCGAACCTTGAGACAGATTGACCGCGCTATCTGAAATCAATGCCGCCCCGGCTGCAACATCCCTGGAAGATACACTCATCTGCCCTATGGCAATATTGAGTTCAACGGCGATCTCTTCCAATGACTCCTTGATTTTTGCAAATTCCCCGGTATATTCGCTTTTTAATTCAAATGCCAGATTCCCTTTTGCGATTTCACGCAGAGTATCTGATATTTCATCAATATATTTTATGTAATCGCGCAGCCTTATAGTAACACGGTTAAAGTCATCCGCAAGAACTCCCAGTTCATCTCTTGATTTATAGCGGATAGACTGGTTTAGTTCCCCTTCCGCAATCCGGGTTGCCACGCGGCTCAACTCTCTTACCGGCCTGCCAATGATCCGCCGGGTCTGGATGATCACAAGCAAAGTCAATATGAACACTGCTACGACCGACACGGTCGTCATCGTACGCGTCAGGCTGTAAAGTTCTGCTAAAACCTCCGCCTTCGATACATAGGCTACCGCTATCCAACTGCTTCCCTCTACCTGGGCAATTTCAATATAAGTATCTTCATACAGCCCAAGCCCCATTTCCCCTGCCTGGATCTGTTCTTCCACATAAGCATACATACCATCGGCCTCACTTAATTTTTCTCCGACTACCGCCGCATCCCTATGTCCGATAATCGTATCCGTACGTGTATCGACTAGAAAAATACCGCCGGTATCCTCTATCTGGATATTGCTGACAATATTAGAAATAGAATCCAAATATACATCTGCCGCTGCCACACCGCGCACTGCACCGTTCCCATCCTTCAGTACGCCGGATGCCCCCACTACATACGACTGGCTGTCCTCATCAAAATACACATCACCTAACATGAAATCTGCAGAATCCAATCCATCCAAATACCAGCTCTTTACCAATGCGTTGAATTCCGGCCCCGGCACAAAAGATGCATGATACAACGATCCATCTGTCAATGCCACATATAGGCCGGCCGGATAAGCATCGTTGCTCCCTGCTGTATGTTTGATATAATCTACCATTTCATCAATATCCATATCCTCATACTCTATAGTGTCTCTCTGCGCCTCCAGCATAGTCAAGGTCTGGTTCATCCATGCTTTCGTCTCTTGAAGCGTCTTGCCGGTAGTAGTACGCAACATTTCTTCGCTCTTTTCCAACAACGTCTGGGACATCTGGTCATATACCACCGCTAAAAGCGCAGATACCGCAATAACAACGCTCCCTACAATAGCCGCAACCAATTTTACCGTAATCCCTGCACCATGACGTCTTGACGCTTCAGTACCGGGCTTTATCTTTTTTGTCTGGCCCATCTCCATTCCCTCTCTTTTCTCTTTATTTTTCATCAGATCAAAAATCCCGATCTGTGGCTGGCATTCGCCGTCTGCCGGATATGCAGCCACTTTTTCTTTAATGTTTATTATAACATATATTGCTAATTTACGTAAAGAAATTAATAATCTGTACGTAAAACAACACAATTTACAACATCGACTTTGAGGACCGCTTAATGAAAAGACAACATATACATGTAACCCGCGGAAAACACCGCATTTTAAGATATTCCCCCGGGGATTTTCCTGAAACTCCCGGGAATTCTTTTATCCCGCATTAGATTCGGGTATCAGGCGGCCCCGCCGGATGGGCCTTTTGACACCCGAATCCGCATTATTAATTAATACTTAAGCCAGCGCTTGCATATCCGGCAACTGTATTGACTAAAGACAGCCCGCTCGCCGTTGCTGAAAATACCAGCATCAGCCGGGTTTGAGCCGTTACCGCAATATTAAGCCCTGTAAGCGTGCCATTTAGCAGCGTTCCAACCGAAATAACCCCGGAAAGCGACGGTGTCAAGCTAATCAAAGTCCCCGCAACCGGCGTAAATACATTGTTCGGCGTTGCAGATCGGTAAATCTGTGCATTTACCGCAACAGTGGAGCCTACCAAAGACAACGCCGCCGTCGTACTGAAGAATGCGCTGAACGAAGTAATGATACCTGCACGCGGCACCTGGAATGCAAAGTTAGAAAGCGTTCCGCCGGCATTTGTAATATCAATTGTAGATCCCAATAGCGTCAATCCCTGCACACTGCTTCCAAAGCCGATAAAAGCAGGAAGACCGGCAAGGCCCCCGGCAATCGTCGTCAAAGAAACCGGTATTCCTGATGCAAACGGAATGATGGCGCCGGTACCTGCAACACCAGTAGGGCCTGTCGCTCCTGTCGGGCCTGTTGCCCCTGTTGGGCCTGCTGCCCCGTCTGCTCCCGTTGCTCCCGTCGGCCCTGTCGCTCCTGTCGCCCCGTCCGCTCCTGTTGCTCCCGTCGGCCCTGTTGCCCCGTCCGCTCCCGTTGCTCCCGTCGGCCCTGTTGCCCCGTCCGCTCCTGTTGCTCCCGTTGGCCCTGTTGCTCCGTCGGCTCCTGTTGCTCCCGTTGGCCCTGTCGCCCCGTCCG
>CAOKPU010000023.1 GCA_948470755.1 uncultured Lachnospiraceae bacterium | reverse complement strand
ATTGACTGCAGTATTCTATCTTACCATGTTGGATACTACACCTGGCTATTTTACAGGATTGGTTTCCCTCTCCGCCTCCGCAGCCCGGACAATGTCCGTCCAGCCTCATAGGACACAATCCGCAGTTCAAGCCGCAGAGGGAGAACCAGAGGTTATCTCTTATAAAATCCTTCATTTCCTTCCCCCTTTCTCCAAAATCAAGTACGGCTGCCTGTTCTGATAAATTCAATCAGCTTCTCCACATCCTCAAAATTATCATAATCTCCGCTTATCCCTTCACGGTGATAAATAACTCCCGCCTTCTCGTTTGCCTCCAAACAGTCTAAAAGCTGCTTTTCCCCATACCTTTTTGCAAACAGGTTAAACGCATATGGCTTTATCTTGGTTAATAAACCTTTCCGGCAGCCTTCATCACACGCATAGCAATGTCCAATTTCCTTCTCTAATGAACATTTTCGGTTCTCACACCAGTCTTTCCCCGGACATTCCCCGGAATCACAGCCTGCACAATTTGTATTTTCCGAACATAAACAGCAGGCAAGCCCGCACCTGGCAATCCCCAATTCTCTTTTCATCTTTATCACTCCTTGTATTTTTTAAATTCTTCATCTGCATAGCATGGTTCGCTTCATTTTCACCCTTCGTTTTGGTCGCGCCTTCACGGTCATAGCGACTACATAGCAATTCCTCACATTGACCGCGGTGTTCATATTTTCTTTGTTTGATACAGCATTTACAAATGTCACGGCAGTTTTCTCCTGTGCATTCCGGCCAGAACACCTTGCCTTTTATCTCGCCACGTCCTGATAATCTGCCGGGTAATACTCACAATCCGGACATACAGTACCGCAACAACTTATTTTCTTTTCTATGGGCATTTTCTCCTCAGATTTTCCGTTGACACTCACTGCACTCTGCATCATGGATAGAAATGATTCCTCCACATTCCGGACAGGTATATTTCTCTTTTTGCTGTGCAAGAAATCCGGCCATTCCCTGCTCCTTTACCCCTTGGCTGTTTCCCATCAAACTGGCATGGTAGCGGATATTATAACTTTTTTCCAGCCGCTATATCTGCTTATAGGGATATTCAGGGCATTCAAAACAATATGTAATCTGCCGCTTTGCCACGCAATCTTTAATCTTGCATTTCCGGCAATGCTCTGGTTTTCCCTGGTCGCTTTTCAGACAACCTGCGCATGGCTTTCTATGATAACAATGCTTATAACAAACCCTACTTTTTTATACATCTCTACCGCATAATTTGCCTTTTGTACTGCAAGTGAAATTTGTTTATATCCTCTTTGCTTCAATATGCAGAGCATTTCTTTCATCAAAGCAGTACCTATCCCTATTCCACGGTATTCTTTATACAAGGAAATAGCAAACGAAGGTGTCATATCATCGATATGTCCATAGTCATTCATGATGCGAACTCATACGGCACCTACAACTTTCGAGCCGGCTTCCGCAACCAAACCTACATCTTCTTTTTTTCCAAAATCCGTTAAATATACCTGTAATTCAGGCTGTTTTATAATTGATCCAGGCGGGGCAGTCATGCCTTCAGGTACAAATATAGCTTCATACAAAAAATTTTCAAACAAACTATATTCTTCTTGCAATAGTTCTCTGATCCTATAATTCATGGATACCTCCGATTTATCAAAATAATATTTATCAATCGGCTTTTATCCCACACATAGCAGCTCCTCCATAATTTTGATTCTCTTGCAACTCAGTCTTCAATGAATTACAGGCCATTCTTCTCTGTAAATATATCTGATTTCACGCACATCTTTTCCGCCAATGTTATCATCTAAATAATCATCAGACATTGAAAATCCTTCTTTTTCGTAAAATTTTCTCGCTCTCAGGTTCTTTTCAAGAACCCACAAAAAAATATTTCTATAACCCATTTTTTTCAACTCGACAATAACCGAATGAAAAAGGGCTTTCCCAAAGCCTTTGCCCATATATTCCGGCAATAGATAAATAGAAATAATTTCTCCCCACCCTTTAAACTGATTAAAACGTGATTCACAAAAACTACTTGTGCCCACAATCCTTCCGTTATCAACACAAACCAGCGTACTCCGATTTGAATTTTCTAAATTCGTAATCCAACGACCCTCTGGAATTGACTCCAGATACCCCTGCGGTATTATGCCTTTATATGTATATTTCCAGCTTTCTTCATATATCCTGCTGATTGTCATTTTGTCATCGGTAGGCATAATATACCGGATTTCCACTATGCTCACCTCCGCAACTCCCCATGTTTTCTCTAAGTACAGTTTACTACACTTAAGGTTAACCGTCCATAATAAGAGGAGTATTTGGAATGTGAGAGAAATGTCCGGCCATAGTTTTCCTATTGGGGGCTTCTCACTGCCTCAGAGTATATCTTTTGCCAGACAGTATACACTTTTGCCAAATAGTAAGGGTTTTGCCGGATTGTATCTTTTCTCCAACAAAGCCCTCATTTTCAAACTATCCGGCGTTATCCCCGTCCCCCTATCTGCGGAAACTTATCCATCTCTATTCCTTTAAAAACACAACTCCATTTTCCCCAAATAATCCCGCACCCCCGCATGGAATCAAGGTTTCCGCACGAGAAGCGTGACGGTTTCCACATGCCATGAGTTGCCAATAAAGATGCCAGGCGCTTAGCTTTCCGTTAAGCTTTACCGTTTTCAATCACCACATCATAGAAGCATGAAGGAACTCGCTTGTCGCTGTGCAGATTTCTAATAGGAGTTTTTATCAATCAGGTCTACCTCCTTCCACATATTCAGATATAAGTTGATGTATATTCGGTGTTAGCTTTGCATCAAACTCTGCATCCTCAATTAAAGAGTATAATTTGTCAGCACCTTCTAATAAATGCCCAAATGGGTCATCTGCTGTATAGAATACTTTCTGCCAACATACCTCTTCTCCGTCTTCCCAAATTAAGATAAAATCATACCCTCGAAGGTTCTCTTTTCTTTCAGCAATATAAGGGATAATTGCCAAATCTTTGGTCTTATCAAAACACTCAAGACTTACAATGTCCTTATTTAAAATCCACTTCACTTCTTTGTTCAAATGCTGTGGATGATAAACGCACTTGTCATCTTTCTCAGTTGTTATAAGACCCGATTTTTCAAAACGTTCACTGAGGGCAACCATTACACCACCTTCATACTCCCAACTGAAGTAATTATCCCTCGTGTCTATATAAAGTTTCTCAAGAAATTTCTTTAACAAATCCGTATTGTTATGAGAAACCCACAATTCGATTTCTGTTAAGGTTCTTATATCGGTATCAAATACTTTGGCAATTTTCCAAACGATATCAATGCTCATCTTTTTCTTTGAGTCTTCTTTGACTGTTCTGGAAATATAACCTGCACTGATACCCAAGAGTTCCTCCAACTCACCAATACGCATATTATTCTTCTTAAGAAAATATCCTATATTGTTTGTAAGCACAGTGTTATCAAAATCACCCAAAGACTCTATATATTGGGATATGTAGTCTTCTTGTTGTTTAAGAAGATTACACCATCCAGAGGAGTCTTCATCGTGCATCAGACTATTTATCTGATTCTGAATCTTTTCCTTTATATCTAATGCTTCCATCAAGTCTTTTGTGCTTTCCGGCTCTATTAAAGAGAACAACTCTCCGTATATTTCAAATTTGTCTTCCATATATTCATCAAATTTGCGTGACATCATCATTCCTCCGTTCGTATTTTGTACCTTCATTGTACTTTTTGAACCGCAAATTGTCAGTAGTTCAATATTTATATAATAGGCAAACTTATTGCCGGAAAGTAATAGGCAGACTATACACCGATATATCTGCCAGTTCTCCCAGCCTCGCATGGTTTCTGCTTTCTGTTGACAGCATTTGCGTCACAGAATAAAAAACCTCTTCGACACTTTCCTCTGTAGGTATTTCCTACTTTTGATTATGAGCCCAGCCTTTTGCATACTCACTGACAAGTTCAAATTTTTTAATTGTATGATCCCCTATTTTCTCATAATCTTTCATATGAAACCTCACACTATATTCAAAACACAATTACCACAGCCAGCACTATTAGTGGCTATTTACTGGTCATTTAGTGGTCATTCTTCTTTATAAATGACCACTATTTCTTCTCATAATGTATTTGTGCCCCTCTGCCAGCACAAATAATTAAATTATCATCTGCCATTTTGCTAAGCACCTTTCTTGCTGCTCCTCTAGACTTATATCCACATAACTGCATTACTTCTGATGTTGAGATTGTACCATTTTTTTCTAGGTATTCTATAACCATATCCACCTTTGACACTTTTTTCTTTTGTATTGACACCACCTCACTTTGTTCCTCAGATGGTCTATAAACATTAACCCTAAAGCTCATTCCTAATTCAATCAAATCTGGTTCTCTCAAACCATATCCCTTACATTCTTCAATTACTCTGGGAATTCCTGAGCCCCATTGTTCAATCAATTTCATTGCAGAAAATGCTGCCGCAATTGCTCTATTTCTAGGACGAGATTGACCTGCCTTAATATCCTCAATCGACAAACCGCCAAACAGCATTCCAGGAGAAGTTATCTCTATACGATCATCGAAAATTGCAACCTGAACACAACCCTCATCCAAATAACTTCGATGTGTTACGGCATTAATTATCAACTCTCGAATACTGTCTACTGGAATTTCATAAGAATCCACCCGGACCAACCCCTTAATTTTAGCACCTAACTTAATGTTTCGAAGCACAAATTGATATGCTTCATCTATCTGTCTAAAAATAGGGCCTGTATACTCTTTCTTATCAATAAAGACGCTTCTTGTTGTTCCTTTAAATACCGCACATTGAATTTTTGCCTGCGGGAAATCATTTTCTGTCAACAGCACAAATGCATTTGTCGGCAATATCTTATTTTCCTGTTTTATCAATATTCCCCATGACAACAAATTTCCCTGTGTTACCTCTTTTACAGATTTTCTTTCGTTCTCTGTCTCACAAGCTGTAAGAGCAAACTGCTTCATCTCCTTGCACAATCCGGTGATTTGTTCTTCTGTGGCTTCATGACCTACTGCATAGGTCTGATCAAAATATTTATTCGCCCCTTCAAATTCTAATTCCTTTAATTGTGTACTATCTACATGCCTTGAACTTCCGTTTGTTCTTATATAAGTCCCACTTTCCTTACCTTCTGACACAAGATAATATGGTCTTTGTTTTCCGGGGTAAACCTCGATTACTATTAATGTTTTATCTTCTATGCCCTGCAATGTTATATTTGGAATAATCTGCGGTGTACACATATCAGTTATCGCGTTCATAATTCCATCCATAATCTGGAATACTTTCTCTTTGGGAACTCCTATAATTTCCTTTGTTCTGTCTGAAATTCCAATAATTATTTTTCCGCCAGCAGTATTGGAAAAGGCAACTACTGTTTTCATGTATTTTTTGCTATCTGCCGGCAGCTCTTCTTTAAATTCTATGGTTTTAGATTCTCCTGCAAGAATTTCTTCTAAGTTCATACAAACATATCTCCTCTTCCTTTTCTGCCATTTTTATCTACAATAAATTATAACAACCCTTGTACTATTTTACCACTGTTCAGTATACTCTTTTCCTCTTATGCTATAAAAAGCAAAAATGTCCTTCCTTATTTATGGAGAACTAGTTACTTTCTGTAATATCCGCTGCATCTGCATTTCAATCTTCTTCAGCTTGTCTTCTTGCTAAATAATCAGCAACCGCATCTTCTTCCCTCAATAAAAACTCTCCAATGACTTCTTTGATAGTTTCAGCACCACCGGCATCATACTGATCCTGCACCACCGGCATATAAGATGTCTGCTCAGAATAATACTCAGCTTCTCCATTCGTATATTCAATCGTTACATTAGAGACATTTTCATCTCCGTCAAATATCTTAACATTCAGTGTACTTCCTGCCCCTTCTGAATCATCAATATCCAACTCACCATAAATTTCTAACCGCTTGCCATGCTTATTGCCTATAGCAAGTAATAATTGATCACTTGTTATATTTTGTAAATCATTCTGTTCTGAAATTTCAATATATTCATTAAAATACAATGTGTCAACCGTATCTGTGTAGATATCATCTAGCGTATCCTGAAACAATTCTAATATCGCCTTTTTGTCTCTTATCTTTACGCCAGATTCAGATTCAATTATTTCTAATCTTGCTTCTCTTTCATATTCTCGCTGATCCTCGATGGCTTGCAATGTCTCTTCCACTTCTTCAGAACGATTTTCTAAATCAAACTGTGCAACAGCTTCTCGAATACATTTTCTAAATTCTCTTACATCTTCAAGCATTTTTTCTTTTGCCGAATAATCTAATAATTTATTATGTGCCACATGATTTCTATTAGAAATAAAAGCACTTAATAAGTCTTCCCATTTTGTTGGTTCACTAATGAACGGCAAAAAGAATCTTTCCCATATATTATATTTCTTAATATATCTGTTTTTCAAAAAATCCAATGCTGCTCTCATTTTTTCCAACTGTGTTGTTTCAAATATTCTCTCTTTTATCATTTTTTGGATTTCAGGACTGTCAGGCATAGCATCTGAATAAATATCAGCCTTTATCGTTTCCATTAACTTTTCCAATGTTACAGTATAAAGGCTGACATCTATATTACTGAAATTAGGTACATTTCTTTTTATATTTACACTATTCTCCTCAATGCTCGCATTCAATTTATAAAATTCCGGTCTGTCATTCCACTCAATTCCAAAATGCTCTACCATTACTTTATTGATAAATGCACGAAGTTCATTTTCAGCCTTATATATTTCTGAGTATACTTCTCCCGATAAAGCCAATGACTGATTGTCTTTTATCCAAACGCATTTATACCAGTCTCTTATTATGGCATTTTTAATGCATAATTTTATGTCTTCCAATAAATGGTCATATCCTGTCAATGTTTCTTTAGTTTTAATAACTGACAACCCATTTCTATTCTTTTTATAGCCAATCTTAACTGCCAATTGCAGATTCCACTCATAAGTGTTTTGTTGAAGAATTACTGTATACTCAAGTTGACCGCCAGATATGCAAAACTCATAATTCCCAATTCTCTCTGTACACCCAATATACCTGACACTACATCCTTCTGGCATCATAGACTCAACCCTGCTCATTATTTCCCTACAATATGCTTCTGATAAATCACTTACCTGCGTTATCTCTGCCGCAAAAGTTTCATCTTTTACTAACTCACTTTTTTGTAATTTGCCGATATCTTTTATCTCAATCATTGTAAATTCTATTTCATAATCCATATTTCACCCTCATAATTTCAAATCTTATTCACCAGAATTAACAAGTTGTTCATATCTCGTTTGTATATATTTTCTTTTCTCCATATACCCTCTGTAATACTCCCTAAATTCTTCTCTTTCCTCTTTTCCATCCTGTAGATACTCATATACATCATTCAATGCACTCACACTAAATGTTCCTGTTAATTCAACAGTACTATAACCATTCAATGGATTTCGTAAACATTTCATATGTAAACCATCCTTATCCGGCACCACCTCTACTGTTGCATTGTATCCATGTGTTTCCATAGACATCCCGCCATATATAGTACTATAATATGTCTGCCATCCTACATCTCTCATAAGTCCAGCAAAATTCTTTACACTACCACATATCTGATACCATTGGATATGTGGTTGCTCCTTTGGGTATTTCTTTATCTTTTCTTTTATCTTTTGGTTTCTTAAGTCATCTATCTCTTTAAACAAATCATTATTCGCTATTAATCTCTTAAACGCTTCTTTCTTTGCCTCTATTTTTTTTAGAACATCTTTATGTGCTTCCTCGCCTATATTCTCTTTCATCATTTTTCCAATTTTCTTTCTCTCATCAAAAAATGAAATTTTTTCTAATTCCTCATAGTGATGATACAAATAATATGCTGCAGCTCGCCTTTCCGTATCTTCTTTTAATATAAACTTCAGACTTACTACCGTTTCTAACAAGGTTCGTAATATAATTTGAGCCTGCGAAAATGCACTCTTTTCTATTAAAATAATTATTGCATCTATGTGCTCCATTACTTTTCTCAAAAACAATGCAACCACCATATCAGTAAGTACATCTTTTTCTTCCTCCTTCCGATATTGAAACTCATTTACCACTTCCCCATACTTTATAATAACACTACCTAACCACTCACAAATATCTGCTACCAGTGCATTCATTTCTTCATCTTTCTGAACATCATAAAACAGTTCATTAAAAATTTTTATATAATCGTTATTCATAACGGTTCTCCATTTCACTAAATCTATTCATAACTCCAAATGATACATCTTCATTATAACAATATGCACATCAACTCTCAATTCATTTTCTACTTTTTCTGCTGTGGCATTTCCTGTTGTGCTTACGCCAACAATAAAACGCCCGGCTCTCCAGGCATTTTATTCTTACCGTAAATCCACAGAATTTCTTTCACAGGCAGGAACCACATTTCCCTGTTCCGTTGTCATCCCTGCCTGAACTTCAGTCACTTCTGATTTCCTGTTCCATGACGATTCCCGACTGGAACTGTATCAGCAGCTTGTCCGCTGACACCACTTTGATATTTTCCACCAGTCTCCGCACAAGGTCGTTGCCAGATTCCGGCATCTGGCAGGTCTGCTGTTTTAGGAAATCATCCACATTCTTCATCCGCTGGTTATAACTGTCTGCCAGTTTTTTCCTTCTTCTGGCTTCCGGCTGTTCCTCTTTTAAGGCGCTGATCTCCTCTGCAATCCTGCGGTACCTCTCGTCGAATTCGTCTGTGTAGGAGCTGATGGCTGCATTCTCTGCGATCAGCGACACCATTTCTTCCTGCCTTGCCTTGATTTTTTCGTCGTATTCATCCAGCTTCTGCTCCCTCCCGTAGCTTCCGATGACCCGGATGACATTCTGCCTGAGTGCGGATGCGAAGTTTCCGTCATTGCAGGCGGTCCGGCGGATGGCCTCCATGACCGCCCGGTTCAATGCACCCTCTTCCAGTGTGGCGGAATCCTTACAGTTCTTGGTGCCGTTGGCCAGACGGTTGCTGCATCTCCAGACAACCTTTTTCTTTCCGTTTCTCGCCCAGGCGACTCTCCGGTAGTCCTGCCCGCATTCCCCGCAGGGCAGGATTCCCGTCAGGGCATATCCGGAAGAATATTTGCTTTTCATGTTTTTCTTTCTTGTGACTGCTGACTTATTGACGGAAGCCCGTCTTGCCAGTTCCTCCTGCACCCGGTAAAAAAGATCCTTCGGTATGATCGCTTCATGGTCATCCTCCACATAATACTGCGGCACGATCCCTTTATTCATGACCTTTTTCTTGGTCATGAAATCCACCGTGTAAGTCTTCTGCAGCAGGGCGTCACCCATGTACTTCTCATTCCGGAGCATCTTCAGCACAACCGTGCCATGCCATTTTTCCAGCCCGGTTGCCGTTTTTATCTTCTGCTCCTCCAGATACTTTGCTATCTTTCCTGCACTGTATCCCTCCAGATAAAGCCGGAAAACCAGCCGGACGGTTTCTGCCTCTTCCGGGGCTATGACAAGGTCCCCGTTTTCATTCTTGGTGTACCCCATGAATTTGTTATGGTTGACAGTGGCCTTTCCCTTTTCAAACTTCCTTACCACGCCCCATCTGGTGTTCTCGCTGATGTTGCGGCTCTCCTCCTGTGCCAGGCTGCTTAAGATGGTGATCAGGATTTCCCCGGTCCCGTCCAGCGTGTTGATGCCCTCTTTTTCAAAGACCACCGCCACATTCTTTTCTTTCAGCCTGCGGATGGTCAGCAGGGAGTCTACGGTATTTCTGGCGAAACGGCTGACGGATTTTGTCAGTATCATGTCGGTCTTGCCGTCTTCTGCATCCCTGATCATGGCATTGAAATCGCCACGCTTCCTGGTGTTGGCCGCGCTCTTTCCGTCATCGGCATAAATGCCCGCCAGTTTCCAGTTCTCTGTTTCCTGTATTTTTCCGGTGTAGTATTCCACCTGTGCCTCACAACTGCTTTCCTGCTCTTCCAGCCCGGTGCTGACCCTGCAGTAGGCGGCTACCCGCAGTTCCTTCTCTGACAGCTTGATGCTCCTGTCATACTGGGGCTTTGCCGGGATTATGGATACTTTCTTTTTTTCCTGCGCCAGCAGCGTAAAATCTCTTTTGCCGTATTCCCTGTTGTCATAAACTCTCCGATATAATTGTTCCCCTATGATTCACACTAACCACCATGATTCCGCTTCGCGGAATCTCAAATCAATGCGGAGAATGCCGCATTTCAGGCATTCTCCCGTGTGAGAAAGACTTGCAAAGCAAGTCGTAGAACTTCTTCGCGAAGCAGCCTCTGCTGCGAGTGATTAGAAGTTCTTCTCACGCTACTTCACATGCAATACCCTGGCAGTCATCATCATGCCGCCGGCATACAGCATCACATATTCATCTGCATTCCTTCCTCTGCGCTTTCATAAGGAATTTCTTCCCGTATTCATCTTTTTTACTCATCCCTCCTTCATATTCTCTCCAAATCACTCCAAATCCCCATTTTACCCATGCACATCCTCAGAAAAGCACTATGCATCTATAAAAACGGGTAAAAAAAATAGGGCAAAAACCAGCCATTTTTCGGCTCAATTTTTGCCCTCAAGCCACAACATCTTGTGGCCCAACCACCCTATTTCCCTCTTTTTCCACAATACTGCATCATTATTACTACCTCAACATGCACCGTCCCCCCAAACTGATCCACCGCCCTAACCCTTCTCACCTCATACCCCCCATCGCACAGCACTCTAAGATCCCTGGCCAGCGTTGCCGGATCACAGCTTACATATACGATCCTTTCCGGACACATTTTCAGCATAGTATCAAGACATTCTTTATCGCAGCCTTTCCTCGGCGGATCCACCACGATCACGTCAGCCCTGATCCCTTCCTCTTCATACTTATTCGGCAATATATCTTCCGCTTTTCCTACAAAAAACTCCGCATTTCGTATCCCATTGCGTTCTGCGTTTTCTTTAGCGTCCTGAACGGCCTGCGGAATCACCTCCACGCCATAAACTTGTTTTGCCCTCCCCGCCAAGAAGAGAGAAATCGTTCCAATCCCGCAATATAAATCCCATACCGTTTCTTTCCCGTCCAATCCGGCATATTCCAATACCAGGCTGTACAGTTTTTCCGTCTGCAACGGATTTACCTGATAAAAAGAAAGCGGGGATATCTGAAAGACAATCCCATCGCCCGTCAGGGAAAAATCTTTTGTATTCCTTCTATATATGGTATCGCAAATTTTATCCTTTCCCCATATAGTATAAACCTTATCCCCCATAATTACGTTTGTCCGTTCCGTATTGATACATACCGACACACTTGTCATACCATGTGTTTTTTCCAACTCTTTTATCAGTTCCGTCTGATAAGGCAGGAAATCCGCATTCCCCTTTTCCTCCTCTTCCGCACCCCTTCCCTTTTTGCCGTTATAATTAATCACAAGGCAAACCATAATCTCCCCGCTGGCAAACCCCTTGCGTATCAATACATGCCGAACCAATCCGGCTCCCGTCTTTTCATCATAGGGCGGAATGTGATATTTCTTCATATATGTCAAAATATTTTCCAATATTTCCTTATTTTCCTCCGCTCCTAAAGCGCAATCTGTATTGACAATAATGTCATGCGTCCTCCCTGCATAAAACCCGGCCACCGGATTCCCTTCCTTATCCCTTCCCACCGGGAACTGCGCTTTATTCCGGTAATGATATGCATCCTCCATCCCCACAATCGGCTCCATTATCTGCTCTACGGCCTCTTCCTCAAATCCCCCTATCCGCATCAGGCTGTTTTTTACTTTATTTTGTTTAAAAATAAGCTGCGCCGGATAATCCATTGCCTGTATCTGGCATCCTCCGCACTGTCTATGATACTGGCACTGCGGCTTTATGCGGACAGCGGAAGGAACGATAATCTCTTCCAGCTTCGCGTAACCGTAATTTTTTTTCGCCTTCATCACCTTGCATCTTACTGTGTCCCCAATTACCGCATCCTTTACAAAAAGGGTATAGCCGTTTACTTTGCCTATACCCTCTCCGCCGTTGCCGATATCTTCGATCTTCACTGTAAGAATATCATTTTTCTTATATTCCATCCTTACTCCATCCTTGTTGCCCTAAGATTAGATTCAAATAGCCTGTTAAACCCAAGCCATCCCGTTTCCTTTGTATTATTCAGCAATTCCTTAAACGTTTCCATTTTTGCATCCGTATTATCCGCAAAATTCAGCGCCATTGCTTCCATAATGGCCGGCTTTTTCGGAGAGCCGAATTCGTATTCCCCATGATGGGCAAGGATGCAATGTTTCAATTCCCCGGCAAGCGTTGGGGGGAATCCCTCGACAGCCTTTATTTTTTCCCCTACCATTTCAGCTCCCATCACAATATGCCCAAGAAGCTGCCCTTCATCGGTATAATCGTTTTCCGGAAAAAGCGACAACTCCTTTATTTTTCCAATATCATGACAAATTGCCGCACTGATCAGCAGATCTTTTTTCAGCAGCGGATATGCCGTGCAATAATATTCACACAGCTTCGTCACTCCCAAAGTATGTTCCAGCAAACCGCCAACAAAACCATGATGCACCGTTTTTGCTGCCGACGATTGCTTAAACGCCTTGATAAAATCCTTATCCATTACAAAGAACGACTCCATCAAAGTTTTCAAATATTTGTTTCCTATCCCGCTTATGTATCCAAGCAGTTCCGTATACATCTCCTCGATATCCTTACTGCTTACCGGAAGATAGTCCGCCGGGGCATATTCCCCTTCCTGACATTTACGTATGCGTTTTACATTAACTTGAAGGGAATTCTGAAAGCTGGTAACATCGCCATACACTTCAATATAATCCAAAGAATCAAATTCCCCAATTCCCGGATTATGGGGATCCCAGACCTTTGCATCCAACGTCCCCGTCTTATCCTGTAAGATCACATTATCATATGCTTTTCCATTCTTTGTCACCGCCGATTGCTTATGCTTGCATAAATAAATATCAAATATCCTGTCGCCTTCTTTATAATCTTTAATATACTTCATATGTTTCCATCCCTTTTCTTTTTTTGTTTCTCCACCTTACCCCTATGATTCCGCTCCGAAGGATCTCAAAATCCCCAGACAAACCTGCTTGTCTTGAAAAATACCGTATTTTAAGCATTTTTCCGCGTGAAGGACGGTTCGCTACACAAAGCCTAGAAGTTCTTAGCGAAACAGCCCTTGCTGTTGAGCCTTAGAACTTCTCTTGACGCCAACCACCATACCGTCCCAAATAGTTTATAACAGCGAAACCGCCTTTGTCATGAGCAAAAATAACCAAAAAGAACAGATTATCATGCGGTAAGATCAACGGCCGGGCTGATTTTCAATCTATATTTCCCAAGGTGACACTAATATCCATCTGCACATATTCTTCCGGCCCCTGCCGCATTAATGTAATGGGTACGATTTCATTCGGCTGCCTTTCCATAATAGCATTGACCAAATCGCCATAATTGTGGATTTCCTTTTCTTTCATGCTGACAATAACGTCACCGCTTTGGATTCCCGCCTCCATTGCGGGGGAATCCATCTCTATTTCCGTAATATACGCCCCATACGGCACGCCCAGGTTTTCATTCGCATCTACCGTCACGTCCGTTCCATGGGTGCCTAAGTACGCCTGTTTCCTCCCGTTGCTCATCCGCTCAACCACCTTCCGGAGTTCCGTAATTCCAATGCCTGACACAAGATTTTTCATATCATCGCCGTTATGGGAATTATCAATGATCCCCAGCACCTGTCCCTTCATATTGATCAGTACCCCTGATGCCTTCTGGCTCCCATAAATATTGGTCGTCACCATCTTATAATAGGAATCCACCATATTCAGGATCCCGTTATTGGAAGTAATCACCCCATAACATACCGAATCCCCATTTCCCAGCGGACTGCCAATGGCTATGACAGGCTTTCCAATTATGGCACGGCTGCTGGAACTTGCTGTCAGGTCTGCTACCGTAACCGCGTCTGCGGTTTCTTTGTCCATCCCTTCCATTGATACGGAAATTACCGCCAGTTTCGTATTGACATCTTTTTCCTGTATCCGCGCCTCTCCCTGCGTACCATTCCAGAACGTTACCACAATGCTTTCCGCATCGATTACCTTTTCATAATTTACAAGGATTAGTATCTCCTTCGGCTGTTTTGCCACAATGATCCCCGACGTCTGCCCTTTGCTTTCATAAGGATCGTTAAACCAGTCTACATTCGATACGGAACCAGTCACCATAACCACCGATTTGCCGGCCCGAGACGCAATCTCCGCCATGGAATTGTACATAGCAGCATAGTCTTCCATATCCAACTGTATACTATCCAGTATTTTTTGTATCTGTTCATCCCGAATGATGGTTTCCGCAGGGGCCTCTTCCTGCTCCATCTCCGAATCATCCACAATCATATCTTCCGGCAGCATTTCTTCCGCCTCTTCCAAAAATTCAATCGGTTCCGGTTCTTCCTCCGGATACAGCCAATTACTGATTACCGGCTCTAACAGCAAAAATGTCAGACACGCCACCAAAGAAAAAACAACCGCCATAGCTGCCGTAATTAAAGTCTGTCTTAACAGTTTTCTTTTATTGATCGGACGCTGCTTGATTGTTTCTGTTATAAAATCAGAATCCTGTTTCTGCACCCCATTTTCCGGCCCCGTATTTTTTTTTTGTTTCTCTCCGTTCATATAAACCTCCATGATCCCGTTTCACGGAATCTCAAAATCCCCGGACAAACTTTCTTGTTCAGGGAAATGACTCATTTCAGGCATTCTCCCGCGTGAAGAACGGTTCGCTGCGCGAACCCCGGATATCCTTGACGAAACAGCCTCTGCTGTTAAGCCCCAGGACTTCTCTTCAAGCTGCTTTGATAAGTATAGCCTGTTTCCCAGGTAATGTAAATGGATATATTTCTTTAATCCCGCGCCTTTCATACCGCCCGGCATAAATAGCCAATTTAATCCACAATTTTCCCCAATAGTATTTTTTTATTTCATATGTTATAATAAAATCTAACTCAAATTGCCGATTGAAAAACCAGTTATGAAACTGATTTTTCAATCTAACCCCTATGATTCCGCTTCGCGGAATCTCAAAATCCCAAGACAAGCAAGCTTGTCTGGAAAAATGCCGCATTTTAGGCATTTTTCGGTGTGAGAAAGACTTGCAAAGCAAGTCGTAGGACTTCTTAGCGAAACAGCCCTTGCTGTTGAGCTGAAATTGCCAAAGGCAATTAGAAGTCCTTCTCACACTAATAACTTTATAGAAAGAGAATATTATGAATGAAAAAGTATTACACACCTTAGAATATAATAAAATTATAGACATGCTCACCGAAAAAGCAACTTCTGACTTGGGCCGGAAATTATGCCAAGATTTAAGGCCATGCACAGACATTTATGTCATAAATGAAGCGCAGACGCAAACCGCCGATGCCTTATCCCGCCTTTTTAGAAAAGGCTCCATCTCGTTTGGTGGAAATAAGGACTTAGGATATACTTTAAAATCCTTAACCATAGGCAGCGTTTTATCGATCGGGGAACTTTTAAAAATCGCAGGCCTTCTGGAAAACGTAAACCGCGTCAAGTCCTACGGTAAAAGGGAACGGGAAGACGAGGAAAAAGATTCTCTGGATGATTTTTTCAGCACTTTGGAACCTCTTAGCCCTCTCGCCCATGAAATCCGCCGCTGCATTCTGTCCGAAGAAGAAATCAACGATGACGCCAGCGCCCAATTAAAACATATCCGCAGAAGCATCCGCATCACAAATGATAAAATACACTCCCAGCTTACAGGGATGTTGGGCGGTTCTTACCGTACTTATCTACAGGATGCAGTCATTACTATGCGCAACGATCGTTACTGCATTCCGGTCAAAGCCGAATACAAGAATCAGGTTCCCGGCATGATCCACGACCAGTCCTCTACCGGTTCCACCTTATTTATTGAGCCGGCTGCCGTTGTCGCCCTCAACAACCAGCTAAAAGAACTGGCCTTAAAGGAACAAGATGAGATCAAAGAAATACTTGCCGCTTTAAGCATACAAGCATCTGCCCATATAGAAGAGATTTCCCAGAATCAAAAAATAATGACGACCCTGGATTTTATTTTCGCCAAGGCTTCCCTCGCCATGGAGCAGAACGCCACCGCGCCCATTTTTAATACTGACGGATATGTCAACATTAGGA
Organism: uncultured Lachnospiraceae bacterium; assembly: GCA_948470755.1. GTDB lineage: Bacteria > Bacillota > Clostridia > Lachnospirales > Lachnospiraceae > Kineothrix. Next base: position 23,477 of record CAOKPU010000023.1, on the reverse strand, counting down.
AGGGCAGGCATCCCCTGCTGGATAAAAAAAAGGTAGTGCCCATTGACATCTATCTCGGCAGAGATTTTGACCTTTTGATCATTACCGGCCCCAACACCGGAGGAAAGACGGTTTCCCTGAAGACAGTCGGGCTTTTCACTTTGATGGGGCAAGCGGGCCTTCATATTCCTGCTTTGGACCGTTCCGAACTTTCCGTTTTTACCAAAGTCTATGCGGACATCGGCGATGAACAAAGCATCGAGCAGAACCTTAGCACTTTTTCTTCCCATATGACCCGCATCGTTTCCATATTGAAACATGCAGATAAAGGCTCCCTCTGTCTCTTCGACGAGCTGGGAGCCGGAACGGATCCTACCGAAGGAGCCGCGCTGGCTATTGCCATTCTGGATTATCTTCACCGGAAGGATATCCGCACCATGGCAACCACCCACTACAGCGAGCTGAAAGTATATGCCCTTTCCACTCCCCATGTGGAGAATGCCTGCTGCGAATTTGACATCAATACGCTGCAGCCTACTTACCGGCTTTTAATCGGTATTCCCGGCAAGAGCAATGCTTTTGCCATTTCCTCCAAACTAGGGCTGCCGGAACATATCATCCGGTCCGCCAAAGCCCAAATTGACCAGGGCGACGCCAGTTTTGAAGATTTGCTTGCCGATTTGGAAAACAACCGCATTACGATCGAAAACGAACGCCTGGAAATCGCAGCTTATAAAAATGAAATCAAACAGTTAAAAGACAAACTCCAGAAAAAAGAAGATAAAATCCAGGAAACGAAAGAACGCATTCTTAGGGAAGCCAATGAAAAGGCCAAAGACATTCTTCAGGAAGCCAAAGAAATAGCCGACGAAACGATACGTGTTTTCCAAAAGGCAGGCCCCGGCGCTTCCATGAAAGACTTAGAGAAGACAAGGGAACAGGTAAGGAACAAAATTTCCGAAAAAAACGACAGCCTTTCCTTAAAAGCCAGACAACCTAAAAAGAAGCAGCCTGCCCCGAGACAGCTAAAATTAGGCGACAGTGTGCAAATACTTTCCATGGGCTTAAAAGGCACAATCAGTTCCCTGCCTGACCACAAAGGAAATCTGTTTGTCCAATGCGGCATCCTCCGCTCCCAGACAAACATCAACGACATCGTCCTTATCGAAGACGAACCAATGACAAAAAAGTCATTTTCCCCCCGGACAGGCGCCGGAAATATAAAAATGTCCAAATCCTACAGCATATCCCCGGAAATCAACCTTCTTGGGAAAACAGTGGACGAAGCCATTGCAGAACTGGACAAATATTTGGACGACGCCTATCTTTCCCATCTTTCCAGCGTACGCATTGTACACGGTAAAGGCACAGGAGCTCTTAGGAAAGCAGTGCAGGGACATCTAAAAAAGGTCAAATATGTACAATCTTTCCGTCAAGGAGAACATGGGGAAGGCGATGCCGGCGTCACAATTGCAACTTTTCAATCCTGATGGAGGCACGAAAAAATGGTTAGTAAGCAAAAAATATTGATCGTAGACGACGATAACAACATCGCGGAATTAATTGCGTTATACCTTACCAAGGAATGTTTTGAGACAATGATTGTCAACGATGGGGAATCGGCGCTGACGGCAGCGGATTCCTTTTCCCCTAACTTGATCCTTTTGGATTTAATGCTTCCGGGCATCGACGGCTATCAAGTCTGCCGGGAAGTCAGGGCAAAATCATCCATTCCCATTATTATGCTCTCTGCCAAGGGAGAGATCTTTGACAAAGTATTAGGATTAGAGCTGGGCGCAGACGATTATATGGAAAAGCCTTTTGATTCCAAAGAACTGGTAGCCCGCGTCAAAGCCGTACTGCGGCGCTACAAGCCCGTCCCCGCAGTTCCTGCCGCTTCTAATATTAAAAGCGTGGAATACCCCGATTTAAGCATCAACCAGACCAACTATTCCGTTGTCTATATGGGGCAGACTGTCGATATGCCTCCTAAGGAATTGGAACTTTTATATTTTCTCGCTTCTTCCCCCAATCAGGTTTTCGGCAGGGAACAGCTTTTGGATCAAATATGGGGATATGAGTATATCGGCGACAGCCGCACGGTAGACGTACATATCAAGCGCCTCCGGGAAAAAATCAAAGACCATGCATCCTGGCGCATTGTCACCGTATGGGGCGTAGGATATAAATTTGAAGTAAAATCATAATTTGGGGACAGGAAGGGAACCGGTTATCGCTATGAGAAAAACGCTTTACCTAAAATTCATATTGGGGTATTTTATCTTCGGTTTTTTCGGCTTTGTTGTAGTAGCCACTTTCGTTTCCAATATGACTTTGGAACATTTGAAACGGGAAAAAGCCGATGCCCTATATGCGGAAGCTACCTTAATCGCCAAGACCTACGCTTCCGACTTATATAACAGTGAGACCTCCTTAGATACCGTAAAAAGGCAGTTAGACGCTTTAGACACCTATCTTTCGGCTACTATATGGATTATCAACCCTTCCGGGCGGATGGTGCTGGATTCCTCCGCTCCCGTTAATGTGGAAAATGAAGTGGTGATCGAGAATTTTGATCCCACCATAGCCTCCGGCTCTTACTACACTGTCGGCAATTTTTTCGGTTCTTTCGAGGAGCAGATGCTGAGTGTTTATTCACCGATTACCTCCAACTTTAAAGTAAAAGGCTATGTGGTTATTCATGCGCCTATGAACGCCATTCAGGCTTCTTCCAACAGCCTTTTGAATATTTCTTATATTATGCTTGTCATCCTGTTCCTGCTGTCTTTGATTATATTGATTTTCTTTACGGAGATCGTCTATCTCCCTCTCCGCAAGATTACGGAAGCCACCGAGCAATATGCCAGCGGTAATATGCATTATGAATTTCAGGTTGACAGTGAAGACGAGATCGGATACCTTGCCGCCACTCTGTCCTATATGGCCAGCGAAATCGCCCGTTCCGAGGACGACCAGAAAAAATTTGTCGCCAATGTATCCCACGATTTCCGTTCTCCGCTGACATCGGTTAAAGGATATCTGGAAGCCATGTTGGACGGCACCATACCGCCGGAAATGTATGAGAAGTATTTAAACATCGTCCTAAACGAAACCGAACGCCTGACAAAACTGACAAACGGCCTTCTTACTTTGAACAATATCAATACAAAGGGAATGCTGCTGGACCGGACGGATTTTGAACTGAACCAGGTTATCCGCAACACAGCGGCCGCTTTTGAAGGGACATGCAAGCAAAAGGCAATCGCCATCGAGCTGGTGCTGACCGGGGATACGATATACGTCAACGCAGACATGGGAAAAATCCAGCAAGTCTTTTACAACCTGCTGGACAATGCCATAAAATTCAGCCACCATGATTCCATCATTAAGATTGAAACAAACGAAAAAAGCAATAAAGTCTATATTTCTGTAAAGGACAGCGGCATCGGCATTCCCAAAGACGACTTAAAATTAATTTGGAACCGCTTTTATAAATCGGACGCTTCCCGGGGCAAAGATAAAAAAGGCACCGGACTCGGGCTTTCCATTACAAAAGAAATCATCTATGCCCATGGGGAGCACATCAACGTCATAAGCACGGAAGGCGCAGGCTCCGAATTCATCTTCTCCCTACCTGTTTCCGACGTCGAAGACGATGATTAACGGGCATGCAAATCCGGAATATGGAATTAGAGATCCTTAGCTCAACAGCCCTTGCTGTTGAGCTGAAATTATCAAAGACAGCTAGAAGCCTTTCCCATCTTTCCGGCGGGTATAATCATCCACCATTTTTTCAATGCTTTCTTTGGAAAGCGGATAATGAAATTCTTTAATAATACGGTCCGCCGTATATCCTTTATCCACCAAATGGCGGATTGCGCCGCCATATGCAAAATCTTTTGTAAAATTAGACAATGCCTCATGAAAGTAGCTGTTCTCCATTTTTCTCTTCTTTCTTTCCTTTCCTTGCCTGTAAAGCAATCCCTGCCAGCAGCGATATAACCGCCACAAACAAATCCCCCATGCCGTCGAAAATAAAATTAACATAAATATCCCCGATCTCCTGATAATCCCCGATCAAGAATTTCGTCAGCGCATTGCCCGGAGCCGCCAAAAACGATATCACTGCTAAAGAGATCAGGAGATTAGTCTTAAATACCAGATGCATGGAAGCCCCAAGCCAAACGATCAAAAGCCATAACGCACTCACCGGCAGCCCTATATCCCAAAACCACATTCTCCCTATACCCATAAGATAATATAACACAGCCTGGACGACTCCTACCAGTCCTACCGTACATACACTCAAAACCGCCAGCATTTTCCCAAATTTATGTTTCTTAGAAATAATACAGGCATAAGCAGGCAGATAGGCGGTCATAATTCCCGCACATACAATATAAAACCACGTCAGCCTCTTATCGATTGCCAGATTTACAATAAAACAGGTTATCACTGCAATCGCTGCAGCCGCCCCCATAATCCAGTAAAACAAACGCATTTTCGATTTTTTCATAAACTTCTTAAAATCGCTGATCTCCGGCGCCGTCTCTGTCCTGACCGGATGTTGCATCTGCTCCAATATTGCTTTACATTCCCCACAATCCTGCATATGCTGTTTGATCGATTCATTGGACGCCTCGCTGGTCATCTGTTCAATATACATCGGCAGCAAATCCCTTACCGTATCACACACTAACCGTTGTTCCATTCTTCTCTTCCTTTCACTAATTTTTGTTTGCCCCTGTAAAAGGTAACTCTTGCCCAGTTTTCCGTCTTCCCCATAATGCTCCCGATTTCGGAAAAGCTAAGTTCCCCGGTCAGCCGCAGATACATCACTTCCCTCGTCACCGCATCCAGATTATGCATCATCCGGAACAATTCCACCTTCTCTATATTGAGCAGATATGCATTTTCAATATCAGCAAAGGCCCCCGTTCCTTCCGTGATTTCCGCCATCGGTACTTCCTTATATTTGCGCCTTTCCAGTTCTTTATACCACAGCCTTTTTGCAATCTGGCAAAGCCATACCGACACCTTGCATTCCCCTCTGAATTTGCCGATCCCCTTCGCCGCCTGATAAAAGGTTTCCTGCGTCAGCTCTTCCGCCAAATCGGCATTATGGGTTAAGCAGAACAGGTACTTATAAACCGCCTTCACGTTCTCTTCATACACTTCCTTTACCTTCTGCTTATCCACTTTTTCACCTCCTGTCAATAGGTGCGGCAAAAGTCCCTTTCGTTACAAACAAAACAAAAAAAGTCGGGAAAACCTTTTATCTCCAATGCAACCTATGAAGTTCACCCTCCATCTGCATATTGCCGAACCCATTCTGCCTAAGCGCCTCATAGAGAACGACAGCCACTGAATTGGATAAATTCAGCGACCTGATCTGATCCCGCATCGGGATGCGGATACAGGCTTCTTCATAATCCACAAGGATTTCCTCCGGGATCCCGGCGCTTTCCTTCCCAAACATAATATAATCATCTTCCCCAAACTCCACATCCGAATATACCTTTTTCGCCTTCGTAGTGGCCATCCACACTTTGGCGCCCGGGTTTTTTTCCAAGAACTCCTTGAAATTGATGTAACGTTTTACATCCAGATGCTCCCAGTAGTCCATGCCCGCCCGCCTGATTTCTTTTTCATTCAGACGGAATCCCAGCGGTTCTATCAAGTGCAGGGAAGTTCCTGTAGCCACGCATGTCCTCCCAATATTCCCTGTGTTAGCCGGTATCTCCGGCTGATGAAGTACAATATGCATTTTTACCTCTTTTCTGCGCCGCTTTTATGATGACAGCCGCGTCATTGCATATAGACACGGCAAAGGCTTCGGATGCAGCGCTGACGCCGCCTTTGCTTATTATATTTCTACCATTTGATTATACAAAATTAAGAATCCGCCCTCTTCTTCTTTTTATGGCTTAATGCTATACTAGTGGTAATCTACGGGCAGAAAGCTTCTTCCAACAGCCTGCCGGATGCGCAGGACTTATAAAAGATCCCACAAACATATCATTTCGCCGTTGCTGGTTCACTGTCTTGATAAGGAGGATAACACATGAAACAACAAACAAAGCCAAATCCGTTTAAAAAATTTTTTCTGCTTACATCGTTTTTTTCCGCAGCTATTTTATATTGTACCGCCTGCGGCAATGATTCCAACGGAACAACCCCCTCTATAGAAACCGTCCAGGCCGCGCCGCCTTCCGCAGGCATTCCTGATTCCACCTATTACAGGGATACCATTTCCGTAAACAGCAGCGAAAAGGTTGCCGTTATTCCGGACATTGCGGAAGTTGTTTACGCCGTCCGCACTGAAGCCAAAGATGCGGCCGGCTGCCAGCAGCAGAACAATGCGGATGTAAACAACGTGATAAATCTTCTCAAGAGCCTGGGCATAGAAGAAACAGCCGTTAGGACGTCGGATTATTATATGTACCCTATATATAACTATAGCGGCAACACTCAAAAGATTACCGGTTACGAAGCCTCTACCTCTTTAACTGTATCTAAGCTGGCGATCGATGATCTGGGGAATGTCCTGGCAAAATCCGTGGAAGCCGGAATAAACAATATCCAATCCATCACCTATATGTCCAGCCAATACGACGAAGCCTATTCCGATGCGCTAAAACTGGCTATGCGATCAGCAGAAACGAAGGCATCCGCCCTCGCGGAAGCAGGCAATTGCTCTTTGGGAAACGTAGTTGGAGTCCGCGAAAACAGCAACTACGGCGAAGCCCGTTACACCGACAATGCCCTCAGCTCAAAAATGCGCGAAGCAGGCAGCCTGGCATTGGAAAGTTCCTTAGATGAATCTGCCGTTATGCCCGGCGAGATCAATATTGAAGTGAATATCACCGTAGACTATCTGATCCGGCCCGCCACTCCCTAATAGGCAGTCCACAGTCATCACAACATCTAAGGCCAACGCAGTAATTTTAATGAATACTCCTTTATTTTACTACAACTTTATAAAAAAAAATAGCACGGTTACTTTTATCCCCGGATATTCCCCGAAGGGGCTAGTTTTATAGGGAATCCTCTTCTTTTATCGTTGCGCTACAACAAGAAAATAGTTTCTCTTTTTACGTTTCCGTGTTATAATAGATATTATTTTGCATAAGCCAAATACAATGCATCATATGCTAATGAGGAGGAGAATGCTATGTACAAAAAAGTAAAGCAATATGCAATTAATAACGGGTTTACCGTAGAAGAAAAAAACGGGTTGATTTACGGCCGCATGAATGGTTTCTTTTTCTCCATTTATCAGGATCCCGCAACCATGGCGAAACACACCGTACACCTTTGGGTCAAAGAAGATAAGATAACGGCAATACCTTCTATTCCGGACTTTTTAAACCAATGCACGAGCAAACATCAATATCTTCAGTCCGCTTCCTACAGCGGCACAAAAGTTACCGCAGAGTTCCAAGGCATCGGTTTCAAATGGCAGAAAGAGTACACGCCGTGCCTGGACGCCTTTCTACAGGAATTTACCTCCTTCTGCCGTTCCAACGGATTGGTTTCCTGCTGCGAATCCTGCAGCTCCGGACTTGGTTTAAGCCTGTATCAGATAGGAGGTGTGGAGCATATGCTTTGTTCTTCCTGTTATTCCAACACGGCAGACAGCCTTCAGCGTAAGGCGGCGGAAGCTTCCAAAAAAGGAAACGGCAATATGGTCGGCGGGATCGTAGGGGCTTTGCTGGGATCCGTGCTTGGCGTTATCGTATGGGTGCTTATTTATCAGCTCGGCTATATTTCAGGCATTGCCGGGTTAGTCATGATCATCTGCTCATTGAAAGGCTATGAAATGCTGGGAGGCCATTTAAGCAAAGCCGGAGTCATTATTAGCTGCATTATTTCAATAATCATGGTTCTCGTAGCGGAACAGGTATGTGTCGCTATTGAGATTTTCAACGTTTACAAGGATTATTATGAGATCAGCTTTTTCGATGCCTTCCGCAGCGTTCCATCCTTCCTGGAAGAGCCGGATCTGAAGGCAGCGGTCATCGGTGATATTATTATGGGATATATATTAATGGCGGTAGGCGCCTGGGGAACGATCCGGCAGGCATACAAGAGCACTTCCGGCGGAACAAAGGCACGCATGGTAGCCTCCGTAACAAGCGCATCCCCCGCTGATGATAATTAAAGTACATATGGCTGCCGGATGGGCTTTTTGATGCCCGAATCCTATAAAGCAAAAAAGTGTGCGTCAGAACGCACACTTTTTTATAGTCTTTTTACAATTCTTTTTCTTTCCGCAGCCTTTCCACAAAAACCTTCAATTTGCCGATGGCCACTTTCAGGTTTTCCAGGGAATACGCATAAGAAATCCTCAAAAATCCTTCTCCGCATCCGCCAAAAGCGGTTCCCGGCACAACGGCCACCTTCTCCTCTTTCAAAAAACGGTCTGCAAACTCCTCGCTCGTCATACCGAATTCCTTAATACAAGGGAATACATAAAATGCGCCGAAAGGTTCAAAGCACTCCAGCCCCATTTCCTTAAAAGCATACATCAGATATCTTCTCCTCTGATTATAAGCTTCCCTCATCTCTTTTACATCTTCATCCCCATTTTTCAATGCTTCCACTGCCGCATACTGGCTTGTAGTAGGCGCACACATAATAGCAAACTGATGAATCTTAATCATCTGCTCCATGATTCCCTTTGGCCCGCAGGCATATCCAAGCCGCCATCCGGTCATTGCATAGGCCTTGGAAAATCCATTGATCAGAATTGTCCGCTCCTTCATCCCCGGCAAAGATGCAATCGATACATGCTCCCCTTTATAAGTAAGTTCCGCATAAATCTCATCGGAAATCACAAAAATATCTTTTTCAATAATTACTTTCGCAATCTCCTCCAAATCCTTTTTCTCCATAATAGCCCCCGTAGGGTTATTGGGGAACGGCAGAATCAGGGCTTTTGTCTTATCGGTCACAGCATCCAGAAGTTCCTGCGCCGTCAGCCGGAATTCATTTTCCGCTTTTAGTTCAATGATAACCGGCACCGCATTGGCCAAGATTGCGCATGGCTCATATGATACATAACTGGGCTGTGGGATCAGCACTTCTTCCCCCTCATTGATCATTGCCCTGAGCGCAATGTCGATGGCTTCCGAACCGCCCACTGTCACGATTACTTCCGTATTATAATCATAGGTTATTCCCTGTTTTCTTTTTAAATAATTACAAATCTCTATCTTCAAATCCTTCAGCCCTGCATTTGAAGTATAGAACGTACGCCCTTTCTCTAAAGAATAAATCCCTTCATCCCTGATATGCCAAGGCGTATCAAAATCAGGTTCACCAACGCCAAGCGAAATCGCATCCTCCATCTCACTTACGATGTCAAAGAATTTGCGGATGCCCGAGGGCTTGATGTCTACCACTTTATCAGCTAATGGATTCCTCATGGTGTAATCTTCTCTCTTTCATCTTCATATTTTTTTGCAAGTATCGTCCCGTGATCTTTATATTTCTTTAGGATAAAATGCGTAGCCGTACTCAGCACGGTATCCAAAGCCGATAATTTATCCGATACGAACGCAGAAACTTCTTTTAGCGTCTTACCCTCTAATGTTACCAAAAGATCATACCCGCCGGAAATAAGATAAACACTGTTTACCTCCGGATACTTATAGATCCGTTCTGCAATATTGTCAAACCCCTGTCCCCTCTGCGGAGTCACACGCACTTCAATCAATGCTGTCACTTTTTCCACCGATGTCTTCTCCCAGTCGATCATAGTATGATAACCACAGATAATCCCTTCTTTTTCCATTGTCGCCATCTCATTTACCACATCCGGCTCTTCCACTCCAAGGATAACCGCCAGTTCTTTCAAATCAATGCGGCTGTTCCTTTCTATAATGGATAATATCTTCTCTCTCATACTTCCTCCATTCTGCCTTTTAGCGCACCATTACTTTATAAATTTCATCCGGCTTTCTTGGTTCCAAAAAACGCCGTTCTTCCCCATTCATGACAATTCTATCATTATTTCCTGTCGTTTTTCCGATCACTGTCGCCGGGATATGCATTTTTTCCAGTTCCGCAACCAAGTCCCCTCCTCTGTCTGCGGCCATCAGCAGACATCCGCCAGATGCCGTTTCATAAGGATTCAACTCAAAAAACTCGCATATTTCTATCGTTTCCTGTCTTACCGGAATCTTTTTCAAATCAATTTCCAGTCCAACGCCTGCCCCTGCCGCCATTTCCCAAAGAGCGCCGAATATCCCGCCCTCTTCCACGCTATGCATAGCGCAAACGCCGGACTTAATGGCGGTGGCGGCCTCCGGGACTACGGACAGGAACCTGTCGAAACCCTTTGCTTCCTTCAAAAAACGGGCAGGATATCTGGAAAGCAGCTCGCTTTCCTTATTTTCCACTATAAATAACGTTCCTGTCAAACCAATCCATTTGCTGGCCACAATATCCAGCCCCGGCGTCATTCTTTCAATAGATACCGCATCTCCTTCTTGCAGCGTTCCGACTCCCGTCACAGTAATCACCGGATATCTTACCGCATCGGAGATCCCCATACAACAGCCGGCTATCTGTATCCCCAGCACGGCGCACTCTTCCTCCAATTGTACCGTCAGGGCTTTTATGTCAGCCTCTTCCGACTCCTCTGGTAAAAGCACGGAAACTTCCGCCGCTACAACATCCGCTCCCGAAGCCGCCAGAGCATTTATGCTTCCGTGCAGTGCAAACCTTGGAGCGCTTTTCCCTATCCAATGCCCGGTATAAGATGACACAGCCGTCATTTTTTGGCCGCCCAATGAAAAAATGGCGCAGTTTCCCCCTTTTCCTGCGCCAGTCGTTACTTCTTTACGTTTTGTTTGTATATTTTTCAAAACCGAACGTTTCCACACGTTTTCCGGTATTTTCCCTGTTTTCATATTCTCTTCCCGCCATTTTTACAGCGCGCTCTCACTTTTGACACAGTGTTTTTCCGTAGTCATAATCCCCCAGGAAATCTTACTCCGCCGGAGGCTGCTCCACAGGCGGCTGTTCTACCGGCGGCGCCTGTTCCGCCGGAGGCTGTTCGGCCGGAGGCTGCTCCGCAGGCTGTGCCTGTTCCGGGGGAATTGCAAACTGCGCCAGCGCCGCGGCCACATTTTTTACATGATCGATGTTATTCGTTGCCACCGCTGCCAGCATTTCATTATATGCATTTACGTCGTTTGTAGAAAGCCCCACCGTTGCCGTCCTTGGAACCATCTTGTAGCTGCTGCTGTTAATTTGTTCCCGGCTTACTTCCATGCCATTTTCCTTTACTATCTTCCAAAGCTGGGCTTTATACCCGATATGGGCCGACTGCGTAACCACCTGGCCAATCGGCATTGCCACATTTGTGTAGATCACCTCATGATCCGGATTGATTACGGAAAGAATCTCACTCTCATAAACTACTTCACGGTTAGACGGCCTCGTTTCCACTCCATAAATAGTAAATGTAATATTTTTATTTTCACAATATCCATCGATATAAATAGGATGTTCCGTATTATTTATAAATTTAAAGTCTTTTCCTGCCGATTCCGCAATTGCCGCATCCGCCGATGGATCCACATAAGTGACAATCATTGAATGGTTATGCCTCTCTGTCACTTCCAGCTCCGATAACAGCACTGCATTATACAAAGTCGTCGACACCTGGCAGATCCCTCCGCCCAGACTATCCACCACCTGTCCGTTCATATACGATCCCGCCATAAAATACCCGTTTTCTACAGAGAACGGGGATACCGCCTCATATGTGGAAAACTCATCGCCAGGATATAGGGTTGCCCCGGCAATCAGATTGCATCCGTTAGACACATTCGCGCTCCTGGACGAACCGGAAGTACTGTAGCTTGTCGTAAATGTCCCAAGCACATCCTTTACCTGCATCAGCTCTTCTTCCGATCCTCTTGGTTCCTGTATCTTCGCCACGACTTCCACCGATGCATCCTTATAATCCCACTCATTGACCAGATATTCATAGATCTGGTTTAAAGATGCCTCCTCGTCAATCACATAACCGCTTTGGCCCGGCGTAACGGAGAAAACCCCGTTTTCCCTTGTCAGGACCGCATCCTTTGCTTCCGTATTATATTCCCCGCACTGCTCCGTCAAGACCCTGCGGATCGCTTCCTTATCAAAATCATACGCAAGCTCAAAAACTTTATTTTCATAGCGCAGATCCTGCAGCGCCTTATACCGTTGTATGATATTCCCTTTTTTCCCAAGCGCAACCGCATCCTGGACGACATCCTGGTTTGCCCAGGCAATGCCCAGATCCCCTATGGCAACTTCCACTTCATTCCCATCCATTACCTGGAAAGTTATCGTAATATCCTTCAGCCCTTCTATGTAAGCTTCTATATCCTGCTTTGCTTCCCCTGCCGTCTTGCCTGATACATCAATCCCGCCTATATAAACGCCCTCAGAAATCGTATTGCTATTGCCAAATGTTGTAAGCGGCCCCGCATCTGTCTTTTTTGAACTATCCTCCGGTACCGCTGCCGCGCTGCCCACATCCTCCTGCACGCCCTCTGTTTCTTCCGCCGTCCCTTCTACCGCCACGGAATCAACCTCCTGGGCATCATCGATCGATTGGGCATGTACGGCCCTCATCGGCCCTATTGCTATCAATATAGCCCAAAATACCCCTGCCGCAATTTTCCTTTTCTCAATTTTCATAGACTCTCCTCAAAGTATATATTGTACTAAAAAATAAAATATGATAAAGTTGGAATAAACATTGCGATTACAATTAATATAATAATAATCGATGAAATCATTTTCTTCGTTTTACGGTTATGCATATGAAACATAAGAACCTCCATGCCGTTATAAAAGCAGTGTAAATTTACCACACAAAAACTCTTGTCTCTGAAAGGATTATAAATGAAAATGCCCTTTTTTGCAAGTTTTATCATCTTCATCATATTGGTTTCCTATGAAATCTCCAAAAGCAGGAGGCAAAGCCGGAAAAACCGGCAGACTTACTGGGACAGGGAAAATGCCGCCAACAGTACGAGGCGCAAACCTTTGGACAATTTAAACTATATCGCCATCCCCTTTGACTCCCTCCCTATGGATACTTTAAAAGAAGATGAACGAGTAGCGGAATGCCATAAAACTCTCCGGCTTCTTTCCGGCTCCCCTATTGTCAACTTTACGGGACTAAGCAATACCGATTTAAAATTGGAATACGGCGCGCCGAATATCGATCTGCTGATGCGCTATGATCAAAGCTATACCACCCTCGCCCGTACTTTACAGCAATGGGCCAAGCTGCTCTACGATGCCGGCCATATACAGGAGGCGGAACAAATCCTGGAATTTTCTATGTCCACTAATACCGACGTGAGTGGTTCTTATCGCTTGTTAGCCGATATATATGCCGCACAAGGCAGGAAAGATAAGATTGCAGGATTGATGGAACAGGCAAAAACACTGAAATCCGCAAGCCGGAATATCATCGTCCGTATTTTGCAAGAATTTGATTCATAATCCGGTCCGCTTCACTTCTCGTCAGCTTATCCACGTTGCATCCTATAGTTAGTTTATGCCTGTCCAGCAATTTATATAACCGCTCTTTTTGCCGCTTTGTAACAGGGGTATCTTTTTTTACCTTAAAAACAAGCTCCTTAGGGGCAAATTCCTCTTCATTCCCTTCATAATATAATTCCACCAGTTTCCGGTATAAATCCGATGCCGCCAACGCATCCCCCAACGCCCTATGGGCTGTATGCTCTATTCCATAATGCCTGCACAAGAAACCCAGCCTCCTGCTTTCCAGTTCCGGCAATAGCTTCCTTGATAATTTCAGCGTATCGATCCCCATCTTATGAAAAACCATAGACTGATCGACGGCTGCCTTTTTCACGAAAGAATAATCAAATAAGATCCTATGGCCTACCAAAACATCATCTCCGATAAATTCCAGCAAAGGCCCGGTCAGATCATTTATCTTAGGAGCATCGGCCAACATTCCGTCACATATCCCCGTCAGGCCAACCACCCGCTCATCCAAGGCCCTCCCGGGGTTTACAAAACTCCAAAACCGATCCGTCGCTTCTCCCCTTCTTACCTTGACTGCGCCGATTTCAATAATCCTGTCCGTTTTCGGGTTCAGCCCTGTCGTCTCCAAATCCAATGCCGTATACGTATCCGTCATCGCCTCACCTTCTTCTTGTTTCTTTTTTTATAATCTTTGCAATATCCTGTTAAAAAACATTCCTCGCATTTGGGGGTGGGCGCTTTACAGATTCCCCGCCCAAGCGTAATCAAATGTATGTTCCATAGAATCCAACGCTCTTTCGGCAATGCCTTCATCAAATCCTGTTCCACCTTATAAGGATCCTCCTCTTCCGTCAGTCCCAGCTTTCTTGATATCCGCTTCACATGGGTATCCACCACAATGCTCGGCTCATTGTATATATTCCCCCTGATCACATTCGCCGTTTTTCTTCCCACCCCTGCCAGGGACGTGAGATCCTCCAAACTCCTTGGGACTTCACCTCCAAATTTTTCCATTAAGTCTTTACAACATGCAATGATATTTTTTGCCTTATTATGGTAAAAACCGGTAGAATGGATATCTTTTTCCAATTCCTTCAGATCTGCGGCCGCAAAGGCTGCAACATCCGGATATTTTCGGAACAAGCTCTCAGTCACTATATTCACCCTTGCATCCGTGCATTGAGCGCTTAGGATGGTGGCAATCAAAAGCTGCCACGCATTTTCATGGTTTAAATAACATCTGTAATCCGTTCCATACCTTTCATCCAGTAAATCCAAAATCGCTTTTGTATTTTTCGTCATATTATCCGCCTTTCTTCCCGATCTCCGTTACCGTTTATCCAACACCACCGCCATTGCTTCCTTTGTCAGCGGATTTCTTTTCTTATAATCAAAAAGCACTATTACATCCCTCTCCAGCCTGCCCATATCTCCCTCAGGCTCCCAGACCGGATAGGAAAATACTTCCATATGGGTCATCCTGGCTATTTGCTTTGGCTGATACCCTTCATATCCGGCCAATACATTCCCGATTTCCTCTCCTTTATTATAAAAATCCCGGAACCTTTCCTTATATCCCGACAGATCCCTGGCAAAATCAGGACGGCTTTTTATATTTTCCCTAAGATATATATCGTAAGTCAAAAGCTCTTTATATAGCCCTTCCTCATCCTCCCCATAGCATAGGGCAAAATCCAGAAGGATCCTATAACGGTACGTCCGGGACGGGTTGTTGATAAAATATCCTTTTTCCTCATAATATTCCGCCAGTTTATCAAACATGGCAAAAGGGCTTGGAAACAGTCTTTCCAACACCGGCAAAGTATGGGTAAACTGGTTGCTGTTATAATACAGTTCCACCATTTCCTCAATCTTTTTCAATCTGCAGATTTCCCCAAACGAAAGCCAGTTTGAACACAAAACTTCATAAGGCGGTAAAGACATGTATTTTATCCCGTATTCCCTTGCGTTCTCATGCATGGGGGAGCCTTTCAGCACTTTCAGGAAACCTAACTGCAGTTGCTCAGGCTTCATCTCATATACCACATCAAAAGACCTTCCAAAGCTCTCATAATCTTCATAAGGGAGGCCCGCAATCAGATCCAGATGAATATGCACATTTCTCCCTTTACGGATATATTCCACCGTTTTTTTCAGCCTTTCCATGTCCATATTCCTTTGAATGGCCTGCAAGGTAAGTGGGTTCGCCGACTGCACGCCAATTTCCAACTGCACCAGCCCCGGACGCATCTGTTTAAGGATTGCCAGTTCATCCTCCTCCAGCCTGTCCCCCGCTATCTCAAAATGGAAATTCGTCACTCCATTGTCATGAGAAGCAAGATACCTCCATATTTCCACCGTATGCATATGGCTGCAGTTAAACGTCCTGTCTACGAATTTTACCTGTCCCACTTTGCCGTCCAGAAAAAACTGCAGTTCCTCTTTTACCGTCTCTATCCGCCGGAGGCGCACTTTCTTGTCAATAGAGGAGAGACAATAACTGCACCGGAACGGACACCCTCTGGAAGACTCGTAATATATAATCCTGTTTTGAAATTTTCCGGTGTCTTCATATAAAAAAGGCAATTTATCCATTTCCAGCCATCCTCTTTCTTTCGTCCTGACAACCCGCCCCTCCTGCCAAAAGGCAATTCCCGCAATTTCATCCAGCCCTCTTTCCGGCTCCCTTCCATCATCCCTTTCCTTGTAATAACCAGCCAATTCGCGGAACGTTTCCTCCCCTTCCCCTACCATGATCCCTGTTATCCCGTTATTTTTACTAATGATTGCCCCGTCATCGAAACTTACTTCCGGACCCCCCAGCCAGATGGGCAGCCCGGGCATGAGCTTGTGCAGCTCCGCCGTCAGCTCGCTGACCAACCGCCAGTTCCATATATAACAGGAAAAGCCTATGACGTCCGGCCTTTTTTTGTATATATCGGAAAGAATATCCTCCATGGGATTATTAATGGTATACTCTGCAATCTCAATTTCCTTTTCATATTCCGCCCCGGCATAAGCTTTCAGGCTATATACCGCCGGGTTGGAATGGATGTATTTGGCATTTACCGCCACTAATAAAAATTTCATATTTCTCCTCTTTCAATAATTCCTTTTTCTTTTTGCAAGTATAACACATAATACTGTTTTGACATACAACTTTTCCTTGCATCTTGAAAATACCTATGGGATATTGAAATTGCTATTATTACTTTGCCATGCTTAAGAGAAGGGGGATTTCATAATGAAAACCAGAATCAAACAATTAAGACAAGAAAAACATTACACGCAGGAATATCTCGCCGTAAAAATAGGGGCAAACCAGACTGCATTAAGCCGGATCGAATGCGGAATCAGCATCCCGGATGCCGATTTAATCGTCAGGCTTTCCAATGCCTTTCACGTATCGGCGGATTATATCCTCTGCCTCTCCGACCAACGCCTCTCCTACGGCAGGACAACGGAGAAAAACATCGACAGCCGCCGTTACCAATCCCAAATAAAACTGCTCCAAAAACTTAATCCTATCCAGCGCATTCATCTGCAGCATTTTTTAGAAAGCATCAGCGGGCTCTATTGACTGCCATAGCCCCGGAGGTTTTTGCATCATAGGAAATTGCAGGGCAATTTCCTATGATGATTCGGTCGTCAAAAGGCTCATCGGAATGTCCCGTGCAACAGAGTGCGCACCATCTGCCAGACGGGGACTCCGGATGAGCCTTTTGACGACCAAATCCTATGATGCAAAAAAAGATTGACATCAGGATGCAATTCCGCTTCCCATGTCAATCCTTCTTAGAAGATATTTTTATAATATATCCAGGAATCTCTCAAATGCCGCTTTTCCTTCGTCCGTCCGCTTATAAACTCCGGCATCTTCCAGTACCTGCATAAATACATCGCCTATCTCTTTATGCAGGATCTCCATCATTTTTTCTTTTGTGTCCCTTTCCTCCGGCTCATACCCCGGAAGGAATCCGTCCACCCAGTCCGCATGTTTCTCCAGTTCGGCGTCGCTGCGGATATCTTCTTTGGCCAAGATGGCGTCCGCCAATTTGTCCATTTCCCCTTTCAGCCGGGCGGGGAGAACAGCCAGGCCCATGACTTCAATCAGGCCGATGTTTTCTTTCTTAATATGATGAAGCTTTGCATGAGGGTGATATACACCCAAAGGATGTTCGCTTGTCGTAATATTATTGCGCAGCACCAGATCCAGTTCGTATTTCCCATCCCTCTTTCTGGCAATCGGGGTAATGGTATTATGAGGTTCCCCATCCGTATATGCATAGATGAATGCATTCTCATCCGTATATCCTCTCCATTTTTCCAGTATCACATCCGCCAAAGCAATGACCCTGTCGCTGTCTTCACACGCAATCCGGATTACCGACATCGGCCAGTTGACAATCCCTGCTTCCACATCCTCAAACCCCTTTACGGAAAAGGTCTTTTCCACTCCCGCTTTCGCCATGGCAAATTCATAATTCCCTCCCTGGAAATGATCATGGCTTAGAATAGAGCCGCCCACAATCGGCAGATCCGCATTGGATCCAACAAAATAATGAGGGAACTGCTTTACAAAATCAAACAGTTTGCAAAAGGTGTCATGTTCTATCTTCATCGGGATATGTTCCGAATTAAATACAATACAGTGTTCATTATAATAAACATATGGCGAATACTGGAAACCCCATTTGGAGCCATGGATTTTTACCGGAATCACCCTATGGTTCTGTCTGGCCGGATGATTGACGCGCCCTGCATATCCTTCGTTTTCCACACAAAGCAGACATTTGGGATAACCGCCCTGTTTTGCGCTCTTGGCTGCCGCAATTGCTTTTGGATCCTTTTCCGGCTTCGACAGATTGATCGTAATATCCAAATCTCCGTATTTGGTATCCGCCGTCCATTTCTGATCCTTTTTGATCCGGTATCTTCTTATATAATCCGTATCCTGGCTAAACTTATAATAAAAATCCGTTGCGCTTTTCGGATCCTGTTCATACAAATCCCAAAATCCGCGGATCACCTCGCTGGGTCTCGGCACAAGCATACTCATAATTTTCGTGTCAAACAAATCCCTGTAAACAATGCCGTCTTCTTTCATAATCCCTGCTTCTACAGCATAATCCATCATTCTCCCAAGCGTTTCTTCTAATTCTTCCACTTCCATGGGAACTTCCCCGGAACCGCCCGCTCCTTCATCTGTCAGGCCATCCAGGCCAAAAAGCTCCAACAACCTGTTTGTGGTATAGATCTCATCTTCCTCTTCCACCAGCCCTGTTTTTAACCCGTAAGCCACCAGCTTCCTTATATCCTGCTCTATCATATCCTGACCGCCCCCTTCTTCCTTTATAAAACTACCGGACCGTCACCGATTTCCACTACATAAAAATCTGCCGCATACCCTATTTTCTCCTTATAGGCTTTCCCAACCTTCTCAATAAAGGAATCAATCGCATCCGTTTTTACGATGCTCACCGTGCAGCCTCCAAAACCGGCGCCCGTCATTCTCGAACCAATCACGCCGTCTACTTTCCATGCCTCTTCCACCAATGTATCCAGCTCAATCCCCGTCACTTCATAATCATACTGAAGGGAGATATGGGAAGCATTCATCAATTTCCCAAACAGCTCCACGTCATTATTTTTCAACGCTTCCACAGCTTTTACGGTTCTCCTGTTTTCATAAACCGCATGTTTTGCCCTCTTTACACGGACTTCATCTTTAATTGCCGATTTATACTGCTCAAACTGTTCTTCCGTCAGATCCCCTAAGCCGTTAATCCCCACAACCGTCTGAATCTCCGCAAGGGCCGTCTCGCACTCGCTTCTTCTTTCATTATATTTGGAATCCCCCAGCCCGCGTTTCTTATTGCTGCAGGAAATGACTATCTTTGCGTTTTCCAGCTTGATCGGCGCATATTCATAAGATAAGTCCGCCGTATCCAGGAAGATCGCATGGCCTTCCTTCCCCATTGCAATCGCGAACTGATCCATAATGCCGCAATTAACCCCGTTAAAATTATTTTCAGAAAACTGGCCGATCAGCGCCAAATCCTGATTGCTTACATCAAAACCAAAAAAATCCCTCAGGATGAAGCCTGTCAATACTTCCACCGATGCGGAAGAAGAAAGCCCTGAACCATTCGGTATATTCCCGTTCAGCATCAAATCCATGCCGCAGGGAATCTCATAACCCCTTTCCCCAAATGCCCACATAACTCCTTTGGGATAATTTGTCCATCCCGCCTCCTTTGCCGGCTTCAAATCATCCAGGCTTGATTCTATAATTCCTAAATGGCTAAAATTCATGGAGTAAAAACGAAGTTTCCTGTCTTCCCTTTTCCGGGCCGCCCCATAAGTGCCTATCGTCAGTGCGCAGGGAAATACATGTCCGCCGTTATAGTCGGTATGTTCGCCGATCATATTCACACGGCCCGGTGCAAAATATGCCTTTACTCCTTCCGTATCACCAAATACTTCTGCAAATTTGTTAAGAATAATTTCCTTCATTTCCTTTGCTGTTTTTTCTGCCATAACCCATCCCTTTCTGTCCATGCCATGGACGCTTGTGTTTTTGTTTTAAATGCTTTTCCTTTCCCGGGGCCTTGTTCTTCCCAGTTTTTGATCAGGCTTCCCAATGCCCGGACCCCATACAATAAATTATAGTAAGCCTCTTTTAAAAATCCATAATCCATTGTTGCAATTACTTGTCAAAATGTTGACTTCTTTGTCTTGCTGATAAATTCTTCCACCTGCTCCAGGTGTTCCTTGTTCTTCCTCGTTTCCCCCTTCTTCATTTCCTTACGGTAAGCGGAAGGCGACGTTTTTTTCATTTGACGGAAGGCTTTGGTAAATACGAGAGGATCCTGATACCCGCAGGAAATAGCTATGCTTTCTATGGATAACGAGGTGTGCTGCAAAAGCTCCGCCGCCTTTGTAATCCGGAAAGTCATAAGAAACTGCTGCGGCGAAAGGCCAAGAGAACTCTGGAATAACGTATACAGATAACTTCGATTGACACAAACATAATTCGCCACATCCGTCACTTTGATGGGATTGCAGTAATTGCCCTGGATAAATTCTATTGCCTTGCTCACATAACGGTTCGCCCAATCACCCTGCTCCTTCTCTCTTATCACCGAACTCTCCGCAATAATGGAAAGAAAGATGGATAGCTGCCCCGTCCTGCGCAATTCATTGGAAATCCCATATGTATTATGCTCCATCATATCCTTAACCGTCTGATACAACTCGTCAGAACGTCCTGAAGCAAATACCGGATGTTCCACGGAGAGGCCCATTGTTTTCATATATTCCTTTGCCTTCGTCCCACTAAAGCCTACCCATACATATGTCCACGGTTCCTTTTCATCCGACTGGTAAAAAGCCAACTCTTCCGGCATAATCAAAAAACCATACCCTGCCTCCAACGGATATGTTTTTCCGCCAATCATGAATTTTCCTTTCCCGCTCAAAACATAATGAATCAAATAATGGGGCTTCCATGCAGGACCAAAGCTATGCAGCGGTCCCGTCTTTGAACAGCCGCAGCAATTGACATATAAACTCCCTGATTTCTCGCCCCCGAATTCCAGCTCATAAGCTTTCTCCATTTCCCAACCTCTCTTTGGAACCGGCGTTCCATGCTGCCGCAATCAGCCGGCTGCATAATAAAGAAACAGCAACCGTAAGCAATGCACTAACCGCAAACCTCCATACATAGCTTAATTCCAGACTATTGACACAGCCCATAAATATATAGGTATGCGTCAAATATATGTAAAGAGAACTTTTTCCGAGAAAGGCAAATACTTTTTCCTTTATCCTGCATTTTGCAGCCATAATCAAGATCAGCAAAGTCCATACCACAGTTGCCCCAATCTGAAACTGCAGCCGATACCTTGCCAGATTTTCACCTATACCCGATCCGTCATCTAATCCCCATTTTACCACAAACACCATACTTACAGCAAGGGCGGCCGATATAAAAAGCCACGCCTTATCCAGTATCTTTATAAACGATTCCTCATATTCCCCCGCAATTACCCCCAATGCAAAAGCAATATTGGAAACATACCAGAAATCGTGCATCCCTCTCTGGTAAAAGGCATCCGACATAAAGTAAGTAAAAGCGCAGAATATAAAGACCCTGGGCGCCTTGCCCCCGGCTACCGTATAAACAACAATGAATCCTATATAAAACAAAAACAAAACAAACATATACCAATAATCATAACCGGTTACAAAATTAATGAAATCCCGCGCAGAACTAAAACCCCCCGACAAAAGCTCTATTGTCCCCACAACGACAAAATACGGAATATACACATTTTTCACCCTCTTCCATATAAACAACCCATATATCCTTTCCCGCCCTAAAGACTTTACCATAGAATATCCGGAAAAAAGGAAGAAAATGTCTACCCCATATACCCCAAGCTTTGTCAATGCCAGCCGGAACATCTCCGCATTCCCTTCCGTCGGCGTAAACCATGACCACCATTCCGCATAATGCGATAAGACTACCATTACCGCAGCGATTCCCCGGAACCAATCTGTCTCCCTTTTTGGCATAAGCTGCCTTCCTGCTCTTTTCTCCATACTTCTCCTCACCAATGCTATATATGGCAGATGGACAAATAAACGCATCTGCAGTCATCCATAACTGTAAATCATATGAATCATAGCAAGATGATTAAACAGGGTCAATGTAGGCGGGTTTAATATTTTCTTAATTTTTCTTTAAAAAAAGGACATTACCGCTGGCAAATGAGCAGGATTTATGTTACGCTAAATAAGCATTGCAATCCAGTCTTTCTATATTGCAGTTTTGGATATGCCGCAGCCATGCGCAGCGGATATACATCCGGCAGAAAGCCGCATAAAAAATAAACGCGCCTATCTGGCAAGTTGAAAAATGAAAGAAAAACAACAAGATACTAAGGAGTGGGAAAATGAATAAACTAAAGAAAATAGCCGCCTTAACATTATGCCTTAGCCTCTTCTCCGTTATGGCAGTACAGGCAGCGGAATTATCTTCCGGCAGCATAGACTACTCTGCCGTTTTCGATGCGGAATATTATTACAATAATTATCCCGATGTGCAACAGACGGTAGGCCATGATGCGGACAAGCTGCTGGAACACTTTATTAATTCCGGGATGAAAGAAGGGCGCACCGGGAAAGCCGACTTTAATGTAAGGGCTTATATGAAGAATAATCTGGATTTGTTGTCCGTATATGGCATTAAAGACTTAAGCTCCTATTACTACCACTACCTTCAATCAGGAAAAGCAGAAGGCCGTTCAGCCGCCGCTCAGGCAGGCGGCACTAATGAGATCGCCTCTTTCTCCACTCAGTACAATACCGAAGAAGACAGGGCCATCAACGTGGAACTGGCATCCCAACGCATTAACGGCATCGTCATCCAGCCCGGGAAATCTTTTTCTTTCAGCAATTCCATCATGTCCCGGACGACGGAAAACGGCTACGTGGTAGCTCCTTCTTTTGCCTCCGGACGAGTGGTGTCCAGCGTAGGCGGAGGGATTTGTCAGGTATCATCCACTTTATATGTTACGATGATGCTTTCCTCTATCCCGGCATCGGAACGATACGCCCATTCTCTCAACGTAGACTATGTTCCAAAAGGATTGGACTCCGCCATCGTAGAAGGAATGAAAGACCTCCGCTTCCGGAATCCATATGATTACCCGATCCGTATTAATTCCTCTGCGGAAGACGGGACATTGACTGTCAGCATCAGCAAAGAAGAATAAGCCTGTATAAAGGCTAATGAAAAATATAAATTAATAGTTGACAAATCAACTAATCGTATGTAGAATAATAAATGTTGATGCAACGGAAATCGACATTTATTATTTTATTTGCGCGAGTGGCTCAGTTGGTGGAGCGCGACCTTGCCAAGGTCGAGGCCGCGGGTTCGAGTCCCGTCTCGCGCT
>CAOKPU010000022.1 GCA_948470755.1 uncultured Lachnospiraceae bacterium | reverse complement strand
CACGTGTCCAGCTTGGAAGGCTGGTGTTCTACCATTGAACTACACCCGCAAAATATATCCTGACTGCCGGCAGATGCATAAAACCATTTACCAACAGTTAGGATATTACCATATTTTCTTTCCGTATGCAAGTCCTAATTTAAAACACGGTTAGACTTCTTTTGCATCCAACTGAGTCATACGGCTTGCTATATGCTCTTCCATTTTCTCCTTCGGAACGCCAAGGGCGAGGGATAATTCCGAATACAGATTATCTTCCGCCATCCGGAGGTATTTTTCATCCATTGCCGTAGTCTTCTTCCCCTGGGCAATCCTCTCCTTTTTACGGACATACAAAGTTTTGATAATCCTTATCCAATCTTTGCATTCGCAGCTTTTCATCGTTTCCTTATATTTTTCTTCACGGAGTTTATCATTGCTTACCCATAATTCTTCAATATCCCGGATATGATCGATCAGGATATCTGCTTCCTCTTTTGTTAAAACAGCACGCATAACTGTCTTGTTTCCTTCTACCGGCGTAAAAATCTTACTGTCCTTGCGATGCCTGGGGCTTAAAATATAGTACAATTTGTTTTTCGACGCCCCTTTCATATCCAAAGTAGTAATATCTTTTACCTCACATACACCTGCGTTGCCATACACAATAAATTCGCCTTTCTCAAACATTTTATCCCTTCTTTTCATGAATCAAGCCAACGAGTATCCTATATACTATTATTTTACCCTAAAAAACGGGCTTCCGCTAACCTTTTTTAATTTTTTCTAAATTTTTGTAATTTTTTACATATAAGAAGGGAACGTATATTGTTTCATTTTCAAAAAACCGCCTGTCTTGGCTTATCGCACGCGTACATCCGCAAAACGGCCCCTTACGGAAACTGCCGCCTTATTTAAATTCCACCCATCCCTCCATACTGTCAAAACTAAACTTCATGACAATCGTTACCCCCTTCTCAACCTTATCTGTAAAATCAATATCTACGGATTCAATTACCTTGCCGGACTCTTCTGCCGCCTCCAAATGCCAGAGCATTTCCTCCTCCGTCATATAAAGGTTCAGGATATTAAGGGTCTGGAACCCTTCCAGGCACCCGTCGTCCTCCACCAGATTCTTCCCTTTATCCGTATCGCCGGCTTTATATAAATATAGATTATGGATCAATACTCCCGTATTGTTTTCAATGGCGACCGGCACTTCATAAATCTTTTCCCCCTGCGCCTCATCCTTCATTTCCCGGATTGCCGCTAACATCTCCTCATAAGTCTCCTTATATACCGCCATTTCACCCGCCACTGCATCCAATTCTTCCACAGTCATCTCCCGGGCATCCTGCTGCCCCATGCTGTCAATCTTCCCCGCCATTGCATCCAATTCCTGGCTAAAAGCATCATCTTCCAAATCCGCATATGCTTCCACCACCTCATTATGAAGGCTTATTAAATCGGCATAAGTTCCCTGAACCGCTGCTATCTGTTCTCCGGAAGGGCCTCCACACCCTGTTCCTGCCAGACACAGAAGGCATATAAAAATTATTTTCCCTTTATTTTTTATCCTTTTTTTGTACATTTTCCTTATATTTAACCTTTTCTCCAAATCATTTTATATTCTGATTGTCCTGTATCCCTTTCAATCTGTTCCCCGCTGATTTGAAAACCTTCCCTTTCATAAAAATCCAAAGCTTTCTGGTTTTTTCTATAAACATGGAGCGACAAGTCTGCATGCTTTCCTTTAAGCACATCCAGCAATGCTTTTCCAATCCCCCTTGAACGCATTCCTTCCTTTACAAAAATCCCCTGAATATAGCCGTTTTCTATCCCGGCAAAACCTTTTATCCCTTCGCCGTCTTCATAAACATAAACTTCCGCCTCGGCTAACTGCCGCTTTACATCGTTATAATTATCCCGCCAATATTTTTCCGATATAAAACTATGGACGCCCAGGTTTCCCTCCAGCCATATTTCCGCCGCCTTGTCCGCATCTTTTTCCCGCATCCTCCTCACCATCAGAAATTCTGCCGCATCCCGGGGCAATTCATGCGTACAATCCAGATAAAGCCTGCTGTTATAAGCCTCTTCCTCATTATAGGCATAACCTAACTCTTTCCCTACCCTTATCGCCGTCTCCTCAAATAATCCGCACATTTCAAATACCGACTGCCAGATATCATCTTCCTCCGCCTTCGGATATGTCTTCATCAGCCGCTCATATTTGTCTTCCGGAAGGCGGCGCTTTAAATACTTTCCCAGCTTTCCTATGCTACAGGTAAAACCGGTAGCTATCCCTACATCCCAGGATAACATTTTTATCAGCTCCTGCCTACTGTGCTGATTCAGCATATCCATGACATACGGGATCTCCCCCCGCCACAACCCTTTCCCGATACTATTTAATATCCACCGGAATTCATTGCAGCAAAAAAAGTATTCCTCTTCCCCCGGCTTTTTTACCCAATGATCCTCGTCCGTCGATCCAGGGATCTTAGGCAACACATTATCTTTATCCAGAAGAATTATGCAAAGCTTATCATGCAAAATATCTTTTTTGGCATACTCCAAAGTAACCAAACGCAGATCCAAGCGGTTCCCATCCTCAAGCTGCATCAAATAACCATAACAATTCGCCGGATCCGTACCCGCATCCATTCTGTCATCAGGGTACTGCATATACATACGGCCGCCAAAAATATCAATCCAATCCCTGTCTTTCCTGAAAGTTTCCGTCTCCCGGACAATATATGCAATATCATAATCCTGAAAAACATCCCGAGGGGCATCCGGATTTGTCCTTGACCCGCTCATATATACCCCGCGGATACGCCCGTCTTTTTGGGCAGCCCCTATTATCATATCCATCATTTCTTTTTCATTCCTCATAAGTCCTGCCCTTCTTTCCCAATCCGCATTATCCTGTGCCTGCGGAACCTATAAGCCTGGCCGATATTCCCACGGCCAAAAACTCTGCAATTCCCTATCCATTATAGCAAGAAAAGCATGAAATGAAAACATAGTTGTATTTTTTTTAATACCCGGGAAAAAATTTTCACAAAAGTGTTTTCATATCTTAAAAAATCTGGTACATTCATACTATAAGCGAATAGGAGGTAAAAAATGAGGTATTTCTTTGACGGCAAAATCGAAAAATTAGATGACATTTATTCTATCCATATTCCATTTAACGTTTGGGAAGTTTGTAAACAAAGGGACGTGATTCAGGCGGAAATCATTTTAGATAACAAGATTATCGAATGCGAACTGCTGCCGGAAGATAAAGGGGGCAACTATAAGATTCATCTGGAAGCTTCCTCCCTGGATCATACGGATGTCACCCGGCCCCATAAGATACTCCTGCATATATCCGGCAGTATTATCCAGATGAACCAAAACAGCCCTTACAGCTTTGAAAACCCCATCCGTAAAATCGACAGCATGGAAGTTATTATTCAGCCGGAGGACGGTCTCTGCGGCCAGACTTGCGTCGCTATGCTTGCCGGCATCACTATTGCCGAAGTTGTCAGCGTTATGGACTGCCGCGAATGGCAGGCAACTATGGGCAGGGTCATTTCCGCTCTCAACTACTATGGCATCGACCACTCCGATATTATCATTTATACAGAAGGACAGGAGGCAACTCTCCCTAAATGCTGCATTATGATGGAAAAAATGGGGCGTTACTGCCATTATCTGGTGCATTACGACGGGAAATTCTACGACTCCAATCTGGGCGTCCTCAGCCACTATGATATGGGCAAGCTTTTAGGATATCTGGAAGTAAAAGTCGACTAAACGGTCAGCTCTTTTTTATAAACTCCGTATTGCATTTCGGACAACGTACCGCGATTTTTCCTTTTCCCCGCGGTATCCTGATTTTTTGTCCGCAGTCCGGACATTTATATATATGATGCGTCTTCCTCTGACGCATCATATTTTTTTGTGTGCCGATAAATCCGCGCAGTTTCGCCGTATGTTTTATAAAAGCCTGGTTTTCCGCATACCGTTTCGTATAATTCTTAGAAAACATCCTGAAATACGCATATATAAGAAAAGCAAACGCTATCCAATACGCAACCCTCCAACGGACAAACAGGGAAAACACCATTAATGCCAAAGCCGCACCCAACAAAAACCTGTTTAACAAGTCAGGCCCGTATACTCCATATCGTCCTTGCATAAACCGCATAAATCTCTCTTTCACTATCATTACTCCATTCTTATCCCGACATAGTATTTTGCTTCTTTTTCTTCATTGTAAATCTTATACGGAGAAATGCAATAAAACCATTCACAAAATTTAATTAAAAAAAGCTAAAGTCATTGCAATATGCCCGCCGTCCCGGTTTAAAATTCTTTATCGGAGCATAATCCCCCCAAGTCCCATCGCATAAGCTATCAAATACAGCAGGAAGATATGCGCCGGATAGAAAACATAAAAGAACCACTTTAAACTCCATCCCCTTTCCCCATTATAACGACGTATCGGCAGTAAAATGAAAAAGGAAGTTATTTCGCTCCAGGACATTAATGTCAAGACTACGCACCCTATGCCCGCCTCCAGCATTTTATTCCTTCTAAGCAAGTACATCCACACAATCGCCAGGACACCCATACCGCCGTAATCCGTCTTAAGCAAATCAGCCAGCCCCATCCCCCCTACAAGGATCAGGCAATTGAGAATAAAACAAAGCGTCCTGTTTTTCTCCTGCTTTTTCTCCAAAAAACGGAAACAGATCAGCACGAGCAGCCCAACCAGCAAAGTAAAAAACACATTCTGGTACTGCCAATAAAACAGCGTTCCTGCAAATCCCAGGTCAAAGGGTATTTCCGATATCAATGCAAATAAAAATAACCTCCCCGCATATTTTTTTACATCCCGCGTATGGCAAAAGCCCTCTATCAATAAGAAGCAGAAAATAGGAAATCCCAGCCTGCCTATCATCCTCATAACAAAATAAACCCAGTATAGAGCCGCTGATGGGACCTCCTGATTCCAGATCATCCTTTCCAAAATAATTGCCGCACTATGGTCGATAAACATTGTGATGATCGCTATCATCTTCAACGTACTTCCCGTGATTCCCTTTCCCGCAGGCGCCTTCCCCTCTCCTTCCGGAAGCCCTGCCGTGTTCACTGTATTTTCCATCCCGTACCTCATTTCTTTTTTTACTTTTACTTTAGCATATAGTTATTACGCTTTCTTGTCAACTTTCTTAATATTCCCTTACATCGCCGCCAAAAAAAACGTCACTATCCCATGAAACAGCAAACATACGGCACAGCCTAACGCAGCCGGGATTAAAACGGACAAGGCAGTCCATTTCAGGCTTCCCGTTTCCCTCCGTATAGTAAGACAGGTTGTAGCGCACGGCCAATGGATCAATGTAAAAAGCATTGTGCTTACTGCCGTCGTCCACGTCCAGCCATGATAGACCAGGAGCTGTTTTAAAATATTTATATCGCTTATTTCGGTGATCCTCCCCTCCGACAAATATGCCATAATCATAATAGGCACAACAATCTCATTGGCAGGCAGCCCTAAGATAAATGCCAGTAAAATAACTCCATCCATCCCCATAGCCCGCGCCGGGATATCCAAAATCCCCGAAAGATATGACAAGATTGTGACATCCTGGATTTTGCAGTTTGCCAGCAGCCAAAGCACAATCCCCGCCGGGGCCGCCGCAAGCGCCGCCCGTCCAAGCACGAACGCCCCCCGGTCCAACATAGAACGGGCGATTACCTTTCCAATCTGCGGCTTTCGGTATGGCGGCATTTCCAGCGCAAAAGAAGAGGGGGCTCCCTTAAGAAAAGTAACAGACAAAAACCATGAAACCAGAAACGTCATCCCTACCCCAAGCAATATGACGCCTGTCAGCATAAGAGCCGCGCCAAGGGAAGCCCCAGCCGCTTCTCCGACAAAAAACATAGTGATAACGGCTATCAATGTGGGGAATCTTCCATTACAAGGCATAAAGCTATTAGTGATTACGGCAATCAGACGTTCCCTTGGCGAATCTATAATTCGGCATCCTACGACCCCTGCGGCATTACATCCAAACCCCATACACATTGTCAGCGCCATTTTCCCACACCCATTGCATTTTTTAAAACATTTATCCAGATTAAACGCCACCCTTGGCAGATAGCCGGAATCCTCCAATATGGTAAACAACGGAAAAAAGATAGCCATTGGCGGCAGCATGACGGAAACCACCCATGTCAAAACACGGTACATACCGTATACAAGCATTTCCCTCAGCGCTTCCGGCATCCCCAAAATATATAAGCCATCCATCAGCCTTTCTTCCAAAGAGAGAAAGAAACCATGTAATATTTCTGACGGATAATTCGCCCCTGCAATTGTCAGCCAGAAAATGAAAAAAAGAAAGAGCAGCATTACCGGGATCCCCGTCCTCCTTCCTGTAAAAAACCGATCCCGCCTCCTGTCGGATGCAGCATATTCTTTATCTTCATAATCCACCGCTCCCCTGCATACCTCTTCCGGCGGCTGATGCTCCCCTGCGTTTGCTTCGGGAATCCCCCTATCCTTTGCCGCCGACTTCTTTATAGCCCGGTATAAAGCTTCGATGCCGGCTCCGTTCCTGGCCGCCGTACCGATCACCGGTACCCCTAATCTGCCCTCCAGCTTTCTTATATCGATCCTAACATGTTTTTTTTCTGCCTCATCCATTAAGTTCACACATACGACCACTTTCTTCGTCTGCTGCAATACTTGGAGAACCAGGCGCAGATTACGCTCCAGGCACAAGGCGTCGCATACGACTAAAGCTACATCAAACTCCCCGGAACATAAAAAATCCCGCGCCACTTCTTCTTCTGCGGAATGCGCATCCAGGGAATAGCAGCCGGGTATATCTACCAGGACATATCCCTGCCCCTCATAACTGGCATACCCCTGGGCGCTCGCCACTGTTTTTCCCGGCCAATTCCCGGTATGCTGCCTTAACCCTGTCATAGCGTTAAAGATTGTACTTTTCCCTACATTGGGATTTCCGGCCAAAGCTACTACAATATCACTTTCCTCTTTCTTATGTATCTCCAGCCCAACATCCAATGCCCCTATCCCTACCGAAGATTTGCTCAGACCCATTCATAATATCCCCATTTCATTTCCAATTTCTATTTGAATTTTTTCCGCCTCCTCACCCCGAATTGCAATCAAAACGCCTTTTACAAAGTAAGCCGTTGGATCGCCAAACGGGCTCCTGTATGCGCATTCTACCAGGCTTCCCGGCGCAAAACCCATATCCTGAAGCCTCCGCTCCATTCCTGATGCCAGGCTCATTCCTGCAATACGCCCTTTTTCCCCTGGTTTCAGATGATCCAGGCTGACCCTCTCATTCTTTTGCTCCGCCGTTTGCTCTGCCATAACCCATCTCCTTTCCGGGAATCGTCTCATCAGATGCTTTCACCCAAGCTATCTTAATTTGCAGATTCCCCTAAGGTAACTTATGCATCTTCCAGAATATTGTTATAACAAAGAAAATCCCATTGACAGTCCCCGCAGACCTTCTTTCTATTCCCGGCCCTTAGAATCTTATCCTCCACTAATTTTTCAAACGCTTTCCACTCCAATTCCGTTCCTGCATCCAAGCCGCAAAGGGCCAGCACCTTCCGGTCATACCCATCCGTTTTTTCCCGGCTTGTGCAAATGCCCGAACTATTATTCGGGCAATAGGTACAGATATCATCCGCCCTATCCACGATGCATACTTTTGGATTCTTTTCCAATCCTTCTTTTATCCGGCTCATATTTTCCGTAAAATCCCCGCTGTATCCTTTACCTATAAAAAAGGCAAGGCACATCCCATGATGCGCCCTTATCTTATATTCCTTCATATTTTCTCTCTTCCGCCCCGTCATTTATCATAAGGCTTTTTTATAAATGTTATGCATTCCAGTGATATTCACTGTATCTTTATAGCCGCCTTCAGCCTTTTACCCATCGCCAAAGCCAACGCAACTTTAATCAGGTCGGGAATCACAAACGGGATCACGCACCATCCCAATACGGTAACAAGCCCTACCGCCCCTGCATTTCTCGTATACACCACCATAAACCATATCGTTCCAAATGCATAGCACAATGCCAATCCAATGATCATGGACAAAGCCTGCACCCATAGCTTCTTTCCAAGCATCGCTTCCATCGCCCACATTACCAGCGCCGAAAAAATGAAGCCAATAATATATCCGCCCGTATTTCCCGCTAAGATATGGACGCCCCCTGTAAATCCTGCAAATACCGGAATCCCCGTTATTCCCAGCAGGATATAAACCACTGCCGCCAAGGTCCCTCTCTTGCCCCCAAGCACAGTTACCGCAAGGAATATTGCAAAAGTCTGCAAAGTAAACGGCACTGCAGCGGGGATGGAGATCCATGAACATACCGCAATCAATACCGTAAACACTGCAATATAAACCATATCATATGTTTTACTTCTGGTGGCTGCCGCTGTAGTCATAATTTTTTCCTCCCTTTATACTAAACTGGGGAAATCATAACATTGCAGGCTATAATTGTCAACCTTTATTTTTAATAAGTTGACAATATCATGCCGTCCGTTATTCCGATTTTACAAATTTATCCGCCCCGACTCCACAGACCGGGCATTTATAATCATCCGGCAGGCTTTCTCCTTCATATACAAAGCCGCAGACCTGACAGACGTATTTCTCCTTTTTCCCATCCCGGCTTTCATCCCCCAACGCATTTCCATCTTCTTTTTCCGGCAGATAAGTCGGCGCATTTTTCGGGCTTTTCCCTTTTACAACATTATGATAATAAGCATAGGTCATAGCATCCCCCATTCCTTCGTAAGAGCCGGTATCTATCACTTCCCCTAAAAATACCGTATGTGTAGCGGTTTCCATCTTGTCGGTCACCTTACATACCACATATCCGCAAGTATATTTTACCACCGGCAGCCCTTGCACCATCTCATAACCCACATGCTCAAATTTATCGACGTCTTTCCCTGAACGGAACCCGAAGTTTCCAATCAGCCCCGTATCGGAATCTTCCGCCATAACGGAAAATGCAAATTTACCCGTTTTTTCTATACACCCGTTTGTATAATTATCATGGTTTATGCTGACAGCCACACTGGCCGGGGAAGATGTGATCTGCATAATGCTGTTTGCAATACAGCCGACAGGCCTCTCCCCATCCATTGATGTAACAATATAAACCCCATAAGACATTTTTGTAAAAATTTTCGTATCCATTTTTCTCCTTTCCGCACATTATGCCGCAAAGATCCCAATCGCTTCATTTCAAGGGATATTCTTTGCCACTACGCTTCATGCCCCGATTACATTTATCGACCCGGGTTATCATCTCCAACAGAATTATTTTACGCATTTTTATTGCCCACTATCCGTCCCATTATCTTCTATAACAGCCTGAACATCAAAAGTTCCTATAAAAAAGTTTTATAGTCCTCATAATTTTTCTCAAGCAAACCCGGCGTATCCAGCCCATACGGACATTTTTCCCTGCATTTCCCGCATCGGAGGCATTCTTCTATCTTCTTCATCTTTTTCTGCCACTCCTGGCTTAAATAACCTTCCTTCGGCGCACGCCTCAAAAGCAGGCTCATCCGGGCGCAATTGTTAATTTCAATCCCGGCCGGACATGGCATACAATAGCCGCATCCCCTGCAAAAATCGCCGGCCAGTTCCTCTTTTTCCTTTTCTATCTCTTCTTCCAGTTCTACCGTCAGTGTCGGCGGACTTTCCTGATAGGAAAGAAATTCATCCAACTCCTTTTCCTTCTGGATCCCCCAGATCGGCTCTACCTGTTCAAACTTCATCAAATAGGCATAAGCAAGCGCCGAATTGGTAATCAACCCGCCCGATAAAGCCTTCATGGCAATAAAACCAATTCCATTTTCTTTGCATATGTCTACGATCTTCTTTTCCCGTTCGCCCGACAAATAAGAAAATGGAAACTGGATCGTTTCATACAGCCCGGACGCCGCAGCTTCTTCCGCTACGCCGTACCGGTGGTTTGTGATTCCAATATGTCTTATCTTTCCCTGCTTTTTTGCCTCTTCCATTGCCTCATATAATCCGGAACCGTCCCCGGGTTTCGGGCAAAAGGCCGGATTATGGAATTGATAGATATCGATATAGTCCGTTTTCAGGTTTCTCAAACTCGTATCCAAATCCTCCCAAAATCCTTCCGCATCCTGCGCTCCTGTTTTTGTGCTTATAATTATTTTTTCCCTTATATAAGAAAAAGCTGCCCCCAATTTCTTTTCGCTGTCCGTATACATCCGCGCCGTATCAAAATAGTTTATCCCATGATAGAACGCCTTTTGCAGTAGATACACCGCTTCCTTTTCCGTCACCCTCTGTACTGGCAATGCGCCAAAACCATTTTTATTCACTTCCAGCCCTGTTTTTCCCAAAACAACTTTTTCCATCCTCTTCCTCCCTGTATTCTTATATATTGTTCAGGGCAGGAGAAACCTCCTGCCCTTGTTCCATCAGACATCCCAGCCGCAAATAGCGGAAGTCAAACTCTTTCAAAATATAATTGATAGGACTGATATTCCCCCATTTCCTTAGGCAACAGATAGCCTCCATGCATAAGCGCACGTCCGTTATAGACTTTGCCGGTATCCGCTTCCATATAGTCGTCATAAGGATTCAGGCCCCTTAGTTTCACAACGCAATCCGGTGCATTGGCCTGGGCGCTGGTCATAACTACATTCACCAGACATTTATTCATGTCTGCCGAAACAAACTGCCATGCCATAAAAGCCTCTTCCGGTTTTGTAAGGCGATAATAATCGCCCCCTTGTATCAGTTCAAAATATTTTTTATAATCCTCTATCTGCGCCTTTACTTCCTCTTTGTCTTCATCGGACATTTTGCTGATATCCAGCTCGTATCCAAACGTCCCGGCCATTGCCACCGTAGCTCTCGTATGAAGCGGCGTAATACGTCCATTCTGATGATTGGGGCAGGCGGAAACATGGGAACCTACCGTACTGATCGGATAGCAGAAAGACGTCCCATATTGAATCTTCAACCGTTCGATCGCATCCGTATCATCGCTGCACCATATCTGAGGGGAATAATAAAGCATACCGGCATCGAACCGGCCTCCACCCCCGCTACATCCCTCAAACAATATATCCGGATATCTTGCAGTAATCCTCTCTAAAAGATCATACAGGCCAAGTACATATCTATGTCCTGCCTCCCCCTGCTGTTCCGGGGGAAGTTCCGGATTGTGGACATCGCAGATACTTCTGTTCATATCCCATTTCACGTAAGAAATATCTCCCGTATCCAGAATGCCGCAAATCGCCTGATAAAGATATTCGCGCACGCATTCCCTTCCCAAGTCCAACACGAGCTGGCACCTGCCTCTTCCCGGCTCCCGGCTCGGCAAAGCAAACGCCCAGTCGGGATGCTCCTTATAAAGCCGGCTGTCTTCATTAACCATTTCCGGCTCTATCCAGATGCCAAAAGAAAGACCCTTTTGCTTAATCTTTTGAATCAGTTCATGAAGGCTCATCCCCAGCTTCTGTTCATTCGGGAACCAGTCTCCAAGCCCGGACTCGTCAAAATCCCTTTTGCCAAACCAGCCGTCGTCCATAACAAGCATCTCAATCCCCAGCTTGGCTGCTTCCTGCGCAATATCAATTAATTTCTCCCCGTTAAAATCAAAATACGTCGCTTCCCAATTGTTGATCAATACCGGCCGCCTGCCATTTTTATACTTTCCACGGCAAAGGTTATTCCTGATCGCACGGTGGAACTGAGTAGACAGCCTGCCAAGCCCATTCCCGGAATAACTCATAATAACTTCCGGCATTGTAAATACTCTTCCCTTTGTAAGCAGGATTTTAAAACGGGAAGGATGGATCCCCATGGTAAACCGCAGCCGGTTTAACTGGCTGACCTCTGCCTCCGCCAGGAAGTTGCCGCTGTAAACATAAGCAAACCCGTAGCATCCCCCATATTCTTCCCCTGTTTCCGGCTCACACAGAATCACAAACGGATTGTGCTGATGGCTGGAAGTACCCCGCAGGGATCCAATAGAAGTAACTCCCCTTCCCAGCCTCCTTCTTTCCGCCTCCCGTTCCATAGCATGCCTGCCGTTAAAAGTGTAGATATCCATATCCGCCATTAGGAAATCCATGCTCATAGAAACCGCTTTATCCATAACTGCAGTTTCCTCTTCACGGTTTTCAATCAAGCAGGATCTGGTAATCACATCCAGATTTTCATATACGCCATATAGAAGCGTAACAAAAAACTCTTTTGCCCTGTCTTTTAGTACAATCTTCAGAGTCTGCGTCATTTCGCTAC
Organism: uncultured Lachnospiraceae bacterium; assembly: GCA_948470755.1. Classification (GTDB taxonomy): domain Bacteria; phylum Bacillota; class Clostridia; order Lachnospirales; family Lachnospiraceae; genus Kineothrix. The sequence continues at coordinate 28,556 of CAOKPU010000022.1, read as the reverse complement.
CGGCATACATGGCAGGCAGCCCCTCCAGCCCATACTTCCCTTCTACGATTTCATGGGATACATACCTTAAATCCAACGCATAGCTGCCGTCCCCATGCTGTACCCTGATTCCTTCCGTCCTATAATCCCCCACATTAAAGGAAGGCATTTCCTGAGGCATCGTATCCAAAGATACTGTCCGATCCATACCCGCATCCCCCATTGCTGTGGAAAAGCCAATATCTTCATACCGAAACAAATATGACATATCTTCACCGGAAATCCTTTTTCCATAATAGCTATGCAGCAGCACTCCGTAGGGGCCTATTTTCATCTGATATGTTGTATGCTGTGTATCTATTGAAATCGTCTTAGCATTTTCGTCATAATAAATTGCCATATTCCATCCTCCTGATATGAGAACCCGTTGCATTAAAAGCTTTAACGTTACTCTTATTTCTCTTCTATTATCCGGCCCTGCAGATTATAAAATATTTTCCACAATGGATCCGCCCGGAAAATAAGTATACCATAACCATTATTATTATTGCAAGAAACATCATCCTTCTCATAAGATGGCTACCTTATGATGATATAAAACATGGACTGCCATCCCTTTTTGGCAGTCCATGCTCTGTTACTGCTCACTCCGTGACCGGTAACTATATGTTTATTTATCCCCTCGCCTATCCCATGTAAGAAATTTATTTTACTGCCCCGTTTACAACACCGTTCAAAATCTGTTTCTGGCAGATGATATAGAAAATCAGGATCGGTATCAATGCCAGCAGATAAGATGCAAATGCCAGATTATAGTTTGTACCGAACTGGGATTGGAAGTTCAACTGCGCCAAAGGCAGCGTGTTCTGTCCGGAGCCTGCCATGATGACAAGAGGAGTCATAACATCATTCCAGACAGCAAGCGCCGTCAGGACCGCAACCGTCGCATGCATAGGACGCATAATCGGGAAGATAATCTTCCAGTATGTCCTCCATGTAGAAGCCCCGTCCACTTTTGCCGCTTCCTCCAATGCCATCGGGATATTTACCAGATATCCCGAATACAGCAATACATTCATCGGCATATAAAATACGACATACAGTATGATAACGCCAAACCAGTTTGCCAGCCCCATTTCCGCCGTCTGCTTTGCCAAAGGCATCATCAGGATTGCAAAAGGCACGAACATACCGCTGACAATAAACAAATACACAAAACTGTAAAATTTATTTTTTGCCTTGTTTCTTCCTAAAGCGTATCCCATCAGGGAATGAACTATGATGGATAAACCTACCGCTACCAAAGTAATCAGTAAACTATTGCCCAAAGAATGCCAGAAATCCGTTACTTCCATAGCTTCCCTGAAATTATTCAAGCTCCACGACTGCGGCAGGGATAAGATGCCGCTAATGCTGTTCGTCATTTCAGAAGGCTGTTTAAATGCGATTACAATAGTCAAATACAGCGGAAAAATAATTGTGGAAAGCCCAAGTATCAATAAGACCATTGCCACCTTATTTGTATGCATATTTGCATTTTTCTTTGTCATAGCTGCTCCTCCTTACTGCTGGAAAATTTCATCTGTGCCACGGAAACAATTACAATTACAATAAAGAATACAACTGCATTGGCGCTCTGGAAGCCGAACTGTCCGCCCGACATACCGTTGTTATAAATCAGGTAAGAAATGGATTCCGTACTCTGCGCCGGGCCGCCTTTTGTCAAAGCCATAATCTGATCGAATACCATCAGGAAGTTCTTCACGCACAGAACCATGTTAATGGAGAAAAACGGTATGATCAAAGGGAAGGTCAAATAACGGAACTGCTTCCATCCGGTCGCCCCATCCAGCCCGCCTGCTTCATAAACATCCTCAGGCACGGTCTGCAGCCCGGAAATATAAATGATTGTATTCATTGCAATAGCCTGCCATGCGCATACTACCATAATCCCAATCCATGCCACGCCCGGGTTCGACAAAATACTTGTGCTTAACCCCTTTAGGCCGATCATCTGCGCCGCGGCAGGAAGTATGTATGTAAAAAAGTAATTAAAAATATAACCAACTACCAATGCGCCTAAAATATTCGGCAGGAAGTAAGCGCCACGGAAGAAGCTCTTCGCCCTTATCCTGCTGTTTAAACCAAGAGCCAATATCAGGCTGATCACATTGGTTACAACCGTGGATACGATAGCAAGTTTAAAAGTAAACCAATAAGATTTGCCGACGCGGCCATCCGTGAACAAATCAAGATAATTCTGGAAGCCCACCCAGTTATATTTTCCAAACCCTTTAAAATTGGTAAAGCTGTAAATCACGCCACGAATCAGCGGAATAGTGTTAAAGCAGATAAACAATGCCAGAATCGGAATCGTGATTAATAAAAAAGTTCTTTTCCTTTCATTTTTCATCACTTCTTTCATAGCTCTTCTCCTTTCCTAATTCGCATTCCCATGTTGTTTTTCATATTCTTGCACCAGACGGATAATGTCCCTGTTATACCGCGGCCAGTCATTATCGAATTTTGTCAGGAAAGCATCCACATCTTTATTCAGCAGGAAAGTCTGTATCTGTGCATCCACTGCCATTTCAGACGGATAGTAATGATCCTGATAATCTTTCATATTCCCGCTTGTTATGTATTCCGTCATACCGTCTAAGATAGAAGGAAGCTGGAAATCACCTTCTTTACAAGGAATTGCCGTCTGCGCGTCAATATATTTCTGGATATTTTCATCTGCAAACAGGAAATCCAAAACTTCATAAGCCGCTTCTTTATTCTTGCACTCCGCCATTACGCAGAACTGAAGATCGACGCCGGAATTCAGCGTATTGCCGTCTTTAGAATCATTAGCCGGCATTACAAAGGAATCCAAGTTCAGATCCGGGTTTACGGATAGGATCTGGGGAGCAGCGTAACTTCCGATGGGATACATCGCAGATTCCCCTCTTGCAAAAGCAGTACAAGCATCGTTATACCCATATGCAAACGGGTCATCCGGCCCATAATTTAAAAGTTCCAGGTATTTTTCTGATATTTCCCTATATTCCTTGGAAAAAGTTGTTTCACCCCGGTTTACTTGTTTTGTCGTATCCGCCGGGGAAAGGTCAACAGCCATGGAGTTCCAAGGCGCCAGGCAAGTCCATGTATCCTTAAAGCCGAAATAGAATGGAAGAATTCCCTCCGCCTTAATATTTTCACATAAAGCCTTCAATTCTTCCCAGTTTTCCGGGATTTGCCACCCATGCTCTTCAAACATATCACGGTTATACAAAATCCCGGCCGCATTTGCTACATAAGGCACCGCGAATATGCCCTCTGTAGGAACAAGTTCAAGAGCTTCATCAATATCCAAATATCCCTGGTTAATATTCTGAAGCCCACTGTAATCTGAAATATCCGCTAAGATCTCTGCATCTACAAAATAGGAATAATTAATATCTCCGCCGATTCCTATGATGTCCGGATAATCCTCTCTGATAAACCTCGTTTTTAAAATTGTCATTGCATCGTTAGGGGAACTGATTTTCAAATGTATGTCGTCGTGCGTTGCATTAAATTCATCTTCCACCGTCTTAAAGTAATTTGCCGCTTCCGGTTTATACTGAACGATTTCAATTTCAGTCTTCCCGTCGTTGGCAGAAGCCCCGCATCCACAGACAAACAGCGATGATGCCATACAGCATAATGCAAGTCCTAAGCATTTTATCCTTTTCCCTTTCATAGCATTTCTCCTTCCCTATTTTGATAACCATATTGTAACATACCATTATGCTACTAATAAATACCACTATTTTGTACATTATATGCATTTATGCTATTTTTAGCTCTTTTATTTGAAATCATCTAGCATTTTGGTATATAATAAGAAATATACGTCTTCACGTTGGAAGATTCATTTAATATTAATTTTGAGGTGATGTATGAGCGAAGTAATTTTCTCTGTTTTTCCAAGCGAAAATTTTATTGACTTAGGGCTGTATCAATTCGGCTGGGAGCAATGCGACCCGTCGCATTCCTTCGGCCCGGCAGCCAGAAACCATTATCTGTTTCATCTATGCCTGTCCGGCACGGGTACTTTATATGCGGAAAACAGCAACGGGGAATCCATTACCTATCAGATAAAAAGCGGCCAGGGGTTTATGATGTTCCCCCATCAGATCTGCACTTATATTGCCGATCATGAGATTCCCTGGGAATATACATGGATAGAATTCGACGGGCTGCGGGCGAAAGAAGCCATTGACCTTGCCGGGATTAGCTGCGATCAGCCAATTTATAAAGCACGATACAAAGACATTGCCGAGACAATGAAAAAAGAAATGTTATATATCGTGAACAACAAGGAAGCATCCCCCTTCCACTTAATCGGACATCTTCATCTTTTCATCGACAGCTTCATCCGATCCTCTACTTCCGCCCCAATCGGACACGGCAGCAATCTAAGGGATTTTTACATTAAAGAAGCGATTGCATTTATAGAACAGAATTTCCAGAATAATATATCCGTGGAAGATATTGCCGCCTCCTGCGGCCTCAACCGGAGCTACTTTGGAAAAATCTTTCATGAATATACAGGAAAATCCCCTCAGGACTTCCTTATTTCTTACCGGATGTCCAAGGCTGCCGAACTTTTAAAATTGACAAAACTGTCCATTGCCGATATTGGAAATGCCATCGGCTACCCAAACCAGCTTCATTTCTCAAGAGCATTTAAAAATGTGTACGGGATTTCGCCAAGACATTGGCGAGGGGAGAACAGCAACGGATATTTATAACCATCACTTATTTATCGGAAAAATGTTGCACTAAGATATCATTTAGGTATATACTGATTTTATAAATACTTTTCGCGTTTTAGGGCATTGATTACCACACCATCAACAGAAAGAGGACAAAATATGCTTTTTTCCGTATTTCCTAACGAAAGCTTCGTGGACATGACATTATACCAATATGGGTGGGAATCTTGCAGACCAATGCAGTCTTACGGCCCTTATATCCGTAACCACTATTTATTCCATTATGTTATTTCAGGCAAAGGGACTTTAGTCTCCGTCAATTCTTCGGGCGCCAACGAAACCCACCTCCTTAGTGCAGGCAAAGGATTCTTGGCATCACCCGGACAAGTCGTCACCTATTTTGCAGACAAGGAAGAACCTTGGGAATATGCATGGCTGGAGTTCGACGGCATCAAAGTACGGGAATACCTCCTTAATGCAGGACTGGATATGAATTCCCCCATCTATACCCCCAAGACCTCCGCCTTAAGCTGCCAGGTAAGGGATGAAATCCTCTATATCACTAAAAATTCAGATGCTGCCGCTTTAAACCTAATCGGGCATCTTTATCTTTTCATGGATTCCCTTATCTCCACTTCCGTACGTCAGCACTCCAAACCAGGCGGAAAGGTAAAAGATTTCTATATAAAAGAATCCCTCGCCTACATCGAACATCATTATCATGAAAATATCACAGTTGAGGATATGGCAAATATCTGCGGTCTTAACCGGAGCTATTTCGGAAAAATGTTCCGGGAGGCTACCGGTTTCAGCCCTCAGGAATTTATTATCCATGTCCGCATGAGCAAAGCCAGCGAACTTTTAAAAAGCACGGAAAAAACCATCGGGGAAATCAGCGCCTTAGTGGGATATCCCAACCAGCTCCATTTCTCAAGAGCCTTTAAGAATAAATATGGTGTTTCCCCCAAAAATTATAGGGATTCTGCCACGAATCCCTAAACAATGTATTTATCCATTATCCTGAAAATCTTCTAAATGCGTCATTGCCTCCGGCATTAGCCCCGGACGTTTTAACGCTTACTTAAATTGCAGAAAGCCTCGTTGCCTTTTTTTCCTGTTTTTCAAAATAATCGCCGAAGTAGGCGGCAAAGTCACTTTTATTTTTCCGGCAACCACAGGATATTCTTCTTCACGCATCGTATGTCCTTCCGGGGTAGTCAGGAAGATGCGCTTCATCGTTCCTGTTTTCGGTATGCCCAGATACCATACGGCTAATTCCTTCGTAATTTCATAATCATTATTATTTACTAAAACCACTGACTGCTCTTGTCTGGTAAATCGGCCGTAGCCAATCACATTATACTCGCCTGCCATTTGTTTCAGCGATCCGGTCAAAAACTCTTTATTCGTCTTATGAACGGCAATAATATCCCGATGGAACCGGATAAGTTCCTCATCCTCATTCCCCCATGGATAGGTCCTCCTGTTGTCAGGATCCGTAAAACCCGTAACCCCCGCCTCATCTCCGTAATAAATCGTTGGGGCGCCGGGCCATGTCATTTGAATGACAACGGCTTCCCGCAGGACTGCTTTATTGACATTACGATCCGCCGCCTCCGGGCCATGGGAATTCGTCCTGCCCACAAACCTGTTGGTCCTTGTCAGGAAACGGGAATGATCGTGGTTTGACAGCTCATTCATGGCCATATAAAGAGAAGGCATCGTCATATTGGCGCCATTGTATTTCATGGCCCCCCAGAAGCTCTCCGCATTGCCAAGCATATCTTCCCTGAAATCATCGCTATGCTTCTGCATCCCCGTCAAAAACCATGTTACCGGCTCCATAAAGGCATCATAATTCATAATGGTATCCCATTCCCTGCCATTCAGCCATTCCCGGGGATTCCCGTAATGCTCCGCCAATACGACGGCATTAGGATTTGCCCTTTTTACCGTCTTATAAAATTCCTTCCAGAAATAATGATTGTACTCCGGGGAATGACCCAGGTCCGCCGCCACATCCAGCCTCCATCCGTCTGCGTTATACGGCGGAGATACCCATTTACGCGCAATATGCATCACGTATTCAAACAAATCCTTGGAACCCTCATAATTCAGTTTTGGCAGCGTATCATGCCCCCACCACCCGTCATAGGCATGGTTGTAAGGCCATCCGCCCGTCTCATGAAAGGCAAAATAATTATGGTACGGGCTATCCCTCTCCACATAAGCGCCTTTTTCATATCCTTCTGCATTTTCATAAATCCGTTCCCTATCCATCCATTTATTAAAGGAGCCGCAATGGTTGAACACCCCGTCCAGTATCACTTTCATGCCCCTTCTATGCGCTTCCGACACCACTTTGGCAAACAGTTCATTGCTTGCCTCCAGATTCTTCTTATTCGTGACGCGGTTGATATACCTAGTGGCAAAACGGTTCTCTTCCCCCGGATGCAGCAATTCGCCTTCATCCATTATGATCTTCCCAAAATGAGGATCGATGTAATCATAATCCTGAATATCATATTTATGATTTGACGGCGACACAAACAATGGGTTAAAATATATCACGTCTATGCCCAGATTCTGTAAATAATCCATCTTATCTAAGACGCCCTGAAGATCGCCCCCGTAAAATTCACGCACCCCCATAGACGCCGGATATTTATTCCAATCTTCCACCTTTACCGTATTGTCCCCAATATACCTGTATTCATCCGTAAGTACATCGTTTGACAAATCCCCGTTGCAAAAACGGTCCACATAAATTTGATACATTACCGCCCCTTTTGCCCAATCAGGAGTCTTATATCCCGGGATTAAACGGAAATCACAGTTCCTGTCCGGCTTTTTCTGTACGCCGAAATGATTATAATAACAAACCGCTTTCCCTGCATGTATTTCAAAGTAATAACTGATTTCCCTGTCCTCCAACTGCACCGGCTGATAATAATAGTCAAAATATTTGTCCGACTCCATTTTTAACATCTGGTGTTTTTCATTATCACATACAAAGTATACCTTATCCACATTGTTTTTCTTTGTCCGGAACTTTACCGTTATCTCGCCATATGCGCTTGGTTCCGGAGGATATACATAATCTTCCGTCATATCGCTAAACAATGCCCTCCTGTCAAATAATGGCCTCATAGTAGCGATATACATCTGGTCATACTCAACTCTCTGAAAATTGTTCATATCCGTCAATTTTTCTCCCTATGGCTTCTTCTAATCTTTATGAATTATTTTATACTATGTATTCCTGCTGTTCAAGTCTATTCTTCACCTTCCTGCGGGCAGTAAAAAAGACAGCCAAACGTCCTGCTGTCTTTTTTAGAGAAGGTATTTCTTTCTTATGGGGTATAGCAAAAAACTATATAATGTATTGGGGGGTTACAAGTAGTATAATAGCATAATCAGACATCTGCGTAAATACTAAGGATTCACAAATATCACAAAAGGCACTATATTTTTTTGTATATTTTGCACAACACCTTTATCTCCTATCCGCTACTCTGTAAAAAAATCCTCCGGTTCATATGGTTTTTTTTCCATTAACGCTTCAAATTCCTCACGGGTAATCTTTTCTTTCTGCAACAGCAAATCCGCGCATTTATGAAGGGCTTCCCCGTGTTCCGTGATAATTGCCTTTGCTTTTTTATAGCAGCCATCAATAATTTCTTTTACTTCCCTGTCGATTTCCCCTGCCACCAGCTCACTATGGCTCTTAGCATGAGCAAGATCGCGTCCGATAAATACCTCGTCATCGTCATCGTCGTAGTTGATCACTCCAATATTATCGGACATCCCATATCTCGTCACCATCCGTCTTGCTACTTTTGTGGCCTTCTTTATATCGCTGGAAGCGCCGGTAGTAATATCATCGAAGATAATCTCCTCGGCAATCCGTCCTCCCAAAGATACCATGATCTCCTGGAGCATTTTCCCTTTTGTCATAAACATCTCATCTTTTTCAGGAAGCGGCATGGTATAACCTGCTGCCCCCAATCCCGTTGGTATGATGGAAACCGTATACACCGGCCCCACATCGGGAAGCACATGGAACAGGATCGCATGGCCTGCTTCATGATAAGCCGTTATTTTCTTTTCTTTATCAGAGATCACGCGGCTTTTTTTCTCCGTGCCAATGCCGACTTTAATAAAGGATTTCTTTATATCCTCCTGTTTTACAAACCCGCGGTTCTCCATAGCGGCATGGATTGCCGCTTCATTCATCAGGTTTTCCAGATCCGCCCCCGTAAAACCGGCGGTCGTCCGCGCAATCTGCTCTAAATTCACATCCTCCGCCAGCGGCTTATTCTTAGCATGGACGGCGAGGATTTCTTTTCTTCCTTTCACATCCGGAGGGCTGACCGTTATCTTCCTGTCGAACCTCCCCGGACGCAGGATGGCCGGATCCAGGATATCCACCCTGTTGGTTGCGGCTAATACGATAATCCCTTCATTTGCCCCAAAACCGTCCATCTCCACCAGCAACTGATTCAACGTCTGTTCCCTTTCATCATGCCCGCCGCCCATGCCGGTGCCGCGCCGTCTGGCCACGGCGTCAATTTCATCGATAAATACAATACACGGGGAATGCTTTTTGGCATCCGCAAACAAATCCCTAACCCTGGACGCACCCACGCCCACAAACATCTCTACAAAATCAGAACCGGAAATACTGAAAAAAGGCACATTAGCCTCTCCGGCAATTGCTTTTGCCAAAAGCGTTTTACCAGTACCAGGAGCCCCTTCCAGCAGGACCCCCTTCGGGATCCTGGCCCCGACTTTTGTAAATTTTCCCGGCTCTTTTAAGAAGTTGATAATCTCATCCAGTTCTTCTTTTTCTTCCTGAAGGCCCGCCACATCTTTTAAAGTCACTTTATTATCCATGGAAAGTTTTGCCCGGCTTTTGCCAAAATTCATCATCTTTCCGCTATTGCCGCCCCCTGCGTTCTGGGAGTTCATCATAACAAAGAAAAAGACTCCCACTACCAGCACAAGAAGGATTGGGAATACGCTTGTCATAAACCAGTTTTCTCTTGGAATATCCCTTATCTCCGGATCCAGCCCATAGGAAACAAATTCATCCTCTATATCTTTTACATCCGTCACGTAAAGGATTTTTTCTTCCCCTGTAACCAACGCCACCCGCACAATGCCCGTAGGCGTTTCCTTATTCGGCTGTATGACAGCCTCCAGCACCTCTCCTGCTTTCAGGGATTTTTGCAGTTCCCCTCTTGTATAATCCGTTTCTTGCCCATTCAGGCTTCGGAACATCCACGCCGCTAAAAGCATCAGCCCAAGAATCAACAAAAAATACGCATTTAGATTTTTTTTATTATTGTTCAACTCTAACCTCCATGTTGCCGCATCTTCTTTATTTTCTATCTGTTCCTGCCGGCATTATCCGTCCGTTATTCTTCATCCAGTTTTACCATGCCGATATAAGGCAAATTCCTATATTTCTGGTTATAATCAAGGCCGTAACCGACAACAAATTCGTCCGGAATCTGAAATCCTGTATAATCCACATGGACGTCCACCACCCTCCGGTCCGGCTTATCCAGAAGAGTACACAGCCTTAAGCTCTTAGGCCCTCTGTCGCGCAGCATTTCCAGAAGATAACTTAACGTCCTGCCGGAATCCACAATATCTTCCACCACTACTACATCCTTATCCTTTAACGGCTCATCCAGATCTTTTACAATCTTAACCACCCCGCTGGACTTCGTCTCGCTGCCATAACTTGACACCGACATAAAATCTAAAGATACCGGCACACTGATTCTTTTGGCAAGTTCACACATAAAAAAGCTGCCGCCTTTTAATACGCATACCAAATGCACCTGTTTCCCTTCATAATCCTTGCTGATCTGTTCCCCAATTTCCTGGATCCTCTTGTCCACTTCTTCTTCGGAAAGCATGACTGTTACTTTTTCTGACATTTAAAGTCCTCCTCTTATCTGTACTTTTAAAATACGTTTTGTCTCCCCGGTAAGTTTATAATACTCACTGATGCGATAACCAGGCACCCATACGACATGGCTGCCGTCTGCCAAAATATAACGGTTTCCCCTTTCATCCTTTGGGATTTTTTCTTCTATCATATAATTTTTTAGTTTTTTCTTTGACAATTCTTTGTTGAATGTAAGATAATCGCCCGTTTTCCTGGTGCGGAACATCAACGACTTAGTTATTTTATCATAATCCAGCCATTTCGTATATGTGTTTCTGGAAATAATTTCGGAATTATCATAAAAAGAGGGGATTTTTTCCTTAGGGAGGATCACCAGTTCCACCGCCCCCAGGCCAGGTATATCCAGTTCCAACGCCTGCCCCGGATCTTCCGGCACATCCACAACGATTTCCAAACGCTGTCCTGCTTCATCCTTCTGCCCGTTTCCCTCCTCAAAATATAATGTCAGATATCCATACTCTTTTTTCGCTTTCAACCCATAAGGCATGGAAAGCTTCTTGTTTCCCTGCTTGCTTAGCATCCTCCCTAATTCCTCTATATGCACCGAAGTAATATCTTTTCTACCTTTTGTCAGTTTTTCCAGACATTGGAGCAGGATCTGCCTTCTTAGGAAAGGGTCTTCCCCCTCAAGCTTCCTTATATCCAGCGCCATCCTGTCCCAGCCTGTTTCAACAATACATCTTTTACAACCCTCTCCGGCCTGTCTGCGGATATATCCGTCCGCTTCCAAAAATAAATCCGCCGCACTGCACATATGCGCAACGGCCCCTTTACAGACTTCTTTTTCTGCAATAGGCAGAATATGGTTCCGGATACGGTTTCTTGTATAAGTATCCTCTAAGTTTGTACGGTCTATACAGAAAGATATTCCTTTTTCCCCAAGATATTCTTCAATTTCCCCCCGCTCCAGGCATAAAAGAGGACGGATCACATTATCCCTTACCGGTTTCATCCCCCCCGCCCCGGTAAGCCCGGTCCCCCGGAACAAATGAAAAAGCATTGTTTCCGCCCGGTCATTGGCATTATGGGCAACCGCGATCTTTCCTCCCCTGCCCATTGCGTATTTTCCCAGAACCTCTTCAAACGCCTTATACCTCACTCTGCGCCCGGCTTCTTCTTCCGACAGGCGTTCCCTCTTTGCATATATTTTTACATCCTCTTCAAACAACACAAAAGGAATCCCTCTTTTACTGCAGAGCGCTTTTACATATGCAGCATCTTCCGACGCTTCCGGCCTTATCCCATGATTCACATGCACGGCGGCTAATGAGAAACCCTTTTCTTTTGCCAATTGGCATAACATCAAAAGAAGGCACACGGAATCAGCGCCCCCCGATACCCCTGTTACTACAATATCGTTTGGCGCAATCATATGATAACGCTCCACGTATTCCTTTACTTTTTTAAATGCTCCTTGATCCATCCTGACCTTATCTCATCCCGTTTCCTTTGCGCAAAAGCTATCTTTATATTAGACAATTTAATAATAAAAGTCAAATTTTACAGGCTTTCCCATATTCCCATTACCATCACGGTCATATCGTCCCTTACCCTGCCCTTGCTTTGATGAAGACAAAAGTTCAGGATATGGTTGGCTATTTCTGCCGGGTTTTTTAAAGTTATTTTTCCAAGCATCTCAGGAAGCATTTCTTCCCCTATGCCCTGTGATAAGGCATCCAGTATTCCGTCAGACAACATGATTATATAATCCCCGTCTACCAGCCTCCTCCTTACCGTTTCCATATCCATCTCATAAAAAACCCCCAGAGGAAGATTCCTCGCGGATATCTGTTCCACCAGATTTTCTCTTTTTATATAGGAAGGGGCCGAACCAATCTTGATAAATTCACAGACTCCCGTATACAAATCCGCCTGATACAAATCCAGAGTGGACATGTTTTGGGATTCCCCTCCTGCAATAAGGGCCCCATTGATCATTTGCACTGCCGTTTCTTTCCGGAAGCCGGCCTCCAGAAATTTTTCTATAAAATCTATCACAAATTCACTATCTTTACACGCTTTCTCTCCCGACCCCATGCCGTCGGAAAGCACAGCCGTCAGGATGCCTTCTTTTGCCTCTAAAAAAGAGTAATTGTCCCCGGATATACTTTCCGTTTCTTTCACCGCCTTTGCAACCCCTGTCAGGACGTGGAATCTGGGTTCCTCTATGTACTGGTAACTGCCCCACTCCCTTCCTACAAATATGGAAGACGACTTAAGGGGGACCAGACGCAGATTCAGAAGCACGGAAAGAAGATTGCCCACCTCGTCCACTGCCGGGCTTGTCCCCTTTCCCGCCCGCATAATAAGATTCATTTCCTTGTGTCCATTTTCTTTTTCCAACAAGTATATTTCTTTCAGCAGTACATTTTCCTCTTTCAATGCATGGGCAAGCTGTTTGACTTTCCGCCCGCTCATATGGATACACTGATAAGATTCTTCCGCGACCCTTGTCATAATCTGAGCCATTTCATTCAAATGATCCGCCATCAAATCCCGATTCTCCACCAGCCTCTTTTTCCATATATATTCCTGTCTGTCGCTGACAGGCTGGATCTCCTCTTCTTTCCGTATATCTGAAAATGTATTTGCCAAATCCCTAAAAGAATCGGCATACATCAATAACTTTTTTCTCCCGTATTCCGGCAATATACTGTCAAAGGGAGCATCCCCGCTTACCAACTGTTTTCTCATCGCACATCCCTCCATTCCCCGCACCTGCACGGATTCCTGTAAGGGAATATTATACAAGACCTGCCCTGCCATATTTGTCAAAACCAGTATATGAAAACAGATTTTTATACGACAAAAAATGCAGATACCAGCCCTCCCGCTATCTGCATTCAATCCTCTTCCCGGAAAATAATTTCATTTTCATGTACCAACCCAAGTTTATCCTTCGCTACTTCTTCAATATACTTCTTCGTATGCGTATACTTCTCATATTCTTCAATTTCTTCCGAACGCTTCTCTTCTTCCGCAATCTGCTCCGCCAGCATCTGTTCTTTTGCCTGATAAGCCGCCAGTTTCTGTTTCAACTCAATACTCTTTATCGCCACCACAACAAGCATCATGGCAATTACGGTAGTTACGAGAAACATACCAAACTTATTTTGTCTTTTTTTACGGTAAGCAGCCCGCCTTGCCATAATGTCCACCTCCCGCCATTTCCCCGTCAGTGTTTACATAAACTTATTTTAAGCATTTTCACAAATGCAGTCAACTTTTTTTTCAGATATTTCCATACTTTTTTTGCCCCTTTATCCGCCCAACGGCAAAAAAACGCTATTTTCCTTGCCATCCATAAAAACGGTTTTAATAAGAAACCCAATACTTTGCATATGATATGTATTTCTTTTTTTATTAAAGCCGACATAAATCCCACAAAATGCATACCCACCGTTTTCTTATACAACAGCATTCCCAAAGCTGCACCAAAGACTGCAAACCATCTTAAAATCCCATTGTTTTCTTCGTACAGCATATAAAATACCGCTATGGCGCAAGATGCCCAGAAGAATAAATCTTCCAGGGAAACAAAAAAAATATTATGCTTTATCAACCGTCTGCCTATCAGTATAAAATCATATACAAATGTAATGATAATTCCCATTACCGCCGAATAAATCAGAAAGTATACTTCATTTACAATGTCCTGACTCATGGCCCACCTACTTAAACAGCCTGGAAAGCAGGGATTCCCCTTTGTTTCCATATCCGGTCACTTCAGAGTAAGTAAGGCTGTCGATCTTCCCGTCCACGTCCACTTCCCCTTTATCCAAAGTCAGGCGGCTTACATGGAGATCCTCGCCTTTTATCATCAACATTCCCTGATCCGTTTCCAAAAGGATTTCTTTTACATCAAAAGAAAGCACATCGCATACGCCGCTGATAGTACATGTCCTCCTGTTGGTAAGCATCAATTTATGCGTGCGCTGCTTTGCAGCATTCAAATCTTCCATATAACCCCTCCATACAATCCATGGGAGAATCCATCTTTCCCAAGATTAAATCTTTAAGAGATTATATGATTCCCGTATTTTAAATATACCGGAAAAGTTCCTTCGCCTCTTCCTTTTTTACTGTCTCCTGCACATCCAGCACTTCCACTTTCACTTCCTTATTCCCAAACTGAATGGAAATCACATCCCCCTGTTTTACATTTGCCGATGCCTTCGCCGGTTTATCGTTAATCATCACCCGGCCCGCATCGCATGCCTCATTTGCAACCGTACGCCTTTTAATAAGACGCGATACTTTTAAATACTTATCCAACCTCATCTCATTCACCCTCTTTATTTTTCTATTATAAGGTAAAAAAGAGAACCATTCCGGTTCTCTTTGGCTTCACATTCTATTATACATTCACAATATCTTTCAAAGCCTTGCCTGCTTTAAACTTAGGAGCCTTGGAAGCTGCAATTTTCATTACGCTGCCATTCTGAGGATTCCTTCCGTCTCTGGCCGCTCTTTTGGAAACTTCAAATGTGCCGAAACCAACTAACTGTACTTTCCCATCTTTCTTTAATTCTTCTGCAACGACATCAGTGAAAGCCTTTAAAGCTTTTTCAGCATCTTTTTTTGATAAACCAGCCTGCTCTGCCATAGCTGCAACTAATTCTGTTTTGTTCATGTCGAACTCCTCCTACTATATTACATTTTCTACTATTATCCAGAAGTCTCCTTTTGAAACGTCTATACATATTTATAGACGCTTTCTATACATTTGTCAAGGAAAATCTGCCCTATCCCTTTATTTATCAAGGTTTTTCCGCCGGTTCACATTGATCTATGATGTCCTCAATCCTATCCGTAAGGATTTGTTCCAGAGGGATTTTACTCAACCTTGCAATATCCGACAAATTAACCAATATATCTCCCATCAGCTCCTGCAGTTTTATCCGATCCACATCGGGCTGCAGCGCTGCCAGTTTTTTAATGCTCTTTTCCATACATCCGGCATTTTCTTCAAAGCTATTTCCCTTACCGTAAAGCTTGTCCGCTTTTTTGAGTACCTTTGAGGCACGGGCCAAGGCCGGCAGTTCCTTCGGCACTTCCCTCAAAGGGGATTCTATCCATGCCTTCCCTTCTTTTTCCTTACGTTTTATTTCTTCCCAATCCGCCCGTATGGCCTCCTCCTGCTTCCCCTTGCTTCCGTCTCCAAAAACATGGGGATGCCGCCGTATCATCTTTGCACTGATTTCATGTATCACATCTTCTAATGTAAAAAGATGTTCTTCCTTTGCAATTTGAGAATGCAGCATGACCTGAAGAAGGATATCCCCTAATTCTTCCCGCATGTTTTCCGCATTGCCCGTTTTCTCATAAATACGGATGGAGGAAAGCAGCTCTGCTGCCTCCTCCATCATACATGGCTTTAAGCTTTCATGCGTCTGCTTTTTGTCCCAAGGGCATCCGTCTTCCCCCCGCAGCCTCTCCACAATATGTATAAAATCTTCAAACGAATACCGTCCGTCCATGGTTTCCTCCGCTACATCTTTGGCCTTCCTCTTAATTGCCGCTTACCGTCGTGCTGCTGCTCATTTCTTTCGTTGTTGACGTACTGCTGTTTGCCGTTTTGTCATTCTTATCTTTCTTCTTTGCATTATTGCTCTGAGCCGTATTATTGCTGCTGACGGTATTGCCGCTGATCGTATTAATGCTTTCCTTTACCAGATCCGTAAAGGAATAAGTAACATCCTTCTCCTCATCATCAATCTGGACTGTATAGCTCTTCGTTACGTATCCCGGCTTTCTCAGCGTTATCGTATGGGTTCCCGGATCCTTCTTAAAACTTACCGGGGACATTCCTATATAGATGCCGTCCACATATACTTCCACATCGGAGGGAGAATCAATATATACTTTATATGCGCTGGCAGCGCTGTTTAATTCATTCGACGATACGCTGCTTCCATAATCCGTCTGACTGCCATCCTCCCCATCCAGGGCTTCCTCCAGGGAAATGCTGATGCTGGCCAGTTCCTGGCTTACTTTAATGTATTGGGTAATCGTCTCATACCCTTCTGCTTTGGCGACCATCTGATGGATGCCATATTCTATTTCTACCGGCGAACTGATATCCACTTCTTTCCCATCAATGCTGATCACCGTATCGCTGGGGGTTACTGCAAACAGGATCTTGCCCGTCTTAGGCTCCTCCGCCTTCACATCGCTTACATCCAATACGGATTCCTGATTTCGATAAACCGTAATCTGCCTCGTCTCATCAATACCCCCTGCAGTCAGATGTACATTATAAGTCCCTTCCGGGACTACAAGAAGCATATCTTCCGTAATCTGCTGGATTACCGACTGTCCCACTTCTATCCAGCCGCCTTTGAGATATTCGTCATTGCTAAGGCGCAAATAACCATGGCCTTCTTCCACTACCACGCTGTATACGCTGTTCCCTATCCCGCTGATAGAAACCACATCCCCCCTGATAATATCCTCCAATTGGGCATCCCGCCCTTCCGAAGAAATTACCAGATTGTTCCTAAGGCTGTATGTGCCTCCTCCTATTTCCGCATTTTTGCTTAGAAGATCAAAGCTATATTTCTCCACCTCTTCCAATACCCATGCGCTTTCCGAAAGCTTCATCCCTGCCAGCTTTTTCTTGCCCCTTAAAAAAGTAACATCAACGATATCGCCGTTTTGGATCTGCGCCATAGACATCCCACCGTTATGTTTATCCTGTATCACGGTAGTCCCGTCATAGTCCAGGGTATAATATCTGCCTGTTTCTATGTTCATAAAAGTAATCCTGCTTTTATCTGCATCAATTTCTTTTACTACCGCCGTATCCACGGAATCATAACTACCAGGCTGCGCGATCACAAATCCCGAATCATATCTTTCATATGTGGATTCATGCGCAAGACCTTTGCTATCACTGCCAGACAGCAAACCGGCTACGGCAAGCCCTGCCGTCAATATAGACAACACTGCCACAACAAAAATTACCGGCTTGCTCCTCCACACTCCATTGAAAAAACCTTTACGCATGAATATTCCTCCTCTTTAGAACGGTTTTACTTTTGTTATTATATACTAATAAGCAGAAAAAGAAAACCACCCATAAGTACTTTTATAATTTTCCAAAAATCCTTTTTTTTCTTTTTCCTGTGCTAAAAGTTTTTCCAGCTTTTCCAGATTCCTCCCCGGGATCCAGGCCTTTCCCGAATTATAATAAAAATTTACAATTTTCCAGAATTTTTCCGGATAAGAAAACCTGTAATATAACTGGGCATAATCCGCATCGGACATTTCCCTTTCCCTGCGGTAAGTTTCCAGCAAAAGATTTCCCAGTTCTATCGGCCAGTTCCCTTTTTCCAACAGTTTTCTCATAAATAGATAAAGATCCCTGACCGGATTATCTTTAACACATTTCTCAAAATTGATAACCGCCATCCCCAGGCTGTCTTTTTCCTCCACAACCCCTTTTGCCATTAATATATTATGATACTGATAATCTCCATGACAGATGATACATGCGCTTCCCGGTGCATTCCCTGTTTCCCCCTTTAGCTGCAGGCAGGCTTCTTCCGCAACTTCCAAAGCCAGATCCAGGAAATAGTCGTAATGTTTTAAAAGAAAGATTTCAAAATTAGTTTTCTGGCTTTTATCCTTAAGGAACTTTCTTACCTTTTTTAATTCCCTGTTATGTTTTTCATATTCTTTCTCAATCTTATATCCGGCCTTCTTCTCCATTTCGGGAAAACCCCTCATATCCATATAAGATGCTTTATGAAGCTGTGCCAATGTTTTTACTGCCTGGATACACTCTTTTGTATCGCGGACATTACATTCCCTGCCCTCAAAATAAGTCTTTAATATGTAAGGTACCCTATCCTGATCGTATACGATCAGCTCCCCTTCCTTAGTCTTCAAAATATTTTCTACCGAAGGAAATCCCTGCTCCATTATTGATTTAAGCAGTGCGTCCTGAAAAATAATCTTATCTTTCGGCCCCGTATATTCCTTCAAAATCAATAGACCTTTATCGGACTCACACAGCATTGCGCCCCGTCCTTTCCAGGTACGAAGCACTTCTATTTCATAATTTTCAAGCACGCTGACTGCCCTGTCATTCACATAAATTCCTCCCATTTTAAAGTTCATAATTTTAATCTATCCTATCTTATGAAGCAATATGGGAAAGTATTCATATTACCATTTAACCTTTCGTTAAAGCAGAAACCCTTCCTCACTCCTCTTCCAGCAGCGCCCGCGCATAATCCATCAATGTTTCTTTTGTATTCTTTTCCGGATCTTCCAACACAATGTCGAGCAGGGCATCCAGCATTCCCCCTATTTCCCTTCCTGGTTTCATCCCGGCATCGATCAGATCCCTCCCCGTTACCGCAAGAGTATGCAGAGAAATACAATGATTGTTGTCCATGACCATTTCATAAATATTTCTGATTTTTTCCAACCAATCCAATTTTTCCGCTTTATGATATCCGCTTTGGGCTGCTATGTCCGCTCTTTTTACATCAAATAAATAGGGAAAGATATCCTCTCCGGTTTTGTTGATTGCCCTCCGGACGCCCGCTGCAGAAATCGCCACCGGATAATCATGATAAAGTACAATCCGGGATACTTTATGCAAAGTATCATTGTCAAACTTAAGCCGTTGCAGCGCCCGTTTTGTAATCCCCTCGCCTACGGCTGCATGTCCGTGAAAATGATCCACGCCTTCCTCATCCGTAGTCTTTGTTTCCGGCTTGCCAATATCATGAAAAAGCATGGCAAGACGCAGGATCTTATCCCCATCCACCTCCGTTAAAGAATGAAGGATATGTTCGCCTACCGTATAACAATGGTGGGGATTGTTCTGCTCTGTTGCCATACATTGATCAAATTCCGGCAGGATCATGCCCGTAATGCCCGTCTCATAACAAACCCGCAGATAATCGGGATGCGGGGAAACCAACAGTTTCACAAGCTCCGACTGAATCCGCTCCGCGCTGATATTCTTAAGATTTGCCGTCATTTCTTTAATCGCCGTCCTCGTCCCTTCTTCAATATTATATCCCAGTTGGGCCGAAAAACGCACGGCACGCATCATACGAAGCGCATCTTCCCCAAAGCGTTCTCTGGGGCTGCCCACACAGCGGATGATCTTCTTTTCTATATCTGTTGTCCCGCCGAATATATCCACCAGCCCATCCCTGTCATTATAGGCCATGGCGTTTATAGTAAAATCCCGCCGTTTCAAATCCTCCCCAAGCTCAGGGGTAAAAGTCACATCCTTCGGATGCCTGCCATCCTCATACTCTCCGTCAATGCGGTAAGTGGTTACTTCAAACCCTTCCCTTCCCATCATAACGGTTACCGTCCCATGCTTGATGCCTGTGTCAAGCGTCCGCCCGAAAAGAGCCTTTATCTGCAGCGGGCTTGCAGATGTGGTAATATCCCAATCGTCAGGCTCTCGCCCTAAGAGGGAATCACGCACACAGCCGCCCACCGCATAAGCCTCATATCCGGCAGACTCAATAACTGCTATTATTTTTTTTACTTTATCCGGCAAATTAATATACATAGCCCCTCCGCCAGCTATTTGATCAGCCTGACCGTTTCCCTTGCAATCGCCAACTCTTCGTTTGTCGGGATTACCATCGTAGCCACTTTGGAATTCCCGTCGGAAAGGATTACTTCTTCCCCACGAAGCTTATTTTTTTCCTTATCGATATTTGTTCCCAAAAATCCTATATATTGCCCTATCATTTCCCTCACTTGCGCATTATTTTCCCCGATCCCTGCTGTAAATACAATCACATCCACGCCGTTCATTGCCGCGGCGTAAGCCCCGATATATTTTCCAACCCGATATGCATAAGCCTCCAATGTGTCCTTCGCCTTTTCGTTCCCTTCTTCCGCCGCCTGTCCCAAATCCCTGAAATCGCTGGAAAGGCCGCCGGATAAACCAAGGACCCCTGATTTTTTATTACAAATATTCAATACCTCTTCCGCCGTAATTTTTTCTTTCTCAGCAATAAATGTAATAATGGCAGGGTCGATATCCCCGCTTCTTGTCCCCATGATCAGGCCCTCCAAAGGCGTCAGGCCCATGGAAGTATCTATAGATTCCCCATACTTCACTGCCGATACACTCGCCCCATTGCCTAAGTGGCAAACAATGATCCTTAATTCCTTCCTATCCTTTCCCAATATCTCGGCCGCCCTTTTCGATACAAAATCATGGCTCGTCCCATGAAATCCATACCGTCTTACTTTGTGCTTCTCATAATACTCATAAGGCAGCCCATACATATAGGCTTTTTTCGGCATCGTCTGATGGAACGCCGTATCAAATACGCCGACCATAGGCACATTTGGCATTACTTCTTTGCAGGAATTGATGCCGACTAAGTTCGCCGGGTTATGCAATGGGGCCAGATCGTTACAGTCTTCTACCTGTTTTAATACTTCCTCCGTAATAATAACGGAAGATGCAAATTTCTCTCCTCCATGGACGATGCGATGGCCCACCGCATCGATTTCATCCAGAGAGCCGATGACTCCCGCTTCTTTATCCGTCAATTTTTCAATTACCAGCTTTACCGCCACCGTATGATCCGGCATATCTGTTTCCATCGTCACTTTTTCCCCGCCTGCCGGTTGATGTGTAATCGCGCTGCCGTCTATCCCGATCCTTTCGCAAAGCCCCTTCGCCAGCGCTTTCTCGCTTTCGCTGTCTATCAACTGATATTTAAGCGAAGAACTGCCGCAATTGATTACCAGAATATTCATATCAATACCGCCTCCTCTTTCCTGATTTTTATTAATTGAATTTTACAACATATAAAAGGATATTTCCAGATAAAAAAAGTAACTTTAATACTGATAAAAAATAAAGTTTTTGCACAAAATCTAATTATCAATATATTAAGGAGGAACTTATCATGCAAAGAGAGAAGAAAACAATGGACGGGAACCAGGCGGCAGCGCATGTAGCTTATGCTTACAGCGAAGTGGCGGCGGTTTATCCGATCACCCCTTCTTCTACTATGGCGGAATATACGGATGAATGGGCCGCAGAGGGCAGGGAGAACATTTTCGGGCAAACCGTTAAAGTTACGGAAATGCAGTCGGAATCCGGGGCAGCCGGGGCAGTGCACGGCTCCCTTGCCGCCGGCGCCCTTACTTCCACTTTTACAGCCTCCCAGGGCTTGCTGCTTATGATACCGAATTTATACAAAATAGCAGGCGAACTGCTGCCCGGCGTATTCCATGTGGCAGCCAGGACGATCGCCAGCCATGCCTTATCTATTTTCGGCGACCATTCCGATATATATGCCTGTCGTCAGACAGGCGTCGCCATATTAGCAAGCGGCAGCGTGCAGGAAGTTATGGATCTGGCCCCTGCAGCCCATTTATCGGCTATAAAAGGAAGGCTTCCTTTCATTCATTTCTTTGACGGCTTCCGCACTTCCCATGAAATGCAGAAGATTGATATCTGGTCTTATGAGGATTTAAAGGATATGGCCGATCTGGACGCTATCCGCCAATTCCGGGAACATGCTTTAAACCCCAGCCATGCCAGGCTCATGGGTTCCGCCCAGAATCCTGATATCTTTTTTCAGGCAAGGGAGGCTTCCAACCGTTTTTACAATGCTCTTCCTTCCCTTGTAGAATCATATATGAGCGAAATAAATAAAAAAATAGGGACCAGTTACGGCCTCTTCAACTATTATGGCGAAAGCAACGCCCAACATATTATCATCGCTATGGGTTCCGTATGCAGCGCCATTAAGGAAACCATAGATTACCTTACGGAACATAACTGCGGTATAAAAGCAGGGTTAATCGAAGTACGCCTCTACCGCCCTTTCAGCGCCTCCCATTTGCTGGCCCTTCTTCCTCCTTCCGTTTCCCGGATTACCGTTTTAGACCGTACAAAAGAACCCGGCGCAATAGGAGAGCCTCTTTATCTGGATGTCCTCGCAGCCCTTAAAGACAGCGCCTTTCATCAGATATCCGTTTTTTCCGGCAGATATGGGCTTAGTTCCAAGGACACTGATCCAAGCCAGATTTATGCTGTCTTCCAAAATTCCGTATCCGGAAAAAAGAGCAGATTTACTTTGGGCATTATAGACGATGTTACACATTTATCGCTGGATATTCCCCATATTATCGACGCCGCCCCTCCTAC
Source organism: uncultured Lachnospiraceae bacterium (assembly GCA_948470755.1). Lineage (GTDB taxonomy): Bacteria > Bacillota > Clostridia > Lachnospirales > Lachnospiraceae > Kineothrix. Next base: position 5,689 of record CAOKPU010000022.1, on the reverse strand, counting down.
TACTATATGCTGCAAATTCTGGGGGCTGGGGGGAGACGGTACGGTCAGCGCCAATAAAAGTTCCATCAAAATCATTGGCAACCATACAGATAAATATGTACAGGCATATTTCGACTATGATTCTAAGAAGTCCCGCGGGCTTACCGTCTCCCACCTCCGCTTCGGGGATCTTCCCATCCGCTCCTCCTATCTGATCCATCGGGCAGATTTTGTCGCATGTCACAATCCTGTCTATCTCCATAAGTATAATATGGTACAGGATTTAAAAGACGGAGGCATTTTTCTCCTGAACTGTTATTACAAAGAAGAAGAGCTGGAACAATATATCCCGGGCCAGGTAAAGCGTTATATCGCCGGACATGATATTAAACTATATGTCATAGACGCCATCCGCATTGGAAAAGAAATTGGGCTGAATAATAAAATCAGCACTATCCTGCAGGCTGCCTTCTTCCGGCTTGCCAATATCATCCCTATCGAAGAAGCAAGGCAGTTGATGAAAGAGGCTGCCGCCATCAGTTACCGGAAAAAAGGGGAGAAAATCGTGCAAATGAATTATGACGCCATCGACCGAGGTATTGAAGATGTTCTGGAAATCGCCATACCCGCCTCATGGAAATATGCCGGATATGAACCCTTAGACAGCAAACTCCTTCCCGGAAACGCAGAAATTACCGCTTATGTAGAAAATATCCAAAAACCTATCGTCATGCAGGAAGGCAACTCTTTACCGGTATCCGCATTCCTCCCCTATGTGGACGGCTCCTTCCCTTCCGGTTCCACTGCCCACGAACGGCGCAATGTCGCTACGGAAATCCCTGTCTGGAAACCGGAAAACTGCATCCAATGCTGCCGCTGCTCCTTTGTCTGCCCCCATGCGGTCATCCGTCCCGCAGCCATGAACGGCGAAGAACAGGAAAAAGCGCCGGCAGGCATGCAAACCCTTCCTATGACCGGGATGCCCGGATATACTTTTTCCATCACTGTTTCGGAGACAGATTGCACAGGATGCGGGTCCTGCGCCGGCGTATGCCCCGGAAAAAACGGGGAAAAAGCCCTTGCCATGCATCCTGTAAAAGAACATGAAGAGAGGCAGCAATACTTTGATTACGGCAAATCCCTGCCCCTCAAGCCGGAGATTGTTGAAAAGTTCAAAGAAACCACCGTAAAAGGCAGCCAGTTTAAACCGCCTATGCTGGAATTCCACGGAGCCTGCGCCGGATGCGGGGAAACTCCTTATGCCACATTGATCACCCGGCTTTTTGGCAGGAGGATGTACATTGCCAATGCTACAGGCTGTTCTTCCATCTGGGCAAATTCCTCCCCATCCACAGCCTATACAACAGACGCTTCCGGCCAAGGACCCGCCTGGTCCAATTCCCTTTTTGAAGATGCGGCGGAATTTGGCTACGGCATGGTCCTAGCGCAAAACGCCGTAAGAGGCCGTCTGAAAGAAAAAGCAATCCTTTTGCTGCAACAATTGGAAAACAGCCAAATTCCCTTCCCTGATTTGCAGAAGGCTTTAAAACAATGGCTGCAAAGTTTTTCCGACGGCATAAACAACAGCGCCGATACCGATACCCTTACCAACGAACTGGAATCTTATATTCTTAAAGCAAATGACCAAGATACCAATAACGGCATTATCCATAAAGAATTATTGCCGTTATGTCTGGAATTGCAAAATGGAAAAGACTTCCTGTCCAAAAAATCCCAATGGATATTTGGGGGCGACGGCTGGGCTTACGATATCGGCTTTGGAGGATTGGATCACGTATTGGCCAGCGGAGAGGATCTCAATGTCCTCATCTTCGATACGGAAGTTTATTCCAATACCGGAGGGCAGGCTTCCAAAGCTACTCCCGCCGGCTCTACCGCCAAACTTGCCTCCGGCGGCAAAACCCGCAAAAAGAAAGACTTGGCAGCCATGGCGATGACATATGGTTATATTTATGTAGCGCAAATTGCCATGGGCGCGGACTACAACCAAACAATCAAAGCCATTGCGGAAGCGGAAGCCTACCCCGGCCCTTCCCTGCTCATCGCCTATTCTCCCTGCATCAGCCATGGCATCCGTTCCGGCATGGGTTCTTCCCAGCATGAGGAAGCAAAAGCAGTGGAAGCCGGTTATTGGCATCTTTTCCGCTTCAACCCCGCCCTCAGGGAACAGGGCAAAAACCCCTTTATCCTGGACAGCAAAGAACCTTCTATGGAGTATAAAGAATTTTTATCCGGGGAAAACAGATACAGCATCCTGGAAAGGATGAAACCCGGCCTTGCGGAAGAACTCTTTTCCCAGGCCGCCAAGGATGCCAAAGAAAGATACCTTTATTTAAAGAAACTTATCGACCTATATGACACAAATCTGCTATAATAAAAAGGAATTTAAAAGAAAAGAGGTATCTGTTATGAAAGCAGCAAAAGTAAAAGAAGGCATTTATTGGGTTGGGGCCGTAGATTGGAATATCCGCAACTTCCATGGCTATAGCACGGAAAAAGGGACTTCATACGGGGCCTATCTGATCGTAGATGAGAAGGTCACTTTAATCGATACCGTCAAAGCCCCTTTTGCGGAAGAAATGCTCTCCCGCATCCGCGATATCCTTCCCCCGGAAGATATCGACATCATTATATCCAATCATGTGGAAATGGATCATTCCGGCGCTTTGCCATTCATCAGGCAGCATTGCCCCAACGCGGCCATATATACAAGCAGTCCCGCCGGCATCAAAGGGCTTACCGCTCATTATGGCGATTACGGATATATCCCCGTCAAAAGCGGCGAGTCCATCTCCATTGGAAAACGTACCCTGACTTTTGTATCCACCCCCATGCTCCATTGGCCGGATAACATGGTAACCTACTGCCCGGAAGAAAAAATCCTGTTCTCTAACGATGCCTTCGGACAGCACTATGCAACTACCGCACACTTCGATGACGAAGACGACCTTTCCGTCATATTAAGCGAGGCAAAAAAATATTACGGCAATATCATTATGTGTTTTGGCCGGCAAGTGCAGAATGTATGGAATACATTAAGCAGCCTGGACATTGATACGATTGCCCCCAGCCATGGCATCATATGGCGCAGCCACATTAAGGATATTTTAGATGCTTATACCGCCTGGAGCGCCAACGAACCAAAAACAGGCGCCGTTATCGTCTACGACAGCATGTGGCATTCTACGGAAAAAATAGCAAAGACGATCTCTGAAGCCTTTGCGGATAAAAATGTCCCCGCCAAATTATTTGATCTAAAAGCAGACCATTATTCCAATATTGTCCCGGAACTGCTGGACAGTAAATATATCGCCGTAGGATCTCCCACCATCAACAATCAGATGCTGCCTACTGCCGCCGCTTTCTTATGTTACCTGAAAGGCCTTTCACCGAAAAACAGGGAAGCGTTTGCTTTCGGATCCTATGGATGGAGCGGCCAAAGCATTGAGCTGGCGGAAAAAGAACTGGAAGCCTGTGGATTCCATATCTGTATGGACAGAATACGGATAAATTATATCCCTTCAGAAGAACAATTGAATGAAATATATAAAAATGTACAAAATATGATAGAACAAGCAAAATAAAACTAACATAGAAAGGATGGATATCAGTGGATAAATACATTTGCGGCCCTTGTGGCTATATTTATGATCCCGAAGCCGGAGATCCGAATAACGGGATCGCTCCCGGTACCCCATTTGAAGAACTCCCGGATAGCTGGGTATGCCCCATATGCGGACTCGGAAAAGACGTATTTGAAAAGATATAACGGACAAATAGCAAAAATATACTTTTATTTAGGGAATTTATGGATTCAGACATCAAATGAGCCTGCCTGCCCCGTCTATCGGACGGGGCAGGCAGGCTCATCGCCTGTAATGAAAGCTTTGATGCAGGATGCCATTGACATCGGCCCAAAATTCACAAGCCAAGAAACAGGCATGATTATTAATACGCCCTGCCCCAATAAACCATTTTCTTAGCCGGTCTGTTACAGTAAATACAAGTATCCGACAGACACTCCTGCTCATATGGCATACAACGGCTCGTCACTCCCATATCCTCTTTTATTTTCTCTTCGCATTCTTCATTTCCACACCACATTGCCTTTACAAACCCGGATTTTTCCGTAAATATTTTTACAAACTCATCTTTCGTCGCTGCGGTGTAAGTATGGGATTCCAGATGCGCCTTTGCCTTTCGGTACATATTGGCCTGGATGTCTTCCAGGATTTCTGCCGTTGCCTTTTCCAATTCATCCAGCATCACTTCTGCTTTTTCCCCATTATCCCTGCGGCAGATCACGCACTTACCCGCTTCAATATCCTTCGGCCCTATCTCCACACGGATGGGAATACCCCTCATCTCCTGCTCTGAGAACTTCCATCCCGGACTCTTATCCGAATCATCCACTTTCACACGGAACCCGGAAAGCCTGCCTTTTAATTCATAAGCCTTATCCAGAACCCCTTCCTTCTTCTGCTGGATCGGTATAATCATCACCTGCGTAGGCGCTACTCTGGGAGGAAGCACCAAGCCGGAATTATCCCCATGGACCATGATAATTGCTCCGATAATCCTTGTAGACATACCCCAGGATGTCTGATGCACATACTTCAGCTTATTATCCTTATCCGTAAATTGAATTTCAAAAGCTTTTGCAAATCCGTCCCCAAAATTATGGCTCGTTCCCGACTGCAAAGCTTTCCCGTCGTGCATAAGCGCTTCGATCGTATATGTCGATTCCGCCCCTGCAAACTTCTCTTTTTCCGTCTTGCGCCCCTTTACTACCGGAATAGCCAGGACCTGTTCACAGAAATCCGCATACACATTCAACATTTGCTCCGTTCTCTCCTGCGCCTCTTTCGCCGTAGCATGTGCGGTATGCCCCTCCTGCCATAAAAACTCCCTGGAACGGAGGAACGGCCTGGTTTCTTTTTCCCAGCGCACAACACTGCACCACTGATTATAGACTTTAGGCAAATCCCGATATGATTGGATATCCCCTTTATAAAAATCACAAAACAGCGTTTCCGATGTAGGCCGCACGCACATTCTTTCCTGCAGTGGATTCAGCCCCCCATGGGTCACCCACGCCACTTCCGGCGCAAAACCTTCCACATGATCCTTTTCTTTCTGCAGTAAACTTTCCGGTATAAACATTGGCATATAAACATTTTCCACTCCTGACGCCTTGAACATATCATCCAACTGCCTTTGGATCAACTCCCATACCGCATATCCGGCCGGTTTAATCACCATACACCCCTTTACATTGGAATAATCAATCAATTCCGCTTTTTTTACTACATCCGTATACCATTGCGCAAAATCCTCATCCATGGATGTAATTGCCTCTACTAATTTTTTCTCGCCCATTTTTTCTCCTTTCCAGCCATTTTTCTCTTGCGCGCAGTACGCATCCTCCCGAAGGGTTTTTTATCATAAGATTTGGGTGTCAAAAGGCCCATCCGGCGGCCCCGTCTGGCAGACTGCATAAAAGGATATTGTGCAAACGGCTTTTGCACGATGGAGAGGAGACTCTAAAATCGTGGAAGCCTCTGCTGAACACGATTTTTGTTTTCCGAGGCTCATCGGAATGTCCCGTGCAACAGAGTGCGCACAAATCTTTTATGCAATCTGCCAGACGGGGCCGCCGGATGGGCCTTTTGACACCCGAATCATCATA
>CAOKPU010000021.1 GCA_948470755.1 uncultured Lachnospiraceae bacterium | reverse complement strand
AATTGGTAGGGACGGCCGGACTTCTTCATGATATCGGACTGCTCAAACTGACGGAATCTGCAGAACTTCCGCCGCGTTTTACTTTCCATGCTGAAATGGAAGGCGGCCCTTACAGTAAACATGCCATATTGGGATATAATTTATTAAAAGAAAAGAGTATTGATGTAAAAGTAAAACAGGCTGTTTTAACACATCATGAGCGCCAGGACGGTTCCGGGTTCCCGTTAAAGATTAAACATGCAAACATTAACCATATTTCACGGATCATTGCCATTGCGGATACTTATGACACGATGATTATGGCAGAAGAAGGAATTAAACCTCGGTCACCGTTTTGGCTTTTAAAACGACTGGAAGATACCGGGTATCAAAAATACGATTCCCATATGCTAATGACTTTTATTTCTCATGTTACCAATAATTTTATCCGCCATAATGTCCGTTTAAGCAATGGATTAACAGGCCAGATTGTTTTGATCAATAAATTCAACCTGACCCGTCCATTGGTTCAGGTTGGGAATAGCTTTATTGATTTATCTGTATATAAAGATATAGGGATTGTGGAGATTTTAGACTAAATAGTGGACAGAAAGAGAAACGTTGATCCCGGTTCCAACTATTCGCAAAAGACAACTTTAACGAATAGTTGGAACCGGGATCAACGTTTTTCACGGTAGTCTTCAGGACTGTTATATTTTGTTACATATTTATAGGTATAGCCGCTTTCCGTTATATTTTGAGAAATAATTTCCTTCTTATTCTTTCCATAATTATTGCGGAATTCTTCCACAGTATTGATTTCATTATCCTTTTTCTGCCTTATTTGCCGTATAAATGAGGTAAGGTATAGGATTAAAAAAGCCGCGATTATTATAACAATTACTATCATCTAACCACTCCCTTCTACAAATATTAACATATTTGATCTGAATCCAATAAAATGGTAAATGGGCCATCATTGATCAGCGATATCTTCATATCAGCCCCAAATTCCCCCTGTTGTATATCTGGAAAAGCTTCCTTTCCTTTTTCTATAATATAGCGGTATAATGCATCTGCCATTTCCGGAGAACCCGCGCGTATAAAGGAAGGACGGTTCCCCTTTTTACAGTCCGCATATAATGTAAATTGTGAAATCATTAACAAATTGCCGTTTACCGTTTTCAAATCCAAATTTGTTTTTCCATTTTCATCCTCAAAAATCCGCAGCCCAATTAACTTTTTCAGCATTTTATCCGCAATTTCTTCCGTATCCGATCCGCAGATCCCGACAAACACCAACAGTCCTTTATCAATTTTCCCAATTATTTTCTGATTTACTTTTACCTCTGCACCTATCACTCTTTGGATGACAAAACGCATTTTACTGTATCTCCTTTTTCTCTTCCTGTTCTTTTTTATCTGTCGTTGCAAAAGAATCATCCATATCCGCATCGCCCTCATTCCGGCATGTTCTCTCACTGCGGAAAAAATGATGGATCATGCTCTTTGGCCTTGGTTTTCCGTCATTTAACGACGGGCTGGCAGATAATTCCGATTGCCCTTCCGGTTTATAAGGAATAAACTCCCCATCTTCGATGGAACCTACATTTAAGTAATGCCCCGTATCGGAAGGAAGCCCTTTCCTAAGAAGGAGCTGATTGATAAAGGCTCTGACCCCCGCATAGAAAATAGCGAAAACCGGAACACCGACGATCATACCCAAAATTCCAAATATGCCGCCGAATAAAGTAATGGCGAAGATCACCCAAAAACCGGATAAGCCGGTAGAATCCCCTAAAATCTTCGGGCCAAGCACATTCCCGTCAAATTGCTGCAAAACTAAAATAAAGATAATAAAATATAAACATTGCAAAGGATTGACCATTAATATAAGAAGCGCACTGGGAATAGCTCCAAGATACGGCCCAAAAAATGGTATAATATTTGTTATCCCTACAATTACGCTGATTAAAATGGCATATGGAGTTCCCATCATGCTTGTTCCCAGAAAACAGATAATACCTATGATAATGGAATCAATTATTTTTCCGACCATGAATCCGCTGAATGTCTTATGGGTAAAACGCACATCGGAAATAATAGCATTGGCAGTATTGGTTTCAAATAATGCATATGCCATCTTCTTTGCCTGGCCGGCGAACAACTCCTTGCTCCCCAAGATATAAATAGAAATCATAAAACCAATGATCAGGTTCCATAACCGCATTAGAAAACTAAGGAAACTTAGCGATACATCCCGGATGAATTCATTCATTTTAGGAAGAAGGTTCAGGTTAAGGAAATTATTTAATTCTACGGAATAAGTATCCATAACCTCAATTACGGCTACTTCAATATCCGGATTATCCGCTAAAAGTTTTTTTACCCAGATGGTCAGGTTATTCACATAAATCGGGAATTGCAGGATAATGCTTTGAACGCTCTTTACGATCTGCGGGATTACCATGGAAAAAAAACTATACACTACAAAACTTACAATAAACACAGTTAAAAGAATGGATAATGCGCGGATTTTTTTCCTGTTGCGTTTATTTACTTCAATATTGCATTTCATGCAAAAAGGGATCAAACATTTTTTCTCTACCCCGTTTAAAACCGGCGTTAACAGATAAGCTAAAATCAGCCCGTCTAAAATGGGCATGGCAACTGTAAGAAATGCATGGAATCCATTAGAAAGGTTTTGCCTGTGGAATAATAAGTAGTAAAACAAAATACTTGCCGCAATGACGGCAAACGCGGTAAGGCCCCAGTGGATATATTTTTTGTCGATACGGAATTTCATAAATATCTGCCCATCCTTTGATCTCAATTCTTCTGACCGGAATCCATTATTACAAAAAGGAAAGATTCATGATCATCATTCGCTGCTTGTCGAGCATGCAAGCATGTTCTCCCCGCTAATATTCATTATAGCATATTCCTGTTTATAAATGTATGATTATGGTATAATTTTTTTGATAAGAATGTTATAATAAACCTGATAATAAGCAGAATAGCCAACAGGCGGATTGCGAGGAAGAATGAAATTACAGCAAGTATTTAGCTATGTGAGAAAAGCCATTGACGATTATCAAATGATTGAAAAAGACGATAACATTGCAGTAGGTATTTCCGGCGGAAAGGACAGCCTTACTTTATTATATGCCCTTCAGGGCCTACAACGCTTTTATCCAAAACACTTTCATGTCCATGCCATAACAGTGGATTTGGGGTTCCAAAACCTTAACCTGGAAGAAATCAAAGCGCTCTGCCGGAATCTCCATGTAGAATATCATGTGATACATACAGATATTGCAAAGATCATATTTGAAGACAGGAAGGAAACAAATCCTTGTTCTTTGTGCGCGAAAATGAGAAAAGGGGCATTGAATGATGCGGTAAAGAAGCTTGGCTGCAATAAAGTCGCTTATGCGCACCATAAGGATGATGTAGTGGAAACAATGCTAATGTCCTTGATTTTTGAAGGAAGGTTCCATACTTTTTCACCGGTAACTTACCTTGACCGGACAGGCTTAACCGTTATCAGGCCTTTGATCTACATGAATGAAGCCGATGTTATAGGATTTGTAAATAAGCATCAGGTTCCGGTAGTCAAAAGCCCCTGCCCTGCGGACGGCAATACGAAACGGGAATATATTAAAAATTTATTGAAAACGTTGAATCTGGAAAACCCAGGGGTAAAGGAAAGAATGTTTACGGCGATCCTTGGCAGCCGTTTGAAAGGATGGACAGATATATAATGGACGATAAGAAAAATTATCATGAAGAACAAAATAAATTAAATATTATGAAAATGAGAAATGTACTTTCTGAACTGCCTCCTTTTTGCAAACAGTTTTTCCGAGGAATTGAAAATAACACATCTGCGAGGACGCGTTTAGCCTATGCCTATGACCTCCGGGTATTTTTTGAATATATGCATAAAAATAACAGTTACTGCAGTAAAATGGAAATGAAAGATTTTCCCTTGTCCATTTTAGAAAATATTACAAGGGAGGACATTGAGGAATATATGGAGTATATATCCTACTATCAGAAAGATAACCGTGAAATTACCAACGAAGAAAGAGGAAAATCCAGGAAATTAGCCTCTCTGCGCAGTTTTTACAATTATTTTTATCAAATGGAGCTGATTGAAAAAAACCCTGCCGTATTGATCCCCATGCCAAAGCTTCATGAAAAAGAGATTATACGTCTGGATGTTGATGAAGTAGCCGTTTTATTGGATCAAGTGGAGGATGGGACAAAACTCACCAAAGGGCAGAAAAAGTATCATGAAAAAACAAAAATAAGGGATATCGCCCTGCTCACGCTTCTTTTAGGAACGGGAATCCGCGTATCCGAATGCGTAGGTCTTGATTTAGAAGATATTGACTTTAAAAACAACGGTATTAAAATCCGCCGTAAGGGTGGTTATGAAACAGTCGTTTATTTTGGCAGGGAAGTGGAAACGGCATTATTGGAATATTTAGAGCAACGCCAGCACACGATTCCGCAGCCCGGGCATGAACATGCCCTGTTTTTGTCTATCCAAAACCGCCGGATTACCGTAAGGGCTGTGGAAAATTTAGTCAAGAAGTATGCATCGAACGTGACGACTTTGAAAAAAATAACGCCTCACAAGTTAAGAAGCACATACGGTACTTCTTTATACCGGGAAACCGGGGATATTTATCTTGTGGCAGACGTTCTTGGACATAAGGATGTTAATACTACCAGAAAGCATTATGCCGCCCTGGAAGATGAAAGAAAGCGAAAAGCAGCAAATGCGGTAAAACTAAGAGAACCATAGATGATTGTAAAATGGAGGAGATCACTTCAGGGGGATTCTTGCGGGTAATATGGAACCACAAGGTACATCCCTGTCGTGATTGTATCATCCCGCAATCCATTCATCCTTTTTACTTCCGTTATATAGGCATTCACGTCATAATTATTGGCATCTGTATTTTTTAAGGCGATGGACCATAAGGTATCTCCTTTTTCTATAGCAATGCTTTTATAATATTTCAAAACTTCTCTCTCATTTTTTCCTTTCGCATAAGATAAAAATACACCGGCTGTCATAGATAATCCGATGATCAGGCAGAAGGTAAAGAGAAACAGGTAAAGATGCCTTTTCCGCTCTTCCTGCCGACGTATTTTATTGTTCCATATCCTTCTTTCGCTCTTACTCATCCTGCATCTCCCTTCTGCCTGTTCCATCCTATGGGAAACATTCCGTTGCTTATAATATATCTTTATCCAACAATAAGCATAAAATATAGCATATGTCAGAACTTATGTTTTGAACATACGTTCTTTATTTTTAGATTATATCGAACAAATATTCTATTGTCAAGCACTTAAAATAAAAATCGAACAAATATTTGGAATGCGTGTTTGCTTTTTTTCCGGATTTGTGATATGCTTAAAGAAATGATTGACGATATGGCTCTATCCTGTTATCTACAGGATGGTACATGGATTATGGAGGGATCACAATATGGGATATGGAAAAATTTCCAAGAAACAAAGCGAAATATTAGAATTTATTAAGAATTCTATTTTGACAAAAGGTTACCCTCCGGCTGTCCGGGAAATATGTGAGGCTGTCCATTTAAAATCGACTTCTTCGGTTCACTCCCATCTGGAAACATTAGAAAAGAACGGCTATATCCGGCGCGACCCGACCAAACCCCGTGCGATTGAAATATGTGACGACAGTTTTCAAACCGTAAGAACGGAGATGGTCAGCCTGCCTGTGATTGGGCGCGTTGCCGCGGGGCAGCCGATCTTAGCAGAAGAAAATATTGAAAGCTATTTCCCCATACCGGCGGAATTCGTTCCTTCCGGGGAATCCTTTGCCCTAAAGGTAAAAGGGGATTCGATGATCAATGCAGGCATTTATAACGGCGACCAGATTTTCGTAAATAGCTGCAGTACCGCTTCTAATGGAGATATTATCGTAGCCTTAGTGGAGGACTCGGCCACTGTCAAGACTTTTTATAAAGAGGATGGGCATATCCGTTTACAGCCGGAAAACGACACGATGGAACCAATTATTGTAGATGACTGCCAGATATTGGGCAAAGTATTTGGCATTTTCCGTTTGTGTTAATAGCAACAAAAAGATACCCTGGATGGGAATGCGTGTATTTTGTACAGCCTTACTCCAGGGTATCGTTGAATTGATCTTCCATTGCTTTGCAGGAGGATTCATCATAATCCTTATTTTAGTGGAATCTCACTTTAATATAAGCCTTGATTTCTTCCACACATCGTTCAAAACCAAGTTTTGAGCTATCCAGGCACAAGTCGTAATTCCTTGCATCCGTCCATTCCCTTCCGGTATAGAACTTATAATATTCCGCCCTGCGTTTATCTGTTTTGGCAATATATTTTTCCAGTTCTTTTACGGGCATACTGACTTTTTTAGCGGCCTGCTCCATACAATAATCCTTTGGTGCATGGATAAATACACTTAACACGTTGTCATAATCCTTTAAAACATAATCTGCACAACGCCCGATAATAACACAAGACTCTTCCTGCGCCAGTTCCTTGATTACCTTTGCCTGGTAATTAAAAAGATTATGATCGGAAACAAAATGATCGCTTTCAGGAGGGATTAACTGCCCTGTATAAACCTTTTTTACGACTTTAAAAAGATTGGTCATTTTTACTTTTTCATCTGCATTGACGAAAAGCCTTTCGTTAATGCCGCTGTCTTCCGAAGCAAGTTTTATCAATTCTTTATCATAGTAATGGATCCCCATATCATCCGCCAGCATTTCACCGATGGTACGGCCTCCGCTGCCGTATTGCCTTGCAATGGTAATGACTACTTTCTGCCCCATGCTTTACACCTCCTGTTTTACAGACATATCCTGCCAATTATTAAAATGAAGTTTTGAAAGCTTATCAAAGCTTTTTCTTAATATAGATTTTAAGCTTCTCCAAGATAAGCTTTTTTGATGGAATCATCGTTTAGAAGGTCTTTGGCATTGCCTTCCAGAACAATCTTCCCTGTTTCAAGGACATAAGCCCTGTCGGCAATGGAAAGAGCCTTTTTCGCATTCTGCTCTACAAGAAGGACGGTAGTTCCGCTGGCACTGACTTTTTTGATAATATCAAAAATCTCATTGACAAAAATAGGCGAAAGCCCCATAGATGGCTCATCCATCAGGATAATCTTCGGATGCGACATCAATGCCCGTCCCATTGCCAGCATTTGCTGTTCCCCGCCGCTTAGCGTTCCTGCCATCTGGTTCTGCCTTTCCTCCAGCCTGGGAAACCTTTTGTAGACTGTTTTCAGCATTTCCTCTATTTCATTCTTATCTTTTCTTGTATATGCCCCCATACGGAGGTTTTGAAGTACGGAAAGCTGGGCAAATACTCTTCTGCCTTCCGGGACATGGGCCATCCCTTTGGAAACAATCTTATATCCCGGGACTTTTGTAATATCCTGCCCTTCAAACATAATGGTTCCTGCTTTTGCGGGAAGCAGGCCGGTAATCGTATGAAGCGTCGTCGTTTTCCCGGCCCCGTTTGCACCAATGAGGGCGATGACCTCGCCTTCTTCAACATCGAAGGAAATACCTTTAATTGCCTGGATCATACCGTAATATACTTCCAGATCCCTGATTTCAAGCATAGCCATTTCTTATTTCCCCCTATTCTCCTAAATATGCAGTGATTACCTGCGGATCGTTTAAGACAGTGCCTGTTTTTCCCTGCGTTAGGATGCGTCCGAAATTCAGCACAGTCAGTTCCTCGCAAATACCGGAAACAAGCTTCATATCATGTTCAATCAGCAATATGGTCATATCAAATTGATCCCTGACAAAACGGATAGTATCCATCAGTTCTCCTGTTTCATTCGGATTCATCCCTGCAGCCGGTTCGTCAAGCAAAAGAAGTTTGGGTCCTGTTGCCAATGCGCGGGCAATTTCAAGCTTGCGCTGTTTTCCGTAAGGCAGATTGGATGCCAGATAGCCCGCTTCCCCATCCAGTTCAAATACCTTTAGCAATTCCATGGCACGTCCGTCCATCTCTTTTTCTACTTTATAATATTTCGGAAGGCGGAAAATCCCTTCTACCGTTGAATAATGATAATGATTATGAAGCCCCACCTTGACATTATCCAATACGGTCAGTTCTTTAAATAAACGGATATTCTGAAAAGTCCGGGCGATGCCCGCTTTATTGATATCAATTGTTTTTAAACCGGTGATATCCCGGCCTTCCAGTTTAATAATCCCTTCATCCGGCTTATATACACCGGTCAGCAAATTGAAAACCGTCGTTTTCCCTGCTCCATTTGGCCCGATTAAACCATATAACTGCCCTTTTTTGATATCTATATGGAAATCATCGACAGCCCTAAGCCCGCCAAAAGAAATGGTTAAATTTCTTACTTCGAGTAAAGACATACTATTTAACCTCCTTTTCTTTGCGTAAACGTTTGGGGAAATATCTCTCTTTTAGCCTTTCTTTCCAGGCGACTGCCTTCGGGCTCCAGTTAAAGAGCATCATTGCGATCAATACGATGGCATAAATCAGCATACGGTAATCGCTCAGCCCTCTTAAAAGCTCCGGCAGCAAGGTCAGAATGATAGCGGCGATGATAGAACCTCTGATATTCCCAATACCGCCAAGGACTACAAACACAAGAATCATAATGGACATATTATAGCCGAAGTTCTTCGGTAAAGCCGTCAAAGTGGAGAGGTTGTGGGCGTAAAGCACTCCCGCAGCCCCTGCAATGGATGCGGATATGGAAAATGCCATCAGTTTATACTTGGTGATATTGATCCCTATGGATTCCGCTGCAATGCGGTTGTCGCGTATAGACATAATTGCACGGCCGTCTCTGGAATTAATCAAATTCAAAATAATAATAAGTGAAATGAAAATCAGGATAATCCCAATTGTGAACGTAGCGTCATGAGGCGTTCCCGTAATGCCCTGCGCGCCGTTTACAATAACTTGGCCTTCCTCTTCTAAATGGAGGGAAATGGAGTCTTTCATGGAAAAATGGAACCCGTTTTTATCCTTTCCAATATAAAGCACATTAACGAGGTTCTTAATTATTTCCCCAAAAGCCAGAGTTACGATAGCCAGATAGTCCCCTTTCAGGCGTAAAACCGGAATGCCGATAAGTATGCCAAAAAAACCTGCCGCGGCAGCCCCTATGAGAAGGGCTAATAAAAATCGCACCCCGTCGGGCATCGCGCCATCCATACATTTGGAAAAGAAAGCGCTGGAAAAAGCTCCTACGCACATGAAACCGGCATGGCCAAGGCTGAGTTCTCCTAAAATGCCTACCGTAAGATTCAGAGAAACGGCCAGCATCACATAGATACAAAGAGGGACGAGCAGGCCTTTCATCAGACTGGAGATATTTCCGGTCGCTAAAAGGATCTGCACGGCAATATATGCAAGGAATACCATTATATACGTTATCAGATTATTTTTTGCTGTTTTTGTCATCTTCATCTTTTTCATGGGAACTTTTACACCTTCTCTTGTATATTCTTTCCTAATATGCCTGTCGGTTTTACAAGAAGGACAATAATCAGGACCGCAAAAACGATGGCGTCTGCCATTTGCGATGAAATATACGCCTTTCCAAGAATTTCAATGATGCCTAAAAGGATGCCGCCTATCATCGCCCCGGGAATTGAACCGATCCCTCCGAATACGGCTGCCACAAAAGCTTTGATTCCTGGCATAGCCCCTGTATAGGGAGTCAAAGAAGGATAAGCGGAACAAAGCAAAACACCCGCTACGGCGGCAAGCGCCGACCCGATGGCGAAAGTAAGGGCTATCGTGCCGTTTACATTGATGCCCATAAGCTGTGCCGCGCCTTTATCTTCCGAAACCGCCAGCATGGCCTGCCCTGCTTTCGATTTATTGACAAACAGCGTAAGGCAGATCATAACAATTATCCCGGCAATAATGGTAACGATCGTTTCCCCGGATATGATAAGCTGCCCATCCGCAAGCTTCAACGGGCTGATCGCAACAACGGAAGTAAACGATTTTGTATTTGCCCCAAAGATAAGCAGCGCTACATTTTGAAGCAGATAGCTTACGCCGATCGCGGTGATCAGGACGGCCAAAGGGGATGAGGCGTTACGGAGCGGTTTATATGCCACGCGTTCTATGGCCATGCCAAGCGCCGTACATATCACCACTGCGATCAGGATGCCCAAAATGGGAGGAAGCCCTAATGTACTCACAATGGTAAATACGGCAAAACCGCCTACCATAATAACATCCCCATGGGCAAAATTCAGCATTTTGGCAATCCCATATACCATTGTATATCCCAGAGCAATGATTGCATATACGCTGCCAAGGCTGACGCCGTTAATCAGATAGGAAATAAAACTCATAAGAATTAACCATGCCCTTTCCATAACCTGCCAATTTTTATACGCATCCTTTGCGTATCGCGCAGGAACAATATTTGCAAGTGAACGAGTTCATTCTGAACGAGTCCATACCGAACGGGTTCACACATCTTCTTCGTCTAAAACTGTACATTACGAGATTAAATTATATCATTAAATCCCTTCGGAATCAAGAATATAAAAGGGGATGCAAAAGCTTTACTTAAGTAAAGCTTTTGAACATCCCTCTTTGGCTGGCAAAATATATTACATTGCTGTATAAACTCCATCTGTAATCTTAACAGCCTTCGGTGCCTTATTCGGTTCACCGGAAGCATCCCATGTCATCCCAATGCCGGTAAGACCGTCTAAAGTGATTTCAGGCATTGCCCCTTTCATCGCCTCACACATTGCGGACATATCCATATCCGGCGTAATTCCTGCTTTTTCGCCTGCAGCCTTGATCGCATAGATCGCATCATAAGCATCTGCAGCAAACTGGTTCGGCGTATCGCCGAATTTCTCTTTATATGCGGTAACGAAGTTCTGCGTGAGTTCATCTTCTGCATCTGCCGCAAAAGGGGTAAGAAGCATAACGCCTTCTGCTAAAGAGGTATCAAAGTTTTCTACGTTAAGAATGCCGTCCAAACCATCACATCCAAAGAAAATCGGTGCATAGCCCATAGTAGAAGCCTGTGAAAGGATCAGGGAAGCTTCTGTATAGTAAATCGGAAGGAATACTAATTCCGCTCCTGCATCCTTTGCTTTTTGAAGCTGTACGGAGAAATCTGTTTTGTTATCCGCTGTAAAAGCTTCGGCAGAAACGATTTCAAACGGCTGGTTTGCCGCTTCTGTTACAAATTTCTCATAAATCCCGGATGAATAAATATCGGAACTGTCATAGATAACTGCAATCTTGGAAGCTACTGCATTTTCGCCGATATACAATGCGGAAGCCGCACCCTGGTTCGGGTCGGAGAAACATACGCGGAATGCATTATCATATTTTACACAATCTACGGAAGAACCGGAAGGAGTCAGTTGGAACATATTATCTTCTGCTGTTTTTTCAGCCACTGCCACACTGCATCCGCTGGTTACAGTACCCATCAGCATCTGCATCCCCCAGTCCTTTAATGTATTATATGCATTGACTGATTTTTCAGCATCGCATTCATCATCTTCAAATTTAAATTCAATCGGGACCCCGTTGATGCCGCCTGCTGCATTAATCTCATCTACCGCAAGCTGCGCCGCATTCTGTACTGCAATGCCATATACTGCAGCGCTTCCTGTCGTAGGGCCGATGCCGCCGATTTTAAAAACGCCTGAAGCGGATGCCGTATCATCGGCTGCTTCTGTTTCCTGTTCCGCATTGTTTGCTTCAGAAGAAGAATCTGCCGCCGGTGTTTTTTCATCTGCATTTCCACAGCCTGCAAATAAAGCGGCCGTCACTGCAGAAGCCATAACAACACTCATGATTTTGTTGAACTTTTTCATAATCTTTCCCTCCTAAAATATTTTTAAATGGCTTAAAACTGCCATTTCTGAATTATATTACTCTTAATCAATTTCTTTGTCAATGTTATTTTAATCATTTTATTAAAAATAAGTTTATGTTTATGCATGAAAAATGATTTTGGGGTTAAAATAAAACCGAGAGGAAACTTTTCAATTAAGAATGATTATGAATGGAGGTTATCAAGATGAATCATAAAGCATTGGATTTTACAGCCCTGACAATTGCTATTATAGGCGCCGTCAACTGGGGGTTGATCGGTTTTTTCAGTTTTGACCTTGTAGCTTATATTTTCGGCAATATGTCTTGGTTTTCAAGAATTGTATATGCTCTGGTGGGCATTTGCGGCCTGTATCTTGTTTCTTTCTATATGTATGCGGGCAATTCCGCCAAAGAATCCATGTAGAAAAATTGCATATCCAGGAAAAATCATGTAAAAGCAACTCTTACAATATGCGCCGGGCGTTTGCCCGGCGCAACATTTTATCAAGAAACCGACCCTTTGATAATCGTATTCATCCATATTCCTTTTTTAATGAGAATATACCCTATGACACACTTAATGATATCTATAAACTGACAGATAAAATATAGCGGTATAATAGGCATTCCCGTATACCGGGATAAGACGTAAGCTAACGGGATATTGGCCGCCCAGACAAAAACACTGTCAAAAAAGAATGTAATCAGCGTCTTTCCACCGGAACGGAGCGTAAAATAAGCTACGTTGACAAAAGCATATAACGGCATACACAGCGAGGAAATGATAATGAACCTGGATGCCAGGCTGCGGATATCCTGTGCGGTATTATAAATCATTGGGAAAAGGGGAGCTAAAACAGATAGGATAATCCCCATTGCCGCACATCCTCCTACAGAGAAGAACATCAGCTTCCGCACGGTATCCTTTGCCTCATCCATTTTACCCGCCCCCAGCAACTGGCCGATAATAATGCCTACCGCATTCCCCAACGCAATAAATACCACGTTGAAGACATTGGATATGGTAGAGGAAATATTAAATGCGGCAACTACGGAAAGCCCCCTTACGGAATAACATTGCATCAATACTGCCTGTCCGCTGGACCAGAGAGCTTCATTTACCATAAGCGGCAGCCCTGTAATAAGCACTTTGGCAATCAATCCGCCCGGAATCCGAAGGCTTTTGTACGCCTCGCGGATAAACGGGTTTTTTTCCGTATTACTATGCGTCCATCCGGCAACAATTGCCAGTTCCGCAAAGCGGGATATGGTGGTGGCGATAGCCGCTCCTTCCACCCCCATGGCCGGCATACCGAACTTTCCAAAAATCAATAGGTAATTCAATATCAAATTAATAAATACAGCGGCAATCCCTGCCTTCATCGGCAGCATAGTCTCTCCTGTTTCCCGTAAGGTCCCGGAATACACCTGGATAACGGCAAACGGCACCAGTTCCACCATCATGATTTTCATATATTTGCGGGCATAGTGCATTGTAATATCCAGACTGCTTTGGTTCCCGGTTTCATGAAGGTATAATGAGATAAGCCGGCTGCCGGAAAAGGCAAAAACCAATAATCCTGCCACAGTAATAAAAAAGACGATGAACAGCTTCATACGGAACGTATCCCGTATCCCCTTTTGATCTTTGCATCCATAATACTGGGCCGTAAAAATGCCGGCGCCGGATACGCCGCCAAAAATGCACAGATTAAAGACCAAAATAAGCTGATTGACAATTGCTACCCCTGACATTTGTTCCGTGCCGATCTGCCCCACCATGATATTGTCTAACAAACTGACAAAATTAGTAATGCCATTTTGTATCATAATCGGGACGGCTACGGAAAGGACCATCAGGTAAAATTTTTTATCTCCAATGTATTTTCTCATGAAACGATCAGCCCTTAACCTTTTTCAAACTCCGATAAGGCGATTTGTTTCCCATCCCTCCATATCCGTTCCAGATCATAAAAAAGACGGTTATCCTTATCAAAAATATGCACGATAACATCCAGGAAATCCATCAGTATCCAATTGGCGGCGTCATACCCTTCCGCTTGTTTCAGATTAGCCCCTGCCCTTCCTAAGCTTTCTTCCACTGCATCGGCCAGAGCCTGATTCTGATTTCGGTTCGTACCATTTGCAATAATGAAATAATCAGCAATCACGGATACTTCACTGATATCGATCACTTGTATGTTCTCCGCTTTCTTGTCGTCCAACGCCTTAATCGCAAGGCGGGTCATTTCTTTGCTATTCATCCGTATGTCCTTTCTTACTGCTTTTACAGTCATGCCATATTTTCCGGTTCCATTTCCACTGCCTGCGGCAGGGGTTTTGCCTGACTTTGCCTGCTTTCCCTATACTCTTTATAAAAATCATAAGTTTTTTGCGTCATTGGATCCACGTCGCCGTCCACTGTCCTTAGATAAACCAGCGTATCTTCCAATATACGGAATAAAGCTTCATCCAGGTCAAGAAAAGCCAGCTTCCTGATCTCCATAAGGTTTGGCGCCTGTTTTCTCCCCGGTTCGATATAATCTGCTACATATACAATCTTTTCCAGCAAAGACATATCCGGCCTTCCGGTCGTATGGTTCAAAATTGCATTGACCGTATCGCTGTCATGGACATGGTATTTCTGCATGGCGATATAGCTGCCTACTTTGGCATGAAGCAAAAAAGGGTTTTTGCGCTCAATCTTATTGACGCTGATGTGGTGTTTTTCGCATATGGAAAGCCGCTTATCGTTGCTCATACATTTGGCGCAATCGTGCAATAGCCCTGCCGTCTGCGCTTTCAAAATATCCCCGCCGTACCGCATGGCAAGGGAGGCCGCCGTATATTCCACCCCCAGGGTATGTTCAAAACGTTTGGAATCCAGCGATTTTTCCATGGCTTTCCGGATTTTTTTCAAATTGGAGGATTTGGTTTCCATCTTTTTCCATCCCTTCTTTTTGTCCTTTATCCTGTATAGAGCCGGTGTTTTTTAATATAAGCAATTACGTTGTCCGGAACCATATAACGGATGGATTTCCCATGATGGACCCTGTTTCGGATATCTGTGGAAGAAACCGGTATTTCCTCCATTGGGATCCTCCCTATTTCAGTCCCATATTTTTCTTCCAGGCAGGCAATCTGAGCATTTAATTCATCATGGCCGTTTCCTTTGCGGACGGCTGCCAGGACCGTACAGTTTTGAAATATGGTTTCCGGACGCTTCCATGTTTCCATGGCAAAAAGGCTGTCCGCCCCCACAATAAAATAAAATTCCGTTTCCGGCTGCCCTGCCCGTAAGGCTTCCAATGTTTCACAGGTATAAGAATTCCCTTCCCTTTCTACCTCTACCGGCGACAAGGCAAAGGAAGGATTGCCCGATATGGCCAGCCGGGTCATCTCCAGGCGCATTTTTTTATCGGCCATTTCCATCCCCTTTTTCATATAAGAAAAACCGCTGGGGACAAAAAGGACTTCATCCAATCCGAAAGTTTCCCTTGCACTTTCCGCAAGAAGCAAATGCCCTATATGGATCGGGTTAAAAGTTCCGCCCATAATGCCCGTTTTCCTCTTTCCATTTTCCATTGAAAGTATCCCTCCATAAGAAAAATACATTTACAATATAAATCTTAGCAGTGAACGGTTATTGGGGCAAGATGATTTTTTTATTTTCTTTACTTTCTTTATATAAAATGATCTTCCTGCCGATTACTTGCACCACCTGGGAATGGGTACGGCCGGCCAGCATTTCAGCAATTTCTTTCGGATCATCCATGCAATTTTTCAAAACAGCAATCTTTAGCAGTTCCCGGGTGTTGAAAGCTTCCGAAACGGCCGCCGTAAATTCGGGGGTAAGGCTGGATTTCCCTATTTGAAATACCGGATCTAAGCTATTCGCCAGGCTTTTTAAATAACTTCTTTGTTTGCTTGTCATATGTTACACTCCATTCTTTTCTATTTGTAATAATCAAAGGAAAGCCCATACATACGGACGGTATCCCCTTCCTGGATGCCGAGTTCCTCCAATTCTTTTAAAATCCCGTTTTTCTTTAAAAAGTTCTGGAAGAAAGTAAACCCTTTTTCGGATTCCAGATTGGTATATCCCAGCATTTTTTCAATGCGTGGGCCCTCCACTACATACTCATCCTTTTTTTCATCATAAACGACTGTATGAGGGCCGGCTTCCTCCTGTTGCATTTCCGGAAAATACTCCTGTTCAAAGACAATTGGCTTATCGTCCAACCTTTCCAAAAGATTGTTCACCGCATACAGCAGCTCCCGTACTCCTTGTCCGGTAATTGCAGAGATAGGAAAAACCTGGATCCCCTTCGGTTCAAATTCGGCCTTGATCCTGCCGATCGGATCTTCGTGGATCCCCATCCCCATAGCGCCTATCATATCGGTTTTATTAGCGGCGATGACTTGAGGGCGGGCGGCAATTTCCGGGTTATAAGCCTCCAATTCTTTATTGATGGCGTAAATGTCCTCAATCGGGTCGCGTCCTTCCGTAGAAGCGGCATCTACAATATGGATCATCAGCTTAGTCCGTTCAATATGGCGTAAGAATTCATGTCCAAGCCCTACTCCTTCCGAAGCTCCTTCGATCAGCCCGGGGATGTCGGCGATGACAAACCCTTTGGCCTCTTCCAGATCCACCACCCCGAGATTGGGATTCAGGGTGGTAAAATGATAATTGGCGATTTTGGGCCGGGCATTGGTCACGCGGGAAAGAAAAGTGGATTTCCCCACATTTGGAAAGCCGACAAGCCCTACATCGGCAATTACTTTCAGTTCCAACTGCAATTCCAGTTCTTTTGCTTCCTGTCCTGGCTGGGCATATTTCGGCGCCTGCATAGTGCTTGTAGCATAATGCTGGTTGCCGTTGCCCCCTTTTCCGCCTGTTAAAAGCACCACCCTCCTGTTTTCCCCCGACATGTCGGTGATGACTTTTCCGCTCTCCCCTTCTTTGATCACTGTTCCGTAAGGCACTTTGATAATGATATCCGCGCCATTTTTTCCCCTACAGTTTTTCTTATCGCCGTTACCGCCGTTTTCCGCCGCATATTTACGGATATGCCGGAAGTCAACTAAAGTATTTAACCCATCATCTACCTCAAAAATTACGCTTCCGCCGTCCCCGCCGTCCCCGCCGTCCGGCCCGCCGTTCGGCACATATTTTTCCCGGCGGAAGGATACATGGCCATCTCCGCCTTTCCCGCTTTTTATATATATTTTTGCTCTGTCTGCAAACATTTTACTCCCTGCTTTCTTCCCAAAAGGGCTTAACAAAAAGGCTTCAAACTAAGTATGTTTGAAGCCCGGTTCGTTCTTATTCACTCTCTACAGGATATACGGAAGCTTGTTTTCTATCTCTTCCTTTTCTTTCAAATCTAAGTATGCCGTCTACCCGTGCATATAAAGTATCATCGCCGCCTCTTCCTACATTAATGCCGGGATGGATCTTTGTTCCGCGCTGTCTGTACAAAATATTCCCTGCTTTCACGAATTGCCCGTCAGCCCTTTTTGCACCGAGCCTCTTAGATTCGGAATCCCTGCCGTTCTTCGTCGAACCAACGCCCTTTTTATGAGCAAAAAATTGAAGGTTCATATTTAACATGGTCTTACACCTCCTTGATCTTAATTGTAAGATACTGTCTGCCATATTGTTTTGAAATCTCTGACAAACCGAGTATCATGGAATCCATAAGGACTTTCCCGCTGTCGGACAATGGTTTATTCATATGGCACCGTATCGTCCCTGTTGCTTCATCTTCCAATACTTCCATATCCGCTTCGGCCAGCTTTTCCATAGAATTAATGGCATTGATCACTAAAACAGATATGGATGCACATACGATATCCGCGCCTTTAGAGGCAAAACCAGAATGCCCTTTACAAGTAAACCCTTTATATTCCCCGTTTTCTGATTTTTGGATAACAATTTTTGTCATTTCCCAGCATTACCTGAATTATGCATTGATTTTATCAATTTTAACCTGAGTGTATGCTTGTCTGTGACCATTTTTCTTGTGGTAACCGGTTTTTCTCTTATACTTGTAAACAATGACCTTTTTCCCTTTGCCCTGTCCCATTACGGTAGCGGACACTGTTGAACCAGCTACATCGCCGGCAACTTTAAGCCCATTGTCGCTGATTGCGATCACCTGGTCAAATGTTACGGCATCCCCGGGTTCTGCAGCCAGCTTTTCCACTTTGATCACATCACCTTCGGAAACCTTATACTGTTTTCCACCTGTGGCAATAATTGCGTACATATTGCACCTCCTATAATACAGGCATAGGCCTGCTTTACTCGCTAGAGACGGCGGCGTCCTTCAAAAAAACGCACTTTCCAGCCTATCTATGCGGCATACTTCGCTAGTTTAGCATTCCGGCAAAGAATTGTCAAGATTTTTATAAAGGAAAAAGATTTCTGGAGAAAAAATAAGCGATAATCTGCGCCCGGGAACTGAACTCTTCCGTTTTCAGCAGCGTTACTACTTCTTCCCTGCTATAAAACCCCGCCTCGATCCATTCATTTTCCGATGTATGGTCTTCAAACTCCCCCTGCACTTCCACAAAGACAATATGCGTTTTGGTATCGGAAATAGCTACCGCCGCATAAGAAGCCGGAAGAATATCTATAATCCTTTTTACGCTTAACCCGGTTTCTTCATAAAGTTCCCGGGATACGCATTCTTCAATTGTTTCATCCTTTTCAAACATGCCTGCACAAAGGTTATAAACAATCTTATTTACCCCCATGCGGAATTCTTTAAGCAAGAGAAGTTTCCCGCCGCTTAGCGCCGCAATCGACAGGCCGCTGGCCCTTTTTCCAATATCTTCCGCGCTGGCCAGTTCTTTCCTGCTGACAATTTCATATTTTTTTTCCTTTCCGGCCTTATTAAGATAAGTAAGTTCATAATTCTTTAAATATCTGCCATCCTTTATTTTCTCCATTTTAATCAGTTTCATGGCCATTCTCCCTATGATTCTTCCTCCGCCTGAAAGATGAGCTGTTCCTTCAGAGGCTTGCTCATCTTCATCCTTGTAATTTCCACCAGTCCTAAAGCCGTAATATCCATCAGTTGAGTCCTTACCGGATCCTTTCTTAAGAGGCCCCTCAGAAAATCCATTAATTTTTTATTATTTTCTTCCTGGGACATATTGATAAAATCTACGATGATCATACCGGAAAGGTTGCGCAAAGCCATCTGGAGGGCTATCTCACGAGCCGCCTCCAAGTTGGTGCGTAAATACGTCTCTTCCATATCCTTTCCGGCAACTAATTTTCCGGTATTTACATCAATGACCGTCAATGCTTCTGTAGGCTCTATGATCAGATATCCGCCGGATTTTAACCATACTTTTTTATTTAATGCTTCTTTTAAACGGGTTTCCACACTGTAAAGCTTGTACAATGGCACCAGCTCATCCTGATAAAGCCGTATGGCTGGGATTGGAAAAGCAGCGTTTTCATTGCAGTATGCTACGACCGAATCATAAATATCCTGCCGATCCGTTACAATTTCTTCGTATTGCCCCTCATATTCATCCCGGATGCCGGTAAGATAAGCGGGCAGTTGTTCAAACAGGACGGAATAACAGGTTCGATGATTTGCAATTTCCATAATATGATGCAGTTGCTCCGTAAGAGTCCGGATTTCTTCCTTTAAAGGCGTAAGGTCTTCTGTCAGGTCTTTGGCGTTCGTGCGGATGATAATTCCCGTCTTCTGGCTATATGCTTCCAGGAAACCTTCCTGCGCCAAAAAGTCCCCTATCCTTTTCTTTGCTTTATCCGATAATTTTGTAGAATACGATACGCCGGGCCTGCCGGCTGCCGCCACACAATATTTACCGTCTAAGGATAAAGAACAGGTTACCGTAGGGGTCTTCGTTTTTGCCGCTTCTTTATATACCTGAACGACAATCTCATCGCCGTCCAAGACCCTTCCATCATATGCCCGGTTCGTAATCAACGGATTCTTCAGGCCGTTAAGGCTGAGAAAACAAGGACATCCCGGTTTGATCTCCACAAAAGCGGCATTAATGTTTTTTACAATATTTTTCACTTTTGCAATATAAATATTGCCCAGAAGGTTTCCCTGCTCCATTTCCGCTTTCGCGTGGAGCAGACGGTTGCCATGGTAAAGCAAAGACAATATTTTCCGGTTGTGTTTTAGTATGATGTATTTTCTGTCCATTTTAAAACTCCGTCCCAACGGCGTCCAAAGGAACCAGATTCCTCGTTTCCTCCGTTCCCAGATTCGTAAAAGTATCTTCCCTCGTAATCTCCAAAGCAAATTCCTGCAATTGTTCCCCATTTTCTTTTAAAAAGGCTTCCATAACCAAGCCTGGTTTTATATTGCAGCTACTGCCGGCATTCACTAGCATGGAAATAGCGGCGTCTTTTCCTCCACCTAAGACAGACAGCTCATAAATGTGAGGTTTTAGATCCAGGTCCATTTCACTCTTTTTTGTTTTCTTCCTGACAAGGATGGAAGGCTTATGATAGAACTCTTCCAATTTTACCGGCCAATCAAAAGCAGGCGCATAGCCTGGGCGGAACTTTAAGGAATATCTGGCGGCGGCCACGCTTGCCATTGCGTTTTTCGCCCCATCCCCCAGCATCGTAATGCCTAAGATTTCCATTCCCTCTACCATAGCCCTATCCAACCGTCTTTTCATATCCTTAGCGCCGGCATGGGACTTTACTTCCAGATCCAGATATTCCCCGCGGCTGGCAAGGCCTACGCTTATGGGCGCCGCAAAGGACATGATCTGATGTGGGCTGAATCCTTCCGAATACGCTACATCGATCCCGGCCCTGCGGACCGCTTTCTGAAAAAAACGCATAACATCCAAATGCCCAATAAAACGCATCGGCCCTGATTTTGCAAATTTTATCCTGACTTTCATCCTGTTTTATAGTTCCTTTCCTGCATTTTTTACTGCAGCAGGGCATCCCTCTGCCGGTTTTTTCTGTTTTTCAAAGCAAATCCCTCCCCCAAAACGGTTTGCCCCGCAGTTTTGGCATTGTATGCGGCAATTAGGGGAGACTGCTTCTTCCATGGCTTTTTCCCATTCCTTTTGTAAAAATCCCTTCGTAACTCCACAGTTTATGAAATCCCAGGGGAATCTCTCATCCGGCCGCCGTTTTCTTGTAGTATAGAAATCTATGCAGATGCCGCATTCTTCAAAAGCTTCCATCCAGATATCGTTATGGAAATATTCACTCCACGCGTCGAAGATACAGCCTTTTTTATACGCCCTTTCAATAACATCGGCAATCTTTCTGTCTCCTCTGGCAAAGGCTCCTTCTAAAACGCTGATATCCGCTTCATGCCAATTATATTTGATGCTCTTCTGGTTCAACTGCCCTTTAATGGAAGCGCGGGTCACATATGCCTTCTCCAAAAATTCATCCTTTGTACACATAGAAGCCCATTGGAAAGGCGTAAACGGTTTGGGTATGAAAAAAGAAGTGCTGACCACAATTTGTACCTTTCCGTTTACCCGCTTTTCCTTCGGCACCGTTTCAAAAAAGACTGCCGCAATCTTATTGGCCAGATCGCCGATCCCCCGGATATCCGTTTCCGTTTCCGTTGGAAGGCCCAGCATAAAGTAAAGTTTTACCCTTGTCCATCCCCCTTCAAAAGCCAATGCAGAACCTTTTAAAATAACTTCTTCCGTCAGCCCTTTGTTGATCACATCCCTCAGCCTCTGGCTTCCGGCTTCCGGGGCAAAAGTCAGGCTGCTTTTTTTTACATCCTGTACTTTGCTCATGACATCTAAAGAAAAGGCGTCTATCCTTAAGGAGGGGAGGGAAATATTAATTTTTTTCTCTGCGCACTCCTGTATCAGAAAATCGATCAACTCCGGCAATTCCGAATAATCGCTGGAACTTAAAGAACTTAAGGATATTTCCTCATGCCCCGTATTGTTCAACATTTCTACGGCGCATTGTTTGAGCATGTCCACATCCCGCTCCCTTACCGGGCGGTAGATCTGTCCTGCCTGGCAAAAACGACACCCCCTCATACACCCCCTCTGAATTTCCAAAACCACCCTGTCCTGTGTCACTTTAATAAAAGGGACCACTGGTTTTCTTGGGTAATACGTGCCGGAAAGATCCATCTCCACTTCTTTTACCACTTCTTTGGGAATCCCTTCTTCCGTGGGTTCCATGTTTTGAATGGTTCCGTCTTCCTGATAGGTTACATGATAAAACATAGGGACATACATGCCCGGTATTTTTGCCGCCCTTCTTAAAAAACCGATCCTGGACTCCCCAAGCCGCCTGCTCTCCTTATAGGCGTCCAGAAGTTCCCTATAGCGCGTTTCCCCTTCCCCGATATAAAATATGTCAAAAAAAGCGGCAATCGGCTCCGGATTATAAACACAAGGGCCTCCTCCGATGACGATCGGATGCTCCCGGCCCCGTTCCGCCGCCCTTAACGGGATGTGTGATAAGTCAAGGACTTGCAATATGTTGGTATAACACATTTCATATTGAATCGTCATCGCAAGAAAATCCATATTTACTATGGGTTCCTGAGATTCCAACGCAAAAAGAGGGATGTTTTCCTCCCTCATGATTTTATCCAGATCTACCCATGGCGAATATACCCTTTCACACCATACATCTTCAAAACGGTTGAACATGTCATACAAAATCTGGATGCCCAGATGTGACATGCCTATTTCATATACATCCGGGAAACACATGGCTATACGGATATCTATTTTGTCTTTTTGTTTTATGACGGCATTGACTTCATTGCCGATATAACGCGCCGGCTTCTCTATCTGCAACAGTATTTCATCTTTTAACGCTAGTTTATTCATAATTCTCCTATTCTATTTGTTTTTATCATTAAATAGAGTATAAGGGAAATTATCCTCAAAATCAAATACTACTTCTTCAAAGCCTGCATCGAAATTTTTATTGATTTCTTTTCTCAGATATTCGGTAGAAACTCCTCCAATGTTCCCACCCCCTGCATCTGCCACAAGAAAAACACAAAAAAGGACAGCAGCCAGCATAAACCTGATCTTTAATGAGGAGAAGGAGCCGGCTTGTATAGGAATGCCGCCTTCTTCCAGAGCATATAGCTCCTTTTCCCTTCCGTCATAATATCCTCTGGCATAAAGCGGCAGTTCCTCTTCTGCCTTTCCTGTGCCATACAATATCCTTTCCCGGCTCCTCATCCTCATCCGGTTGTCCTGGCTTTCTGCCCTTATGGAGCGTATTAGCTGCAATTTTTGATTGGTTGAGACTTTTCCCATTCTTTCTTCTGCCTATTCTTCATTACTTAAAACAGAATATGCCGTCAAAAACGTCTTTATGACAAGACTACTTTACAAGATCCGATAATGGACGGAAACTGTATCCCATCTCTTCCCATTTGCCAAGCAGTTCATCCAGGACGATCCCATTTGTCTTGGACGTGCTATGCAAAAGGACGATCGCCCCCGGATGGATACGATCGGTCAGCTTTTGCATAGCTTCTTCTTTGGAAGGCTGTTTATCCTGATACCAGTCCACATAAGCCAGGCTCCAGAAAAAGGTCTGATACCCCAGCTCTTGCGCCATCTTTAGATTTTCCGTGCTGTACTTTCCCTGCGGCGGGCGGTAATACATGGAAAGTTCCTTTCCCGTAATCTGAAAAAACAATTCGGAAACCCCCTCCATCTCTTTCCGGAAAGATTCCATGTCCGATATTTTGGACATATCCGGGTGATGATACGTATGATTCCCTACGGAATGCCCTTCCTCCACCATGCGCTTTACCAGCTCCGGCGCAGATTCCAGATAATGTCCTACTACAAAGAAAGTAGCCGTCGCCTGATGTTTTTTTAAAGCATCCAATATCGGTCCCGTATTCCCATTCTCATACCCGGCGTCAAAAGTCAGATAAATTACTTTCTCATCGCCATCCCCAACATAATAGGCGTTGTATTTCTTCAATTCTTCCGCCGAAGCGATGCCGGTGGGTTTTACTTCGTTGCCATATCCGCCAAGCCCCCAGTTCTCTGAAGCTGAAATGCGGGATGAACCTACCGAATTTATATTTGTTTCACCGGAAAAATGAAACGCTTCCGCCAGATACCCCACTCCTCTGCCGGCAAAGAACATAGCGCACAAAAGAAAAACAACAAAAATCGTTTTTTTGTATTTTTTTAAAAGTTTCACCGTGAACAGTCCCTTAAAAGTTTTCTAAATTATATGAAGGACCGTCAGAAACTATGTGCTTATCTTTTGGCCAATTCTTCTATGATCTCCTCCCAGCCGACTCCTTTTTCCGCCATAAGTACCATCATATGATAAAGGAAGTCCGCAATTTCATACTTTATTTCATTAGGATTGGGATTCTTGGCCGCAATCACGATTTCCGTGGCTTCTTCTCCCAGTTTCTTTAAAATTTTATCCAGCCCTTTTTCAAATAAATAATTCGTATAAGAGCCTTCCTTTGGATGGATTTTCCTGTCTTGGATTACATCCATCACCGATGTGAAAACCTTTAATGGGTTCGTCTCTTCATATTCTTTTTTCATGATTTCATGAAAAAAACAAGAATGGCTCCCTGTATGGCAGGCATTGCCCACTTGGGACACTTTGGCCAGGATCGTATCCTTATCGCAATCCGCCGTCAAAGATTTCACATACTGATAATGTCCGCTGGTATCCCCTTTGATCCAAAGTCCCTGACGGCTTCGGCTGTAATAAGTCATCTTTCCGGTGTGAATCGTCATCTGATATGCCTCTTCGTCCATATATGCCACCATAAGGACTTCATCCGTCTTGTAATCCTGAACCACTACCGGTATCTGGCCATCAGAATTCAGTTTAAAATCTTCCCACCTTAACGCCGCTTCAAAGGTATTTACCTTAATGCCGTTTTCCTGGCATAATGATTTTATGGCCGTAATTTCCTTTGCATTTTCATTCACAGCATAACCAGTGATACCGCACATGGAAGGCATGGAAAGGATCTCGATCAATTTATCCAAAGAAACCTCAGGAAGCAACGCCAGAATCTGCGCTTCCCCTTTCCATGCATTGCCGCTTCCCCTTAAGGCCGCCGCATCAATCAGGATCAGTTCATCCACATATTCATCCAATAGATGCTGGAATTCTAAAATCGTTTCCGTATTATCATAGCATACGGCTATTTTTTCCCTTCCGAATTTTTTGGATACTTCTTCCGTAATCGCTATGTTTCCGGGCTTAGAATAGTTCAAAGCCGCTTTTTTGCATCCGGCGTACAAAAGTTTTTTAATATCTTCCATCCGGTTTACATGTCCTGCCCCAGTCACCGGGATTTCGGCAGTCTGGCAAATGGCCTTTATAATATCCAAAGCCTCTTCATGTTCCGCGTCCCCTTTCGACATATCGAAAATAAGAAGCTCATCCCCATGATTATCGCTGTAATATTTGGCAAGGCTTACAGGATCCGTATCGATAATGGTAATATCGGATAAGCTTTTTACAGCATTCCCTTTATATAAATAAATGCAAGGAACTAGTTTTTTATACTGACAGCCCATACATTTTTCTCCTTTGCAGTTTCTCTCTTTTCCGGCCGGCCATTCTATGGGATATGGCTTCACTGCCTAAAATCACGTTTACAGCCGTTTTTAAGCCAGGCTCCCTTTTGTGCTAAGCACATCCTTAATCCGCCCATCTTTTGCTGCCGCTTCATCCAAAGCCTTTGCAAAAGCCTTAAAGGATGCCTCTGCCATATGATGGCTGTTCATTCCCGACAACATTTTAATATGCAGGTTAATTCCTGCGGAATAAGAAATCGCATAAAAGAATTCCCTGATAAGCTCTGTATCCAGATCCCCGATCTTTTCCGATGGATAGCTGCATTCATAATGGAAATAAGGACGGCCGCATAAATCAATGGCGCAAAGCGCCAGCGCATCATCCATGGGAAGCAGGAAAGATCCGTAACGTCTTACTCCCGTTTTTGTTCCCAAAGCTTCTTTGATGGCCTGCCCCAGGACAATGCCGGTATCTTCCACCGTATGATGCCCGTCTACATAAAGATCCCCCTTTACCTTTACTTCCAGATTAAAAAAACCATGGCGGGCAAAGCTCTCTAACATATGATCAAAAAAGCCGATCCCTGTATCGATCTTACTCTTTCCAACACCGTCCAGATGAAAGGTCAGGAGAATCTCCGTTTCCTTTGTTTTCCGTTCCACTGTCGCATATCTTTCCATATCCGTCACCATGCCTTTCCAATCCTATTCAAATCTTACTTTAATGGAATTTGCATGAGCCGTCAACCCTTCGCTTTCGGCAAACAGCTCAATCTCTTTATGTACTTTCTCAAGAGCCTCTTTTGAATAAGATATAATGCTTGTTTTTTTCAAAAAATCGTCCACATTCAGCGGTGAAAAAAATTTAGCGGTCCCGTTGGTCGGAAGAATATGATTCGGGCCGGCATAATAATCGCCAAGCGGCTCGGAAGAATATTCCCCTAAGAACAAAGCTCCTGCATTGCGCACCTTTGTCATCACCGCATAAGGGTCTTTCGTCAATATTTCCACGTGTTCGGAAGCGATCTCGTTGGCGGCTTCCACAGCATCCTCCATTGTTTTGACAAGCAGGATATACCCATAGTTCTCCAAAGATTTTTCTATGATTTCCTTTCTGGAGAGCCGGTTTGTCAATTCTTCTATCTCCGCATCGACATCCTTTGCCAGCTTTTCGCTCGTTGTGATCAGGATAGCGCTGGCCAGTTCATCGTGTTCCGCCTGGGAAAGCAGATCGGCGGCCACGTAACGGGGATTGGCTGTTTCATCCGCGATTACCAGTATTTCGCTGGGGCCGGCAATAGAATCAATACTTACATAACCGAAACATGCTTTTTTTGCCAAGGCGACAAAGATGTTCCCCGGGCCGGTGATCTTATCCACTTTCGGTATGCTTTCCGTCCCAAAAGCCATAGCGGCTACCGCCTGCGCCCCTCCCGCCTTATAGATCTCATCCACTCCGGCAATATCCGCCGCTACTAAGGTCCCCGCATATACTTCCCCTGCCGGATCGGGAGGCGTCGTCATCACCACTTTTTTTACCCCGGCTGCTTTAGCCGGGATTACATTCATCAATACGCTGGATGGATAAGCGGCTTTTCCTCCCGGTACATATACTCCGGATAAACCGATCGGCGTAATCTTCTGTCCCAGCAGGGAACCGTCTTCCCTTGCATCAATCCATGAATTATGAAGCTGTTTTTCATGAAAGGCGCGGATATTTTCTGCGGAATGCTTCATCGCTTCGATCAGCGATGGATCTGTCTTTTGGTAAGCAGCCTCGATTTCCTCCCCGGTTACCCGGATGTTGGAAGCATTGATCCTGCATTTATCAAATTTTTCCGTATAGGCAAATAACGCTTCATCCCCCCTGCGGCGGACGTTGGCGATAATATCCGCCACAACGGATTCATATTGGCTGTAGTGATTGGGGCTTCTTTTTAAAAGGGCGTTCAATAAGTCCTCTTTCGTATCCGGCGTTAATCTTATGATTCTCATATATTCCCTCCCATCCGTCAGGCTACTGTAAATATTTTCTGATTTCATAAATCAGCTTTTTGATCCGCTCTGTCTGCATCTGCATACTGACCTGATTGACAATCATGCGGGCCGACAAGGGGCAGATTTCTTCTAATACGGCAAGCCCGTTTTCTTTCAGTGTGGATCCTGTCTCCACAATATCTACAATGACATCCGAAAGCCCCACCATAGGGCCCAGCTCTACCGACCCGTTAAGCCGGATAATGTCCACAGTCTGATGTTTTTTATTGTAAAAATAGTCTTTGGCGATATTCGGATATTTGCTGGCTACTCTTATCCGCTCATGATGTTTTAACAGTTCTATGGAACTTTGAGGCCCGCAGACGCACATGCGGCATTTGCCGAATCCTAAATCAAGTACCTCATATACTCTCCGGTTTTCTTCAAGGATCGTATCCTTTCCCACCACTCCAATATCCGCCGCCCCATATTCCACGTAAGTGGGTACATCGGATCCTTTTGCCAGGAAAAAGCGGAGTTTTTTTTCTTCATTTACAAAAACAAGTTTTCTGGATTTTTTGTCTTTCATTTCCTCACAGGTAATCCCCATCGTTTCCAATAGCTCCAAAGTCTGATTTGCCAGACGGCCTTTCCCTAAGGCAAATGTAAGATAACGCATTTCTTCCATCATTCCGATCACGTCCTTCCTTGTATGTCCCTAAGCGGCATAAGCACTGCTTTTCCTCCCCTGGCGCGTATTTCTTTTGCTTGTTCCAACATCTTTGTAAATGTCTCCGGGGTATATTCGATGATTTCTGCTTTTGGCGGTATTTCAACTCCCACGCCCTGCCTGCCCAAGGCTGCCAACAAATCGTCAATGCCCACAACAAAGCCGACGGCCGGAGCCTTTTTGCCGAAATGGCCTAAAAGGGTATCATATCTTCCGCCTTTGACAATCGCATCCCCCACCCCATACGTATAGGCTTTTAATATCATGCCAGTATAATAATGGTATTTACTCAACATCCCTAAATCGAAAGAAACATATTTTTCTACCCCATAGCAGCAAAGGACTTGATAAAGCCCTTCCAACCGTTTGACGGCATTGAGGGAACGCTCGTTATGCACAAGGGCTTTTGCCTGTCTCAAAACATCGAAAGAACCGAATAGATCGGTCAACTGCAACAACGCATCCATGTATTGTTTTTCCACTTTTTTTTCCATCAGGAGTTCTTCTGCGCCAAAATAATTTTTTCCTGAAATGAATTCCCTCAATTCCAGTTCCGTCTTTTCATCCAGACCCGCTTCTGCGCAGATCCCCTTAAAATATTCAACATTTCCCACGCTTAGTTGAAAATCCTTTAGCCCTGTAAAAAGCAAAACTTCAATAATCAGGGCCGCCGTTTCCCCGTCCGCTTTCTCCGAAGGGTCCCCAATCAATTCCACGCCCATCTGGGTAGTCTCTTTTAACTTCCCTTGCAGATTGGAGTTATTTGTAAAAGTATTGCCTATATAGCAAAAACGGATGGGGCTGTCCCAATCTGCAAAATATTTTGCCGCGCATCTGGCCATAGAAGGCGTAAAATCCGGTCGTAATACTAAAGTATTCCCTTCTTTATCAAAAAACTTATATAACTCCCTGGATGGGGTGGTCCCTATCTCTTTGGAAAACACATCGAAAAATTCAAATGTGGGGGTCTGAATATCTTCATAACCATAACTTCTTGCTTTCTCCAGCATCAGCCCTTCCACTTTCAGTTTTTTCGCATATTCCTCCCCATAAATATCACGTACTCCTTCCGGCGTATGTACTAATTCATTGCTCATATCCGCTGCTTTCTCCTTTCCGGCCAGCCTGCTTTATTCTCGTTCATCCAAATCTCTTTGTATCATATCTAAGTAAGGCACAAAGACATTATTTTTTCTCGGCATGATATATGCAGGGTTCAACTCCTCAAAACGGAAACTCTTCCTTCCCCCTCCTTTTGCCCTGTCCCAAAAAAAGCGGAGCATTTCATAAGGCAGATAATAAAAAATATCTTTATGTGTATAATGGATCAGAAAAAAAGCAACCCCGCCCTGTTTTTCAAACTGCTTCATAAATTCCACCTGATGCTCATGGATGTTCTGAAGGGCAAACGTATCTTTCCCGCATTCCTTTGCATCAAAACAGACGGGAATCCCCTGCACGGCGCCGATATAGTCAACGGTACTCTTTTGGTCAAAATAAGCAAGGGTGATTTGTCCATTTTCTTTACTGATCGTAATAGGGGTAATCGGCGTAGGGATCTTCTGGATCAATGCCAGTCCGTTTTCCAAATATTTTTCATTCGTCCGGTTGATCAGATCTTCCAAAGTAGAGCCTCTAAGCCCCCGGGAATTCCACGTTGCCATTTCATATCCTTTCCTCTGCGCTACTCTCACTCTCATCGATCAACTGAAAAATTTCCGGGAGTTTTGCCGTCAATACAAGTTCCGACAAATCAGCCCATTCCCCGTCCAGCTTTGGAAATTCCAAGCGGGAGGCATGGAGAAGCTGTGTGGCAATCCCATATTTTTTCTTATATCTGTCATTAAACTCCAAATATCCGTATTTATAATCGCCTAATACAGGATGTCCTATGCTTGCCAGATGAATCCTGATCTGATGGGTCTTCCCGGTCACCAGTTCCGCTTCCAGCATAGTCATATTACGGTAAATCTTAAGGGGTTTATATACGGTCTTAATATAAGAAGAATCTTCCCCTTGTCCGCTGCTGTAGATTTTCACGCGGTTGGACTGCCTGTCTTTTTCCAAATAACTTTCTATCTGCGCGCTTTCGGCCACCTGCCCTTTTACATATAAGCAATAGAACTTCCGTAAACTTCTGTTTTTTAGCAAAAAACTGATTTTCTGGCTTCCCGCCAAAGTCTTCCCACAAAGGACAAGGCCGCTGGTATTCCGATCCAGCCGATTGCAGACAGAAGGTTTAAATGTATGCAGTTCTTCTTTTGAAATTTCATTTTTTGACAATAAATAACCAATAAACCATTCATTTAAAGACAGATCTTCCGATGAAGCTTTCTGAGTCAGCATTCCTGCCGGCTTGTCCGCCACAAGAATATGCTTGTTCTCAAAAACAATTTCCACTTCCTTGTTATTTTGGTAAGCCTTTTCATACTGGCGGCAGCATTGTTCCAGCTTTTGCTCTTTTTGTGACTTTTCATTTTCGGAAAACCCGTTGCTTTTTGCCTGCTGCAGGACTCCTCCGAACTTAAGGATTGTTTCATCGGCAAGAAACAGCGTCAGTTCATCCTCCGCCTTTAGGATTTCATTTCCCGACGCCTTGCCCTCGTTTAAAGTAATATTCTTTTTCCGCAGCATTTTATAAAGGAAACCCGATGTGGCTTTGGATAAATATTTTTTAAGATATTTGTCCAGCCGTTGTCCGGCTTCTCTTTCGCTTATGGTGATTTTCGTCATAAAATCCCTCCGATCTTTCTACAAAGAGATGGCTAACAGGTTTTCCAGTATTTCGGCTTCCCTGTTCCCGTCCCCGTCTGTCTTTGGCATTGTTTTTTCCTGCTTTTGCAGATTAGTAAGCCCTTCACAATATTTTTCAATATCGTTGTAGATTTTTACCGCCACGCCGCTGCATCCGCCTTGCTTCAAACAAGCTTCCAAATGATCCGCGCATGCTTTCGTGTCCATTTTCCTGCTTTCCGAATAACCGCATACCACATGATCCCAAACCGCCATATGACTTATCGGATAATTTTTTTCATAGGAAGTAAAATACATATCATAAACTTCCGTTAATCCATCCGCATACCCGTTTATTTTCCCTTTTGCCTCCATAGAGCAGCCGGAAGCTTTCAAATACATAATCATATTGACCGTGCTGCGTCCTGCAGGGAGGCAGCCTAGAACGGCAATTACCGTCAAAAGATTTTCTTTTGTCCCCATGACCTTAATCCCAATCCCGAAGATCGAAAGGGACAAAGCATATAAAAGAAACGTTTTGACGCAAACCCGGATCCTTTGTCTTTTTATATATCCGTATTGCCCTTTGGCTATTTTTTTCCTGTCCATGCGCTTCTGTTCTCCTCTCCCAAGGACATTTTACTTTAACAACCCCATAATATGCAAAATACAGCTATGGGGAATTATCTTTGCCAATATGCCAAACGTTTTTATGGGAAAACTACATACTGAAAGAGCCTTTTTATCATATGAATCAAGCAAAGCGTCTTTTACCACCTTTTGCGGGGGGACGATCGTTAATTTTTTGACCGCCAGGGTTGTCCCGTATTTTTCCGCAATATCAAAAAACTCCGTTTCAACCGGGCCTGGGCATACCGTCGTCACCCATATGGATTTTTCTTTCAATTCTTCTCGTAAAGCTCTGGAAAAACTAAGCACATATGATTTTGTTGCGGCATAAATGGCAAAATTCTTCTGGGGGACAAATGCAGCGCTGGAAGCAAGCTGGATAATCCGCCCATTTTTACACATATAAGGAATACATTCATAAGTCAGCCTGGTCAACGCTTTACAGTTGACTTCCAGCATACCCAACTGTTCGCCGATATCCAAAGCATCAAACCTCCCCATCAGCCCATAGCCGGCGCAATTGATCAGCATACGGACGGAAACGTCCTCCTTTTGCAGCATTTCCACAAATCCCCGGATCTCATGCTCTTTGGCAACATCCATAACAATCGGCCTTGCCGGAAGATCCAGCAGCTTGCTCAATTCCACCAAACGATCTTTCCTTCTCGCAATCAGCCAGATTTCATCCAGTTCATGGAAGATCCTGTCTAACTGAAATGCAAATTCCTGCCCGAGGCCGGAAGAAGCCCCGGTAATGATGGCAATTTTCTTTTTCCGTTCCTGTTTCATAAAATCATACCTTTCTATCCCTTTTCTTTTTATGGATATTCCTAATCGTCTTCTTTTTCTTTCCGTAGGGACTTCTCTTTTGCGTATCATCCATTTTTTCTTTTTGCTTTTCCCGGCCCTTTGGCCTTATCAGGCATTTTTTACCGTAACCGACAAGATCATCTCTTCCGGCTTTCTTTAGCGCTTCATGCACCAGATCATAATTCTTGGGGTTCCTATATTGTATTAATGCCCGCTGCATCGCTTTTTCATGGGGATTGCGGCATACATACACTTCTTTTTTGCTAAAAGGGTCGATCCCGGTATAATACATTACGGTAGATACCGTAGACGGGGTAGGATAAAAATCCTGTACCTGTTCCGGCATATAGCCTAAATCCCTTAAATATTCCGCCAGTTCCACTGCCTCTTTTAAGGTGGAGCCGGGATGGGAAGACATCAAATATGGGACAAGGAACTGTTTTTTCCCAAGCCGGGCATTGATTTCACCATATTTTTTTACAAAATTCTCATAGACCGCTTTTGCCGGCTTTCCCATTTTAGAAAGCACCGCATCTGAAATATGCTCCGGCGCCACTTTTAACTGCCCGCTGATATGGTGTTCCACAAGCTCCCAAAAAAACGTATCGTCCGGGTCGGTCAACAGATAATCGAAACGAATGCCGGAACGGATAAATACCTTCTTTACTCCGGGGAGGGAACGCAGCTTGCGCAAAAGTCCCAGATAGTCGCTATGGTCTGCCGTCAGATTAGGACAAGGCTTAGGGAAAAGGCATTGCCTATCCTTGCAAACCCCTGTTGCCATCTGCTTTTTACAGGAAGGATGTCTGAAATTCGCCGTCGGCCCTCCCACATCATGGATATAGCCTTTAAAATCCTCTTCCTTCGCCATAACTTCCGCTTCCCGTATAATGGAATCATGGCTTCTGGCCTGTACAATCCTCCCCTGATGGAAAGTTAAAGCACAAAAATTACAGCCCCCAAAACATCCCCGGCTGCTGGTCAGTGAAAATTTAATCTCAGCAACGGCCGGCACTCCTCCCTTTTCCTCATAAGAAGGATGATACGTCCTTTGGTAAGGCAAATCATATATCGCATCCATTTCTTCGGCTGATAATGGCTTTGCGGGCGGATTCTGTACAACATAGACGCCATTGGGATAAGGTTCTATTAAATATTTTCCGGTAAAAGGATCGGTATTTTGATACTGCTTGCAAAAACTGTCCGCATAAGAAGCCTTATCCTCTTTCATGCTTTCATAAGAAGGCAGCAACAGACTGTCATAGATGCCGGAAATATCCTTGGTTTTATAAACAGTCCCGGCAATGAACGTGATATCTTTGACAGCTATCCCGGCATCAAGGGCGTCCGCAATTTCCACAATGGAGCGTTCCCCCATCCCATAAGAAATCAAATCCGCCTGGGAATCCAACAAAATTGATCTTTTTAGGCGGTCGGACCAATAATCGTAATGGGCCAGCCGCCGCAAGCTTGCCTCCACCCCTCCGATGATCACGGGGACGTCTTTGTAGGAACGGCGGATCAAGTTGCCGTATGCCGCCGTCGCATGATCCGGCCTCCTGCCAGCCGCCCCTCCCGGAGTATAGGCATCGTTGGGCCGATGCTTTTTTGAAACGAAATAATGATTGACCATGGAATCCATATTCCCTGCCGATACTAAGAACGCAAGCCTGGGCCTGCCAAGGACGGTAACGCTTTTCTCATCCTTCCAGTCCGGCTGGGAAATAATCCCTACGGTATACCCATGCGCCTCCAAAACGCGGCTGATAATAGCATGTCCAAAAGAAGGATGATCCACATAAGCATCGCCAATTACATAAACAAAGTCTAACTGTTGAATGCCGCGTGAGGCAAGTTCTTCTTTTGATATCGGTAAAAATCCCTTCATAGTAATGATTTCCTTCTACATTCATCGGCTAAATATACAAAATCTTCAATATAGTAATCGGCCGCTAATGATTTCTCCTCTTTCTGCGCAATGGAATATTTGTCTTCGACAGCACAGACTTTCATTCCGGCGGCTTTTCCCGCCAGGATGCCGGGAATGATATCTTCAAAGACAAGGCAGCGTTTTGGTTCCACCATCAATTCTTTTGCCACCGCCAAATATATATCCGGAGCCGGCTTGCCTTTTGCCACATCGCAGCCCGTCATAATGCAGGAAAAATAATCTTCCAATTTATGTACGGATATAATGTTGCCTGCCAACTCCCGGGAATTGCTGGTAGCAATCCCCAAAGCAATTCCCCGTTCCAGGCATATGTCCAAAAAAGCTTTCACTCCCCTTTTAAGCGGCACTTCATGGCTATACTTATCCCATGCCATCGCATTCCAGTCCTCTTTGATCTGCCAAACGGCATCCGGAAGCGAAAACCGATTCTTAAAGTAAGCCGCTGTTTCACTAAAGCTCATCCCTTCTATTTCCGATTGCAGGTTTTGAGGCAGCTTAATCCCAAAACGGCCTAAATATTCAATATCGATCTTCTCCCACATCCACATTGAATCCACAAGGGAACCATCTAAATCAAAAATGACTGCGTCTATATTTTCAAGCATCTTTTTCCCTTTCCTTTTTATCCATTCAAGAGGGGCTTTCTTGCGAAAGTCCACTTTGTATATATTACCACAACTAAAAATAAAATAATATTGTTTTTTTGTTTTTCCTCTAAGCTTTTTCAATCCACAATACGAAATATATATTAAGAACGCACGGACACTATCGGAATACACATCCAAGGAGGGATTATCGCAGCAAAAGGATTTCATGGTATTTTTATGGTGCAGCCGGTAATGGCAGTTTCCGATGTTGGCAGGATAAGACGCGACCAAAGAAAGCATTATCTTCCGGAAACAGAAAACAAAAAAAGAAATGACGGTTTTGCAAAGGTTTTTGAAGATGCAAAAAAGGAATTGCCAAAAGCTTCTTTGGACTGCTGTACGACTACTTACAGCCGCGACTGCAGAATCCGCACTTTCTTATACCAGTCCGGGGAATATCATTACTGAAACGGCAAAACAGGTCCTGAAAGTTTTCAGGGCCTGTTGTCGTAGCCGTACTCCGGCGCGAGTGTGCATCCTGACGCACATTTTTTGCCTTAGCATATTACTCCTGGGATAAAATCCCTGAAATTTTTTCTATCATTTCATCCTCTTTCAGACGGAATTTGATCTCAACGCGCCGGGAAGCCGCCATATCTACGTTTTCCTCCTGGCCTGCTGCCGCATCCTGTTTCAAGACGGGGTTGCTCCATGACTTTCCATTGACGGTAAGAATCTTTTGTAGCTGCTCAATTTTATCTTCGCTAAGCCCGTTTTTCTTATTGAGGCAAAAATCCGCCACGGCTTTCGCACGATTATAAGACAGCTCCATGTTGCTTTCATAACTGCCATCCGTATCGGTATGTCCTTCGATGATGATTTCCGCTATATAGCCCCGGAACTGTTCCTGCAACAAAACATCCAGATACATAGGGATGATCTCCTGCAAAGTTTTCTTACTGTCTGTCGTCAAGGTTGAACTATTGTACCGAAACAACACATCGGAGGAAAAAGTGATCGAACCCGTATGAGCATCTACTTTCATGCTGGAATTATTGAAAGCGGACTGTAAAGCGCCTATAATATCTGTACGGATGCCGACAATGTCCTGCAGCTCATTTTTTGTAACCGTCAATTCATTTTTCGCGTTCTCAATTTCCAAGTACGCTTTATTCAGCTCTTCCTGGGTCAAAGCCGCCTGGGCATAGGCCTGCTGTAGCTCCGCCAGCGAAGAAGCCAGTTCTTCATTAGATTTTTCCAACTCTCTCTTGGAATTTTCCAAATCCGTTATGGTGGAATCAAGCTGTGCCTGAGCGGTATCCAGCTCCAGGCGTGTCTGGTCTAAATCAGTAGTCTTTTGTTTATAAATCGCCAGGGTTATGGCTATAATCAATATGAAAATCAGCAGCAAGGCCGCCATCATATCGGAATAAGACTGCCAATAGCCTTGTTCCAAAAAAGCCTCCCTGTTCTTCCGTTTATTTTTCATACAGGCTCCTCATCTGGTCGAAAGCATATAGCTGGCTTGCCACTTCATCGCTCATCTCATTGCATGTACTTACCAGTTTTTCCTTCTGTTCCCTTAATTCTTTTGCAAACTGCTCCTGTCTGTCCATCACCTTGGCAAGGGCAGATTGCACATTGCGGTTTACTTCCACCAAAGCGGTAACAGCCTCAATCATTTCCTTTGCATTGGCGGCGCTGACTGCCTGGGCCTCTCCTGCCTCTTTTAAGATAATGCCAAGTTTCTGAAAGTCGGAACCCAAAGCTGTCTGCATTTGGCCGGTAAATTTATCCACAATGCGTTCCACCCCTTGAGTCTGCTCTGCTGCATTACCTTTCATCATCTCAAGCATTTGCTTTAAGGCGTTGGAAATCCCCGCTTGATATACCAGCATAGCCGCAGCATTTTCATCCTCTTTTGCAGTCTTTGGCTGCATCGTCTGACGGAACATACATAAAAACTCTTCTAATTTTTCATAGGCATCCGACATGATGCTGCGATAAACCAGGTTAAATACCAGTGAAAAGAAAATACCATATACGGAGGTATGGAAAGCCACCTTCATACCGGAAAGCAATGATCCTACATTGTCGGAAATCGTAAAAATATCATCCCCGTTGAAAGATCCCAGGCCCATGGATAAGCCAAGGAATGTGCCAAGGATCCCAAGCCCCGTAAGAGTGCCGGATATCCCGGAATTAAAAAAGTTCATCCCAACCCGGTCCAAAAGATCCTCGTTGATATATTCTTCCAAATCGCACGGGCTTCCCGCCCCCCGCTTCGACCGTAGGCTTTTTACCCTCATGCGGTACTTATGAAAAGCGGCGGACAATTCTTCATTCTTAAATACATTATTGCGGTCCTGATAATTCACCCAAAGGTTTTTTCCATTCGCCTCTTTATACTCTTTCTGCATCCGGTAAGTAAAATCTTCCAGTTCATTGGTTACTCCATTCAGCCTGCCGAAGCTGACGGCTGAAATCAGGAACAACACTCCTATAATAATCAAAAAACCGATATTAATAGCAAGGTTTACAAAAGAACCTTTCCCTCCCGTAAACACACCGTTTACATACAGGACAAACGCCACCACAATAGCATATAACAGGAATAATATATAATATAGTCTGTTCTTCATCTGTACTCCTATCCCGCGCCATAACTTAAACACGATAATGACCCGCTTTTATGGATCGCGATTTTTCTACTGTTTTATTTTTTTAACGTATCACATTTTTATAGATAACTCAATATCCTTCATGAAATCTTAATAATATATTCTACCCCGCAAACGCTAAAAAATCCAGGTTTTTTATTCCATAAGATCCGGGTGTTAGGTATTTTCTG
Source organism: uncultured Lachnospiraceae bacterium (assembly GCA_948470755.1). Classification (GTDB taxonomy): domain Bacteria; phylum Bacillota; class Clostridia; order Lachnospirales; family Lachnospiraceae; genus Kineothrix. The sequence continues at coordinate 3,875 of CAOKPU010000021.1, read as the reverse complement.
GGATATAAAGAATAAAACGAGTAAAAAGAGCAGATATTAGATTAAAAAATCAGCTTGATAGCTGATTTTTTAAGAAAAGGGGCTTATACCATGCAGTTATCAAGAGAACTTGACAATAACATCCGGCAAATAGAGGACGTTTTCCCTGTCCATAAAAGCTTTGACATCATCACCCGTCACCTTTTGTTAGGAGCTGCCAAAGGATACTGGGTGGGGATTAACGGTTTTTGCCGGGTGGAGATTTTGCAGCAGATTTTTTCCGATCTTCAAAATCCTATCTACATGAAAGACAACAGCATAACGGATATCGAACGCTATATGAATGCGAAAATAGGATATGCCCAAACATCTCTTACGGATAATTGGGAAGAAATCGTCCGCAGCCTTTTAAGCGGCCCTTCCGTCCTTTTCATCGATGGTTTTGCACAGGCCATTATCATAGATGTCCGTACTTATCCTGCCAGAAGCATCAGCGAACCGGATACGGAACAGGTTACTTCAGGCGCAAAAGACGGGTTTGTAGAGACTATGCTTTTTAATGCCAACCTGATCCGCCGCCGGATACGTTCCCCCAGGCTGGCTTTTGAAATCATGTCTATCGGGGCGGAAAGCAAGACGGATGTGGCAATAGCATATGTAGACGGCCTTGCCAATCCCCAGCTATTGGATCAATTAAAACAGGCGCTTTCCTCCCTGTCCGTTACTTCCCTGACTATGGGAACCAAAAGCCTGGAGGAGCTGTTGGTAAAAAAACGCTGGTTCCACCCTCTTCCCTGTATGCATTATACCGGGCGGCCTGATGTAGCCTGTAGTTTCCTTACGGAGGGGCATATCGCGGTTATTGTGGACAATTCCCCTTCCGTCCTCATACTGCCTTGTACTATTTTCCAGTTTACACAAAGCCCGGAAGATTATTATAAAAGCCCTGTCGTCGGAACTTATTTCCGATTAGTCCGTTTTCTGTGCATTCCGGTAAGCCTTGTCTTAATGCCGTTATTTTTGTTGCTTACCGTATACTTCCCTCAATTTTCCGAAAAATGGAAACTAATGTCTTCCAAACCGGTTTCCGGAGCCGCCATCGTTTTCTATGTCCTGGCGGTAGAATTCCTTCTGGATTTATTTAAATATTCCGCCTCCGTCAACTCCGGCAAATTCTCCGGCTCTTTATCCATTATCGGCGGATTGATTATTGGGGACATCGCCGTAGAATTAAACTGGGCTTCCGTAGAAATCCTGTTTTATGCCGCCGTTACCCTTCTTACCAGCTTATCGCTTGCCAGCATCGAGTTCAGCGACGGCCTTAGGGTTTACCGCCTGTTCCTCATCATAACCACTGCTATGTTTGGGCTATGGGGATTTTTGTGCGGTTTATTTCTCGTCCTTCTTTCAACCGCCACCACTCCGACTTTCGGCGGTATGAGTTATTTTTGGCCATTATACCCTTTTAACTGGAAAGCCCTGCGGACATTGCTCCTTCGCTATCCTACGGCAAAAGCACAACCAAGCAGATCCTGGAGACACCGTTAAAAACAACGTTCCCGTTTAATGGCAGCGGCCGCAATGGCCGCAGTCGCCGCCGCAAATGGACTTCCCGTTTTTCTTATCTTTTAAAATACTTTTTACAGCAAAAGCTACAGCAAATAAAATAATAGCTCCAATGATGATTGTTCCCATAATCCCTCCTATAAAAACTTTGGCCCAGGTCCCGCCGGCAGCCGTTTCCCTTATTTTATCAGCATCATTTTTTTCCCGACCTTTACATTTGCCTTTAAGGAGCCGCTTTCTCTATAAGGCCGCGCCAGCAGATAGATAAAGCCGGCAATAAACAGGAATGACGCCGCTGTTCCAAGACCAAAAACGCCGGAAGAAAGCCATGTCCCCATCTGGTAGATGCAAAGGGATACGACATAAGCCAAGACGGTCTGATAACCGATGGCAAACCAAAACCATTTGATATGGTTCATTTCTCTCTTGATGGCTCCCATCGCGGCAAAACAAGGGGCGCATAAAAGATTAAATACCAGGAAAGAATATGCTGCAGCCATCGTCATATTCCCCGCCAGCATTCCCCATATCTCTTCTCCTTCTTCCGCCACTTCGGCAAATCCGAAAAGGATCCCAAAAGTCCCTACTACATTCTCTTTTGCCACAAGCCCGGTGATCGCTGCAACTGTGGAACGCCAGTCCCCCCATCCAAGAGGGATAAACAACCAACTGATCCCATTCCCGATAGCGGCTAAAATACTATGGTCGATCTCCATATCATCCAACATGCAGAACCGCCCGTCCACAAAGCCAAAATAAGTAGTAAACCAAATAACAATAGTAGATAACAAAATAACGGTTCCTGCTTTCTTAATAAAAGACCATCCTCTTTCCCACATGCTCCGCAATATATTGGAAATGGTAGGCATATGATAGGCAGGCAGTTCCATTACAAAAGGGGCCGGGTCACCTGCAAACATTTTTGTTTTTTTCAAGATAATCCCGGAACAGATGATTGCGCAGATCCCTACAAAATAAGCGCTGGGAGCCACCCACCACGCCCCCTGGAACAACGCCCCCGCGATCAAAGCGATAATCGGGAGTTTTGCACTGCAGGGGATAAAGGTAGTCGTCATAATCGTCATTTTCCTGTCCCTGTCATTCTCAATCGTACGGGACGCCATAATTCCGGGAACCCCGCATCCCGTCCCAATTAACATGGGAATAAAAGATTTGCCGGAAAGGCCGAATTTACGGAAAACCCGGTCCATAATAAAAGCAACCCTTGCCATATATCCGCAGCTTTCTAAAAATGCCAGGAAAAAGAAAAGGACCAGCATTTGCGGGACAAATCCCAAAACGGCGCCCACGCCCGCCACAATCCCATTCAGGATCAGCCCTTGCAGCCATCCTGCACAGTTTATCGCTTGCAGCAAAGTTTCCAGCAATGCCGGGATACTCGGGATCTCCATTCCGAAAAAGCCCCATCCGTCGCCGAACAATCCGTCATTGACCCAGTCAGTCGCCCATGTGCCGACCGTAGAAACAGAAAAATAATATACGATAAACATCACTGCCGCAAAAATAGGCAATGCAAGGAAGCGGTTCGTAACAATCTTATCAATTTTATCAGATACCGTCAATCCGCCTTTTTTTGCCTTACTCACACATCCGCCTATGATAGAGGAAATGAACATATATCTTTCGTTTGTGATGATGCTCTCCGCATCGTCATCCAAATCCTCCTCCAGCCTTGCAATAATATCTCCCACATCCGGCGCTGATTTCATATGGGCTAAGATCTTATCATCCTTCTCCAAAAGTTTCAGGGCAAAAAAACGATGATGCTGCTTTGCCACATCTTCTCCCAGCCTGTTTTCAATTTCCACCAAAGCCCCTTCTACTGCCGGGGAAAATGGAAAAACAAAAGAAGTTTCGTTTTTTTCATTTGACAAAGCCACCGCCTTTTCCGCCGCCTTTTGAACCCCAGTTCCCTTTAATGCGGAAATGCCCACTGCCTCGCAGCCCATTTTCCGGCTCAATTCTTCGATATGTATTTTATCTCCGTTTTTTTCTACTACATCCATCATATTGACAGCCATAACAACCGGTATGCCTAGCTCCATAAGCTGAGTCGTCAAATAAAGGTTCCTTTCCAGATTGGTCCCGTCTATAATATTTAAAATCACATCCGGCCGTTCCTCTATCAGGTAATTTCTTGCCACCACTTCTTCCAAAGTATAAGGCGACAGCGAATAGATGCCGGGGAGGTCCATAACCGCAATATCCTTATATCCCTTTAATCGTCCCTCCTTTTTTTCTACCGTTACTCCCGGCCAGTTTCCTACAAACTGATTGGAACCGGTAAGCGCATTGAATAATGTTGTTTT
>CAOKPU010000020.1 GCA_948470755.1 uncultured Lachnospiraceae bacterium | reverse complement strand
CACCATGGAAAGATAGGAGTTTGTCACTTCAAAATAATAGCCAAAGACCTTATTGAATTTGATCCTTAGGTTTTTAATCCCTGTCCTTTCCCTGTCTTCTTCTTCCAACTGCGCAAGCCAGTTCTTCCCTTCCGTCTTTGCGTTCCTAAGGTTATCTACCGTGGCGTCAAAGCCTTCCCGGATTATGCCGCCTTCCCTTACCAGTATAGGAGGTTCTTCCATGATGGCCCCATCGATCAAAGCAAAAATATCGTCCAAACCATCCATATCCTGATTTATCTTTTGGAGGATCCCGCAGTCTAAATCCTGCAGCACTGTTTTTATATGAGGCAGCATTTCCAAAGAATTGCGAAGGGCAATCAGATCCCTTGGGTTTGCTGTTTTATAACTTACCTTGCCAAGCAGCCGTTCCAAATCATAAACAGGATTCAGATATTCTCTAAGCTCATCCCTGGCTACAGGGTTTTCAGACAGTTTTTCCACAGCCTCCTGGCGCATAAGGATCTCTTCCATATGAATCAGCGGCTGTTCGATATAGCTTCTAAGAGTCCTTGCCCCCATAGCTGTTTTTGTTTTATCCAATACCCATATCAAAGAACCTCTCTTCTGCTTTTCCCTCAACGTTTCCGTCAACTCCAGATTTCTTCTTGTAGAACTGTCGAGAAGCATATACTTATTGGTAAGGTAAGGATAAAGATGTGTAAAGTGGGAAAGGGAATTTTTTTGTGTATGGTACAAATATTGAAGCAACGCTCCTGATGCCGTCATTCCTGCCGGGAAATCTTCAATCCCTAATCCTGTCAGGGCATGCACGTGAAAGTGCCGCATCAGGCATTTTTTACAGGCATCATCATCAAAATAATGGGCTTCGAGGGGATAAACCGTGATTTTTAATCGATTACGTAAATCGTCGATATCCGCCCCGCTCATCATAAAGGCATCGTTACAGATAATTTCCGAAGGCATATATTTATTGACTTCATCCATCAGCCTGCGTAAATCATCGGTTTCCGTCAAATAATAATCCCCTGTAGTGACATCCGCCACGGAAATCCCCGCACGGTTAGGAAAATAAGCAATACACATTATAAAATTATTTTTTGTTTCTTCCAACGACTGGATATTTAAATTGGTTCCCGGCGTAACAATACGTGTCACCTCGCGTTTTACAAGGCCCTTCGCCTGTTTTGGATCTTCCATCTGCTCACAGATAGCCACTTTATAACCTTTGGATACTAATTTCGTTAGATAGCCGTCTACCGCATGATAGGGAATACCGCACATGGGGGCCCGCTCTTCCAGGCCGCAGTTTTTTCCGGTTAAAGTGATTTCCAGTTCTTTTGACGCGGTAAGCGCATCATCAAAAAACATTTCATAAAAATCGCCGAGCCGATAAAAAAGAATACAGTCCTTGTATTCTTTTTTGGTTTCCATGTATTGCTGCATCATAGGCGTCAGTTCTGCCACTTTTGTTTCCTCTGCTTTTCTTTAGAATCATAATATATGTTGCGTATCCGTTCATAATATAGCACAAAATATTTTGTTTGTAAAATTATAATCCTTCTGCTATTTCCCCTAAATAATAAAAACCATGGCATTCCTTTAACCGGACATGGATGATTTTTCCAAGTAAAGACGGGCTGCCGGGAAAATGTACGATCATATTGTTAGACAGGCGGCCGGTAATAAGGGTACCGTCCTGATCATTCATTTCTTCCGCAAGGGCCGGAAGGACTTTCCCCCGAAGCAGCGCCGCCCGTTCTTTCGCAACCTCCTGGACGGTTGATAATAATTTATCAAAACCTTGCTTTATGACTTCAGAAGGGACCTGATCCGGCATGGAAGCCGCAGGGGTACCCGTCCGCTTGGAATAGATGAAGGTAAACGCATTCTCATACCGCACTTTTTTTACTACATCAATGGTTTCTTCTATATCGTCCATCGTTTCGCCGGGAAAACCTACAATAATATCGGTGGTAATGGCTATATCGGGGATTTCTTTCCTGATTTTTCCCACCAGATCCAAATACTGCTCCTTCGTATAACGGCGGTTCATCGCCTGTAGGATGCGTGTAGAACCGGATTGGAGGGGCAGATGCAGATGACGGCATATTTTTTTGGATTGCTTCATCACTTCTATCAGTTCCTCTGACAAATCCTTCGGGTGGGAGGTCATAAAACGGATTCTTTCAATTCCATCAATTTCCTCTGCTTTTCTTAACAATTTTGCAAAACTGACGGGAGGGATCAGGTTCTTCCCATAAGAATTCACATTTTGCCCAAGAAGCATGATTTCCACTACGCCATCGGCTGCCAAAGCTTCAATTTCTTTTAGGATATCCTCAGGATCCCTGCTCCGTTCCCGCCCCCTGACATAAGGTACAATACAGTAGCTGCAAAAATTATTGCAGCCGAACATAATATTAATCCCTGATTTGAAAGGATATTTCCGGTCTGTCGGTAAATCTTCCACAATTTGGTCTGTATCTTTCCATATATTGATCACCGTCCTGTCGGACTCAAACATCGTGCATAACAGTTCTGCAAACTGAAAAATATTATGTGTGCCGAAAATCAAATCCACAAAACGATAGCTTTTTGTTATTTTTTCAATGACGCTTTCTTCCTGCATCATGCAGCCGCATAATGCAACTTTCATATGTGGATTTTTCTTTTTAATACTGTTTATATGTCCTAATCTTCCATAAACCCGCTGGTTCGCATTATCACGGACCGTACATGTATTATAAATGACCAAATCCGCTTCTTCCGTTTCTGTCAGCAGATAGCCGGCGCATTCCAATATGCCTGACAGTTTCTCACTATCCCGGGCGTTCATCTGACATCCGAAGGTAGTAACATTTGCCGTTAAGCGGCGGCCCATGCGTTCGCTTTCTTCTTTCACATACTTTCTTAATCCGGCTATAAAATAATATTGCCGCCAAGGCTCTGCGGCAGGCGGCTGGCTGTTTAAATCAATCCTATCAAAATCTATCCCTTTGTCCATTATCATCCATTTATCCTTTCAACAACATTAAATCCTGATTTTGGATTCCTGCCGATTAATATCCGGTACAGATAAGACTTCCCGGACTTGCCAATTTGTTCCGTAACCCCCAGACAGGTCATGATATGAAGAGCTGTTCTTGCTGTTTTTATGGGGATTTTAGCTATTTTAGCTAAATCTTTGGAAGTAAATGCATCCGGCAGCCGGTCGGGAAGGAACTGCAGATAATCATCTTTCCCGTCAATTACTACTTCATCAAATAAAGCAACCGGCAGCCGGTCGAAACGGCAGGAGCCTTTTTTACGATCCTTGCTCCAGCCATTCAGCAGACGGTACTCTTCCATATCCACTAACGGAAAGATAAAGCGCAGCCTTTCGTGATCCAGATAGTTTTTTATCCGGTACAGCTCGGCAAACGCCTTATAAGCAGTCCCGGTCAACGGGCTTTTTCTTTTCGGGGAAAGTTCCCCTGTTTCTTCATCCATCCAGATAATCCACTTTTTATGCGGGATCGGATAAATAATTGTTACAGGGTATTCTTTTAAAAACGCATCGAGTTTTGAACGCATTTTATAAAAATTACCGTTCTGTATTTCCAAAATGGCTTTTCCCGTATAGATGTCCGCCACATAGTGTCCGATAGGCACTTCATGCATTTTCTCATCCGGTGCATAATAATATTTAAGTACTGCATGAACCGTTTTCTCTTTCAGGGTCCCGATCCCTTCCCTGTTTTTTGACTTTCCGATTATTTTGTTTTTTGCCTCTTCAAATCTTTTCTCATCCATCTCGTCCTATATTTTTGCCTGAAACCAATCAGATAGTTTGGAGGGCAGCATATGCCGTCCGTCAACGCACCCTTTCCGGGAAACCTACTTTCTTTTGCACTTTGCGCAATGTCTTCATCGCATAATAGTCGGCTTTTTCCGCATTTTTTTTGATAATGCCGTCAATATACGCCTTGTCCTTAGACAGTTCATAAAACCGGTCTTGTATTGGCTTTAACACTCCGGCAACCGCTTCCCCTACTGCCAGTTTGAATTCACTGTAACCTTTGCCGTCAAACTCTTTTTCCGTCTCAGCCGGCGTTTTCCCGGTACATGCACAATAAATCTCAATCAGGTTTTTTATGCCTGGCTGTTCTTCCCGGTATCGTACCGACGCATCCAGATCCGTAACTGCCCGTTTGAACTTGCGGATTACCGTATCAGGGTCGTCCATTAGATAAATGCTGGCGTTGGCGTTTTCATCCGATTTAGACATTTTCTTTTCAGGATTCTGTAAACTGCGGATATTTGCCCCTGCTTTTCCCATATAAGGCTCCGGTATGGTAAATACATCCCCGTAAATGGCATTGAAACGCTGCGCGATATCCCTCGTAATCTCCAAATGCTGCAGTTGGTCTTTACCTACAGGAACAACATCCGCCTGATACAGCAGGATATCCGCCGCCATCAGGACCGGGTAAGTATAGAGGCCTGCATTGATGTTATCCGCATGTTTCGCAGCTTTATCCTTAAACTGGGTCATCCGGTTCAGCTCCCCGGTATAAGTAAAGCAGTTCAATATCCAGGCCAGTTCCGCATGGCCTGACACGTGCGACTGATAATAAATACAGTTTTTATCAGGATCCAGCCCTGCCGCTATATATAATGTCAACAGGTTCCTTGCCCTCTTGCGCAGTCCGGCCGGCTCCTGCCTGACTGTGATAGAATGCATATCCACTACGGAATAAAAACACTCATACTCATCGCTTAGCGCCACCCAATTTTTAAGAGCCCCCAGATAATTGCCCAAGGTCAGGTTTCCCGTTGACTGCATCCCGCTAAAAAGCACTTTTTTTCCATCTATCATATCAATTGCCTCCATTGCTATATCTTTGTAACAGTTTAGCATCGCTTCCCTTATCCGTCAAGTTCTGCGCGCAGTGTGCCTGCCTCTTATAGGGTTTGGGCGTCAAAAGGCCCCCGGCGGCCTCATCCTATGAAAAGGGAACCGTTGCCGAAAATATAGCATTTACGGCAGCGGTTCCCTTCCTGCTTATCACATTTTTGTTTCTATGAATTTTTTTCCTCACATCCGCAAGTACTTCCGGGTGACGGGAACGGGGCAAATCCTCTGTCCCTGCAGGAATCATCCCTATCTTTGCCTCTGCCGTCGCATCTGGAATCCCTTCCGGAACCACAGCCGCAGTTATCAGGAATCATACTGCCGCAACCGTCGTTGCCTTCCCTGCATCCGCCGTTATTTTGGCAGCAGCAAAGCAAAAGTAACAAAATCAGACAATTATTCATACTTTTCAACTCCTTTATGCTATACTTTATCTTATGCCGTACCGCATAAAGAGTTCCCTTTACCGGAAAGTTTTCAAAAAGCTTTCTTAGAGGATTTTGTTCCTTATATATGCAAAAGTCCTATCTTCCCCTTCTTCCGCCAGCATATAGAGCAGTTTTTCCAAAATCATCTTCGTTTTTTTATGCAAAGGGGCAGGATCTTTTCCTGATAAATAATATTCTAAAGGGCTGCGGTCCGTATAGGCCCCTTTTTTATAAACTTTGCTTGCGGCAATACGGTCCATTAGCATTTCCACGATATAACGGTTTGGCATAGGGGCGGGAGCCATGCCTCCCGGAATATTTTTGGTGCTGTAATCAATCCAATATTCATAATGATGCTTATTCCGCCCTTTGTGATGCAGCCATGCGCTGGAATAGCCGATATTTTCCCTTTCAGCATTATTGGGGCTTCTGTCGCCCTGGTAGTATTTTGCGCCTACCAGGAACTCTGACGGGCTGTATTTGGATAAATCATGCATAATCCCCTGATAATAAAGGCCCACTTGAAAACAGCCTTTCATAACAAGATATTTGTGATACGTAATCGTTTTAAAATGCTTCCAAGCTTTCATTCTTTAAAAAGCGCTTCTGATATATTGGTTTTTGTTTTTGACAACCGCGCCTTCCTCCTGTTTTGATATGTAAATCCGGATTGATCTTGGCTTCACATCCACATATTGTTTCCCCTTTTCTGTTTCCTGCCCTGTATCCGCTCCTCCATCAGCCCCAGTATCTGTAAAAAGGCTCCATTCCATCCCTTTTGGAAGTTTTGGAAGTGCAAATACATGGGGGTGCCAATGCATATTATATGCAATGTAAAAGAAATTATCTTCCTCACCTTTCCTGTTTTTGGCATAACATCCGCAGTACATTGCACCGACATGCCGGCTGTAATGATTCAGATCCGGCCTCCATGCTTCTTCGCCGTGATAAGATAAGTCCGGATATCCGCAGCCGGTATAATCCAGGATTTTTAATTCGTTGGATTGATGCAGTATCCTATGCGCCTTCTTAAGACGGATTAAATCTTTCAGATAGGAAAAAATTTCTTCTCCCAGCCGGTTCCTATTCCACTTTATCCAGCCGGTTTCATTATCCTGGCAATAAGGGTTGTTATTCCCAAACCTTGAATTCCCTAATTCATCGCCGCTGTAAATGAGAGGAGTCCCCTGCGACATAAAAAGCATCGTAAGGGCGTTTTTCATTTGCCGTTTACGCAGGCTGGCAATATTTTTTTTCCGCGTGTTCCCTTCTATCCCGCAATTCCATGTTAAATTGCAATCGCTTCCGTCTACGTTGTTTTCCCCATTGGCTTCGTTATGTTTTTTTTCATAAGACACCATATCCGCCAATGTAAATGTATCATAATTGGTCACATAATTGATTATGCCGTATTTTCCGGGATTCCTCCTCTGCAGTTCCAAGAAATTCTCCAACATGCCGTCATCCCCTTTTAAAAAGCGGCGTACTGTATGCATGTAATCATCCTTATATGAAGCAAGATTGCGGAATTTCGGCATTTCATTTTCCCCGTAAATCTGCTCATAAGGGAAATCGTAATAAAAAAGCTTCGTATCCGTTAAAAGGGGTTCTGTACCGATCACATGAAGCGGGATCCGTTCCCCTTTTAGATGCACTCCGTCTATATGATACTCCAATACCCAGTATTTTACCACGTCAAAAATGACCCCCTGCTTTACCGTATTGGGGAAATAAAACTGCATAATGACTTCCATCCCGTTTTCATGCAGCGCTTTTACCATATCTTTAAATTCCCATGTTACGTCCTTATCCGCGCCAAAAGCAGCTTTCGGCGCGAAATAATAACCCTCTTTATAGCCCCAGCAGTTAAGCTTCCCTTTTATGTCCGGCTCTTTCGCAAACTGGCTGTAAAGATCGTCAATGGTTATTCCTGCCTTGGGCTTTTCGATCTCGTCAAACTCATATGCCGGCATCAATTCTACCGTTGTAACCCCTAATTCTTTCAGATGGGGGATCTTTTCGATAATGCCCCTGAACGTCCCTTTGTGGAGGACTCCGGAAGATTTGTGCTTTGTAAAAGCCCTTACGTTCAGGCAGTAAATAATACTGTCCTCATATGGAATCTTAACGGGTTTATCCTTTTCCCAAGGGTAATCCTTTGCTAAGAAACCTCCTTTCAACATGGAAGCTTGCTTCCCCCACTTTTCATGTCCATGGATTACTTTTGCATAAGGGTCTGTAAAAACCAAGCCTCCATCATAAAAGTTATAGGAATAACGATCTGCGTCCAGGTCTTTGACAGCCATACTGTAAATCGATCCAAACTTATTTTGTTCGCAAAAAGGGATCCTTTTTTCCCTTCCTGTTTTTTTATCATACAGGATAATGCCGCAATCCTTTCCTTCCTTCATTACCACCGAAAAATAAGTATAATCAAACTCTATATTTACCCCTAACGGATATGGTTTATTTCTCTGCCTGCCATCAATTGTATACATATCAAACCCCCATTCCTGTTTTTTATCCGTTATTTTCCTTCTCCAACGATCCGATTTACCATCCGTACCGCCTGCTTCCTGCCAGATGGCAGAAGCCTTTCCCCATATATAAGAACCTCGCCCCAAATTTAATATCATGATAGCATATAGTATATCATAAAAATACTTTTTTGTGTGAAAACAGATGAAAATTATTGATAATTCCCATTTCTGCTAGTACAATGAGGATAAATTTACAACAATATAGGGAAAGATTACATAAGAAAGGAGTTTTTATGAAAAAATTTAACGTAAATACGGAACCTGACGGCACGGAAGACGAGGAAATGACCGTAGAGCTTGATTTGGATGATGGCTCCCATGTCACTTGCGCAATCGTCACCATACTGGAATGCCAGGGAAAAGATTACATCGTCTTGCTCCCTTTAGACGAAAACGGGAAAAACAGCGATGGGGAAGTATGGTTTTACCGTTATTATGAAGACCCCAATGATGCAAATACAGAACCTGTCCTTGAATACATCGAAAGCGAAGACGAATACGAATTGATAACGGATGCTTTTGACGAATATCTCGATAATGCGGAATTCGATGAATTTATGGATGAAACGTAAGAAAAGAGGATCGTTTTAGTTTTTCCAGAAAAAACGATGGCGGCCCGGAACAGAGGATTTCTAAACGTTCTTTGGCTCTTGTCATGGCAACATACAAAAGCCTCCGTTCTTCTTCTATTTGTTCCGGGGCTACCGCCTTGCTGTGTGGGATTGTTTTTTCATTGACATCGGGTAAAAATACATTATCATACTCCAAACCTTTTGCGCTATGCATGGTAATTAGGGTAACACCCTCTGTTTTTATACCGGTTTCCTTCACCATTTCCCCCTGTTCCGTGCAGGATACGACATAGGCCTTCCATTCCTCAAAAGAAAGGAATCCCCGCTGCGTTTCCTGTATGGCGTCTGCAATTTCCGTCCATGTCATCCCCCCTTCTTTCTTCCCGCAAAGGAAAGAGTCATATCCCATTTTCTTTCTAACGTAATCCGTGGCCAGATACGGCCTTAATTGCGCTGCTTTCCTTAAGTCTGCAAAAAGAAGCCGTATCCTTTTCTGCATATAAGGAGTTTTTCGATAATACTGCAAAAGGGCCGCTTCCGACAACTCGTCATATGCTGCGGCATCCCTATGGATGTAGCGGCATGGTTTATTCATAATCCGGAAAAAGTCGCTTCGTTTTCCTTCTTGTTTTGATGCACCGGAAACATCCCGGGCCAATTGCAGGTAGGCCAGGAAATCCCTGGCGACCGCATGTCCCAGCAGATGATGCGTTTTTCCAAATATCCGAAAGGGTATCCCGTATTGGGCAAGGAGCCTGGCGATTCCGCCTGACTGGGCATTGGTACGGTAAATCACTGCCGTCCTTCCAAGTTCTTCTTTTGTCATCTCCCCCAGTTTTTCCATAAGATAATGGGCTTCTTCCTCCCAAGATAAAAATTGACAGAGTTTTACCACTCCTCCGCCTTCTTTTCCCGCCCGCAAGCTTTTGGCAAACCGATTCCGGTTATCTTCGATCAATAAAGAAGAGGTGCGGACGATTTTTTCCTTACAACGGTAATTGATTTCCAAAGAAACCTGACGGGCCATACTGTAATCTTCGATAAACTGACGCATAATATCCGGCCCTGCTCCTCTAAACCCATAAATAGACTGGTCGTCATCCCCCACCACAAACAGATTGTCTTCCGGTGCGGCTAATTTTTGGAGGATCCGGTATTGAAGAGGCCCGATATCCTGGAATTCATCCACAAGTATATAAGAAAAGCGCGCCTGCCAATACGAAAGCAATTGGGGATCTTCTGTAAGCATCTTATCGCAAAGAAGAATCATATCATCGAAATCCAGTTTTTGGTTTTCTTCCATAATGCGGCAATATTCTTTCAGGATAGAAGGAAAATATTTTAAAATGGGTTCTCCTTCTTCCGCTCTACCCGTACAATAACCCGTTTTGACAGGAAACTCACGGTTTAAATCGATAACAGCCATATTTTTCGCCTTGCTTATTTCATGAAACAATTTTTCCATAGTATCCTGATCTGTATCTTCTATACCGTGCAGGGTAAGGCTGTGTTTTAAATATTCTGTTTTTTCTTTGGACGATATAGGAATGGGATTCTCTTTTTTGCGGCCGGATTTTAAGATATGATAATAAACGGCATGGAACGTGCCAAAAGAAACGGATGGGTACCCGCCCTTGGTCAAGGCGAGAAATCGTTCCTGCATTTCCAAAGCAGCCGATTTGGCAAATGTGATAACAAGGATTTTATCCGGGGGGACCCCATGATGGCAGATCAGATGACGGATCCGCCGGATCATCAGAAAAGTCTTACCGCTTCCGGGGCCTGCTAAAACCTGCATTGGCCCGGAAGCGTGTTCAATTGCTTTTTTTTGCGCCAAAGAAGCTTCCCCTGCCGCATTCTTCTGTCGCTTATCCGCAGACATTTTTTAATAACGCAATCCCTTTTTGGATGCGGGCAATGGACTCTTCTTTGCCAAGAATCTCCATAATTTCCGTTGCTCCGGCAGGCGTCATCTGTTTGCCGGATACCGCTGTCCTGACCGGCCACATTACATAGCCGTTTTTACATCCCTTTTCTTCCACATAGGAAACAAGCATCTGATAAAGGGAATCATTGTCAAATTTTTCTTGTTTTTCTATTACCGGAAGGAGCTCCTCTAATACCTCCAGAGAAGAAGCCGCCGTGGTTTTCATTTTTTTATGAGTATACATGGCGGCATCATAGGCCGGGAGTTCCTGGAAGAAATCTACCATTTCTTTCATATCAGGGAAAACTTCAATCCTTGTTTTTACCATCTGCGCTATTTTCTTAAAGTCTAAGTCTTTGGAAACCGCTTCTTTCAGATAAGGTTCCGCCATGGGATAAAATGCGTCAAAATCCATGGCTTTCATATATTCCCCATTCATCCATTTTAACTTTGTATAATCAAAGACAGCGGGCGATTTCGATATATGATGGTAATCGAAGGCTTTTACCAGCTCATCCAGAGAAAAAATCTCTTCGTTCCCCTCCGGGCTCCATCCCAAAAGAGCCACGAAATTTACGACGGCTTCCGATAAAAACCCTTGCTCGATCAAATCTTCATAAGAAGAATGTCCACAGCGTTTGGATAATTTATGATGCTCTTCATCCGTAATCAGAGGGCAATGCACATAAACCGGAACCTCCCACCCAAAGGCTTCGTAAAGCCGGTTATACTTGGGCGAGGAGGATAAGTATTCATTTCCTCTTACCACATGGGTAATCCCCATCAAATGGTCGTCTACCACATTGGCAAAATTGTACGTAGGATAACCGTCGGACTTAATCAGGATCATGTCATCCAATTCCGAATTGTCCACTGTGATGTCCCCGTATATCTGATCCTGGAACGTCGTCGTCCCTTCGGAGGGATTATTCTGGCGGATGACATAAGGGATGCCGGAAGCCAGTTTCTCGTCTACCTCTTCTTTGGATAAATGCAGACAATGTTTGTCATAGACATTGATTTCTTTTCCGGCTACCGTGCGGTTTAAGGATGCCAGCCTTTCTTTATCGCAAAAGCAATAATAAGCTTCCCCTTTGTCAATCAATCGTTTGGCGTATTCCAGATAGATCCCTTTGGCCTGCCGTTCGCTTTGGACATAAGGCCCCACGCCCTTGTCCTTGTCCGGGCCTTCATCATGAACCAACCCTGTTTTTTCCAGTGTGCGGTAAATAATCTCCACCGCTCCTTCCACATAGCGTCCCTGATCGGTATCTTCTATCCGGAGGATAAAATCCCCTCCTTCATGTTTTGCGATCAAGTAAGCGTAAAGAGCCGTCCTTAAATTGCCCACATGCATACGTCCGGTAGGGCTTGGGGCATATCGCGTTCTTATTCTTGTCATGTATTTTCTATTCCTTTCCGTGTCCCCATCTCAGGTATTTTCTTTGCCGCCGCCGCTTTAAAGCCTGCCACTTCTTTTGCAGCCTGTGGAATAGGGATATTGGTCCCTGCCCCGGCTACACAACCGCCCGGGCAGGCCATCCCTTCGATCAGACATCCGTTTTTCTTTCCGGCCTTGGCTAACATAAGTATCTTCCGGCATTCCGCAAGGCTTTCCGCATGTTCTATATTGACTTCCACATCCGGATAATATTCCCGGATGCATTCTTCGATCGCCTCCGCTACGCCTCCTGCTACGCCGTATCCACGTCCGGCTCCGGTCGCATCGTTCATTTCCGCCGTCGCGTCAATGTCATTTAAATGGATGCCCTTGGCTTCAAACATACCCGCAAGTTCCTCAAATGTAATGACAAAATCCACATCGGAACGCACAGTCCTTCTGGAAGCTTCCAGTTTTTTGGAAGCGCATGGTCCGATAAACACAACGCTTGCGTCAGGGTGGTCTTCCTTTATCTTACGGGCAGTGGCAACCATAGGCGTTAATGCATTGGATATCTTGTCTATGGTTTCCGGGAAAAATTTCTTGGCCAGCATGGACCATGACGGACAGCAAGACGTTAAAAGGAAAGGCAGCTCTTTTGTCGCCACCGCATGGACATAATGCTCCGCTTCTGCCATAGCTCCCATATCCGCACCGATCGCCGTCTCATATACGTCAAAAAAGCCTAATTCCTTTAAAGCCGTCTTTATCATATCCGGCGTTACATTCTTGCCGAACTGTCCCACAAAAGCCGGAGCAACCTGAGCAATAATTTTCTTTCCCGACTGCATTTTACGGATAAGCTGGAAGATCTGGGATTTATCTGCAATTGCGCCAAAAGGGCAGTTTACCATGCACTGTCCGCAGGAAACGCACAGGCCGGAATCAATGACGGCCCTTCCTTTTTCATCGTTCTTAATCGCATTGACGCCGCAAGCCGAAAGGCACGGCCTGACTTGATGGGAAATGGCGTCATAAGGGCAGACTGTTTTACATTTCCCGCATTTAATGCATTTTTCCTGGTCAATAATGGATTTGCCGTCTTTCATGGAAATCGCCCCTCTTGGGCAGACTTCCCTGCACGGATGGGCTACGCAGCCCATACACCGGTCCGTCACTTCATAACGGTTCTCCGGACAGGCATTGCATGCCGAAGGGATCACCTGCATTAACGGCGGTTCATAATACTTTTCATCAATATTGCTTTCAGCCAGGCCCTGGGTTACATGCACCGGGGCATTTTCCGGCCGCAACGAAAGCCCCATGGCAAGCCGGATGCGTTCCCTTACAATGGCGCGCTCCCTGTAAATGTTGCCATATTGGGATTCGTCATAATCTACTATCTTATAAGGCAATGCTTCCACGTCATTGATCAAATCCTCCGACGTATAAGCGAGATTGGCTACTTCCTTGAAAATACGCCTGCGTATCTTCCGGACCTGTGTATCAATACCTCTCATAGTTTTCTCCTTATTTGCGGGAAAAAATTCCATTTATGAATAGATATTCCCAAAACATTGTTAATAATTTATCATTGCGCTATTCATTATTTTTACACAAAAGAAGGAAGAAATCAAGGTATTTTTCGGCTTTCCCCGGAAAAGTACGGTGCGTCTAAGGTTTCCGCTTCCTACATCGGTATGCATCAAAGTATGGACAGTATCAGGGTTCCGCACTGGTATATGATGACAGAAACCGTCCATGCGAACAGAAGTTGGAAAACAATCATCCCTAATGTGAACTTCCATGAAGCGCTTTCTTTTTTTATAGTGGCTACCGTCGCAATACAGGGTACATAAAGCAGACAGAACACCATAAGGGAAAAAGCATTCAAAGGGCCAAAGCCAGGGTACATACTTTGTATGTTCCTGACAATTGCCTGCATCCCGGCTTGGGAATTGGCATTGGCTACTCCAAACAGGACGGCAAAACTGGAAACCACTACTTCTTTTGCAGAAATGCCGGATATGAGAGCTACAACAATCTGCCACATACCAAGGCCTGCCGGAACAAGAAGAGGTACAAGGAAGCGGCCGATTGCCGCGCCGAAGCTGTCCGCCGGATTTTCCACCAAGCCGGAGGAACCAAAGTTCAACACAAACCATATGACAATAGATGCAATAAAAATAGTGGTTCCCGCTTTGGACAAATAATCTTTTAACTTATTCCATACATAAATCCGTATGGTCCTTGGATTTGGCCGTTTGTATTCCGGAAGTTCGATCAAAAGGGAATTGTTTTCTTTTCCCTTTTCCAGTTTATGAATGGCTCTCGCTACCAGAATCGCTATCGCCATCCCGATCACGTACATGGAAAAAGCTGCAATTACCGCATATTCGCCAAAAAACATATCCGAAAACAGGACGTAAATGGGCAGCCTTGCCGAACAGGACATAAACGGGGTGACAATCATCGTTTTTTTCCGGTCATGTTCCGTTTCCAAAGCCCGGGTTGCCATAATCGCAGGCACAGTACATCCAAAGCCTAAGATCATCGGAAGGAAAGCCTTGCCGGAGAGGCCGACCTTCCCCATAATATTGTCCATGACATAAGCTACCCGCGACATATAACCGCTGTCTTCCAAAATGGCAAGGGCAAGAAATAGAATAAAAATATTGGGGATAAAAGTAAGGATTCCCCCCACCCCCGCGATAATCCCGTCTACCACAAGGGACCGCATCCAACCGGTTACATTTATGGATAAGAGGAATGAAGACACGCCTTCCGAAAGTTTATCCAGCCCCATTTCAAAATAGCCTTTTAAGAAATCCCCTACTGCAAAGGTTAAGAAAAAGACAAAACACATAATAAGCAAAAACATGGGGACTCCCCAAACAGGATGGGTTAGCAGCGCATCTATTTTATCCGTCCGTTCCTTTTTTTTCTCTTTATGGAACAAAGTTTCGTTTACAATATGTTCTATGTAGTTATATTTTGCCTGGATAATTTCTTTTTCGTAGCTCCGTCCTACCACATTGGTTACCGAAATAGGGTGTTCCTCCCTTACTTCTTCATCGTCTTCCAACAGTTTTATTGCGTGCCAACGCACCGAAGAATGAGCCGGATAATGCGCCTGCATCATCACTTCCAGCTTGGCCAGCTTATCTTCAATTTCCTCCCCATAAGAAAGGACGTTACCCTTAGGCCCTTCCTCATAGTGATGGACAACTGCATGAAGAAGGATATCTAACCCGGTTCTTTTGGCTGCGGAAACGGGTACTACCGGAATATCCCCCAAAAGTTCCGGCAGGCGGTGCAAGTCGATTTCCATCCCCCGCTCTTCCACTATATCCATCATATTGAGGGCAAGCACCATCGGCTTTCCAAGCTCCAGCAACTGCATCGTCAAATAAAGGTTTCTCTCTAAAGAAGAAGCGTCCACGATATTTACAATCACTTCAATATCATCATCCATCACGCATTGTCTGGTTACTTTTTCTTCTATCGTATAACAGGTAAGGGAATAAATCCCCGGGGTGTCCACCAACGTCAGGTGAAAGCCTTCGTACTCCGCCTCTCCCTCCATCCTCTCCACCGTAACCCCCGGCCAATTGGCAACTTTTAACTTCGATCCGGTAATTGCATTAAAAAGCGTCGTTTTCCCGCAATTGGGATTACCTACAAACGCCACATGCACGGTCTTTTCCTTGTCAATCATTTCCCTGTCGATCATTGCCGCTTCCCTCCTTTGTTTTATGGTCAAAATCTACGCTGTAAAACGCTTGATCTTTTACCTCAATGCCGGAAGAAATATGTTTCCCTAATGCCAGCCTTGTCCCTCTTACTTGAATGATCAATGCCCCTCCCTTTTTACGGTTTAAAATTTTCACTTTTGTCCCGTCATTTAACCCTAATGCCTGCAGCCTCCTCGTTATGGGTTCCTCTACGTAAACCCCATTCACTTCATATACCCCGCCTTTTTGTCCATCATAAAGAGTCATGTTTCCACCTTTGCTCAATCGCTTTTGATATTCATTCTCATTTTTTCGTTTTATTATAAAACGCTCCGGGAAGAATGTCAATACGCTCCGGATATCCCCCTTGCTCCTCCGTCATGTTTCGGATGCCGTAAACTGTCCGCCCTGATATCGGACGCGGGCCGTTCAAAAAGATTCGGGTGAAAATCATATATGAACTTTATAATACAAAAAAGCAAAAATTTAACACGATAAAAAAGACCTATCATATAGTATATTAGAAATATTTAAAATCTATGAAAGGAGTATTATGCAGGATTATAATTTTAACGAATATTTTGACCGTTTCCCGTTAGCTATGGCTTATGTGCCGTGGCAGCATCTTACGCAGATATATGAAGATCTGGATAAAGCCTATTGTACTGGCACAATCTTTCCGGAACTGACCAAACCGTTTACAGGAAGGAGATGTGTAAAATGAGCGGCAGAATGAATTCGGAGCAGGAAAACATGCTCCGTAATATTGGGATTGTCGATTTCGTAACCGTTGAAATGACAGAGTATCTGGATACCCATCCTTTTGACAGGGAGGCTATGGAGTATTTCAACCACTACATGCGCATGAAAAACCAAATGATGCGTGATTATGCTGCAAAGTACGGCCCTCTCTCCCTCTCCGTTGCAGATACATGCAGTAAAGAATGGAAATGGGCATTGCAGCCAATGCCATGGGAAGGAGGATGTTAAGTTATGTGGAATTATGAAAAAAGGTTACAGTTTCCGGTAAAGATCACGCAGCCTAATGCAAAACTTGCCCAAGTTATCATTAGCCAGTTTGGCGGCCCTGACGGCGAATTGGCTGCATCCATGCGTTATTTATCCCAACGTTATACCATGCCGTATAATGAGGTGGCAGGCCTGCTGACAGATATCGGCACAGAAGAATTAGCCCATATGGAAATGATTTCCGCTATCGTATATCAGCTTACCAAAAACCTTTCCATGGAGGAAATCGAAGCATCCGGTTTTGACAAATACTATGTTGACCACACGCTGGGACTCTGGCCGCAGTCGGCCGGCGGGGTTCCCTTCAATGCCTGCGTATTCCAATCCAAAGGGGACGCCATCACTGATTTGGTAGAGGATATGGCGGCAGAACAAAAAGCGCGTTCTACCTACGATAATATCCTGCGCCTTGTCCATGACCAGGAAGTATGCGATCCTATCCGCTTCTTACGCGCAAGGGAAATCGTCCACTTCCAGAGATTCGGTGAAGGGCTGCGGATTGTGCAGGATAAACTAGACTCTAAAAACTTCTATGCATTCAACCCGGAATTTGACAGATGCAAGGAGTAATAGAAAGACATCAGCCAAATATGCTTTAAAAGCATTTGAACACATGAAATACCCCTCAGCCTGTAGAAACATCCATTTTGCATTGCTACAGGCAACGGGGTATCCGCCTTCTATCCCTCACGGCAAACGTCATCCGCTTTAATCCCCTGTTTTCCGAACGTTTCCTGAAAGGATCATCTTGATTCCCCCATAAAAAACAAAGCGATCGTCCCCGGCCCGGAGTGGGCACCGATGGTCGGCCCAATGTTGTTGATCATAAAGCTGTCTATCCCCATCCTTTCCTTAACCATATCTCTTACAAATTCCGCATCTTCCAGAGCATCCCCGTGGCTGATAAATACTATATCATTTTCATCCCTGTATTTTCCTATCTTCTTTTCCATATAATCCACAAGGGCGCTCAAAGACTTTTTCCTTCCCCTTACTTTACTTATGGGAATCAAATGCCCTTCATCATCCACATGGAGGATAGGCTTAATGCCCACTACCGTCCCGATGACGGCAGCCGTCCTGCTCACTCTTCCGCCCCGGTAAAGGTGGTTTAAATCATCTACAGTAAAAATATGTACCAGATGGGGAACGTTTTCCGTCACCCATGCGGCCACCTCATCCATGGATTTTCCTTCTTTTTGAAGCTGCACCGCCTTATGGACCAGCAGCCCTTCTCCCATGGAAGCGCATTTGCTGTCGATAATCCGGATTTCGCACCCAGGATTCTCTTCCATTACCAGATCTGCCGCGATACATGCGCTGCCATAGGTCCCACTCAAACCTGAAGAAAAACAAATATACAGCAGCTTGTCCGTTCCCTTTAAATATTCTTCAAAATATCCCCGGCATTCCTGCGGGTTTACCTGGGATGTAGTAGGCATATTCCCTTCCCTCATTAATGCATAGAATTCCTTCCACCCCAGTTCATGCCCTTTGCTGTAGGTCTCCCCTTGTATCGTATAGTTAAAAACCATTAAGCCTAAATGATTTTCATTCACATAGTCCAATGGCAAATCCGCGGTTGTATTGGTGATAATTTTAAATTCCGACAAAATAATTCCCTCCTTAAACAGTCCTTAGTATTTTATTTTATCATCCCAGCCGTAAAAATTCAAATCATTCTTTTTCAGAATGGGGTAATCGGTAACGGATCATGCGTTTTCCCAACTGTTTCAGATTCAAAGGGATCAGAGGATATACATAACTTTTTCCCGATACCGTCCGGTTTGAGATTAACGCTGCCAAAAGGAAAACCACCGCCGCAACAAATCCAAAAAGCCCAAAAAGCTGTGTCAATATTAGGTTGATGATTCTCATAAATTTTATTGCATAGCTTAATTCATAATTCTGCTGTGTATAGCTTGCAATAGCCACAAATGCCATATACAGCATGACTTCCGCGTTGAACCACCCGCTGTTTACGGAAAATTCGCCCAATACAAGGGCAGCCATAACGCTAAGCGGGGTGCTGAGCATATTAGGGGTATTAACTGCCGCCAAACGCAGCCCGTCGATTGCCAGTTCTAAAAGGAGGAATTGCCATATTAAAGGGATATTCACCGTATCCTTTACTACAATAAAACGGAAGCTCTCCGGTATCCATTCCGGATGCTGCATCAACAGCAGGAACAACGGAGTCACAAAATAGGTCATAAGGGAAATCAAAAAACGGGACAACCTTAAGTAGGAACCTGTAATCGGCGGAAAATAATAGTCGTCCGCTTCTTCCACAATATCAAAAATAGAAGTGGGGGTAATCATGGCGGAAGGCGAGTTATCCACTAAAATCACTACATCCCCCTCCAATACCTGCGCGGCCGCCGTATCAGGCCGTTCCGTAAACTTAAACTTAGGAAAGGGGTTGAACCATTTCCTGGCAAACAGACATTCCGCTAAACTTTCCTGATTCATCGTAAGGGCATCCACTTGTATATGGTTGATTTTTGTTTTCAATTCTTCCAAAAAATCATGATCCACGCGGGAATCCATATAGCACAACACAATATCCGTTCTGGAACTTTCCCCCGCCTGAAACATTTCCATCCTTAAATCCGTACTCCTGATCCGCCTGCGGATCAGGGCCGTATTAAAAACAACCGTTTCCACAAAACCGTCTTTAGATCCCCTAAGAGCTTTGTCTTTCTCCGGTTCGGAAACATTTCTGGCCGGATAGGTCCTCGAATCGATTAGCAGACATTGCTCATATCCATCGATAAAAAAGGCAAAGACGCCGGATAGAATAGAACAGATGATCTTCTCCCACTCGGCGGCCATATCCACTTCTACATAAGGAATGCTCTTTTTTGACATCTCATGGGCATCCTTCGGCATTTCTTCCGGAGTGATATCCATAAAGTACTGCAGCATTTTCTGCATCAGTTCATCCTTACAAAAACCGTCTATTAAGTACATACAGGCATTCTTCCCCCCTACCTGCACAATACGGTAAATAATATCGAAACTGACGCCCGTTCCAAGCTCTTCATTCAGATAACGCATATTTTCTTCCAAGGACGAAGAAATATTTCCCGGTTTTATCTCCCCTTTTCCGTTTCTCGTACCTTTTGTTTCTGTTTCCATAATTAAAAAACTCCTTCCGTCCAACATCTTTTTCCCTTTTATTATGTCGTAGAAAGAGTTTCTTATACTGATCTATTCCTTTTCCTGCCTATTTTCTTCTTTTCGTCTCAAAATATCTTTAGTTTTTCCCGGTGCTTCCAAAACCGCCCCTGTTTTCTCCTTTTAAAAAATCCACCTCGTCAAATACCAGCTCCGGCTGGTTTTCCATAATACGGAATTGGCAAATTCTGTCGTTTTTTTCAATATGCGTATCCCTTAAAGCATAAGCCGGCATAAACCACTGGTCATCATCACCGCAATAAGAAGAATCAATCACGCCCTGATGATTCGTCTGAATGATTCCAAAATTCTTAAATGTACTGCTCCGTGGTACAATATGGGCCTCATATCCTTCCGGAAGCTCCATCGCCACCCCTAACGGGATCAGTTTAAATTCCCCGCTTTTCATATCCACGCTTTCCGCCGCCCGCAGATCGATCCAATCCGATCTGCCGCCTATATATGTCAATTTTTCTATTTCTTCCGTAAAATATTTTATCTTGATTTTCTTCACGTTCCATCTCCTCTTTGATCCGCCCGGCCATGAACCAGGCTGCCGCTCTTTTGTATCGGTTTTTAACCAAGACTGTCGGATCAGCAGCAGTCGGACAGGCTTTTTGCATTCAGCTCTCAACGGCGATATCGATTCCCGCAAGCAACGGGGCAAGCGGCTCCTTGCAGGCATTTGACGACTGCCGCAAGGGCCATATCCCTACACATCGAAGATGTATTATGCCCTGCATCGTCGCTTGCCTAATGCCCTGTATGCCTGTATCGGGGTTGTTGACTGACCGTCGCCTTTATGCGGCGATTGACTCAGTCAGTCTCATCCGGCCGTGCGGAATAATCTCCGCAGTGCAGTATAAAAGCACCGCTTTCTTTTAATTGCAGAGATTTTTGCACATCAATCACTCTTTGATTCCTGCTCCCCTTCCACAAAAGTTTTGCATCTTTTAATTCCGCCTGAAACTCACCGTCCACCAGGACGTCAACATACCGCATCATAGAAGAATGGGATATATTTTCCCATAAATCCCCGGTATAAAGCCAAATCGTTTTGCCAGGATACTTTTCTTTGATCTCCGCCATCAGGCTGCGCACCTCCATACGGTTAGCCGCATGAAGGGGATCGCCGCCGGAGAATGTAATCCCTGATATATAGGGCTTATCCAGTTGGTCAAAAATTTCTTTTTTTGCCTTTTCATCAAACGGAAGCCCGCCGTCCGGATCCCATGTAATGGGATTATGGCATTCCTTGCAGCAATGAGAGCAACCGGCGACCCATAAGACTACACGCAGCCCGTCGCCGTTTAACATATCATCCCTGGTTATGTTGTGATATCTCATTCTTACATGCTCTTCCTTTCTGCAATTTCCGCCATTTTCGCTTCATTGAGCCTTGTATCGCCATGCACTCTTGAATAAGACAGATAACCGTTCATGCGGTCTATTTTCGTCAAATTCCGGCTGCCGCATTTGGGGCATACATCCATTTCCAGCTCCTGATGCCCGCAGTCGTCACAATAAGCAAGGGACAAATTCACCCCTTCATAGAATCCCATATCCATGGCGCGCCGGATCAGGGTCTTAATCGCTTCCAAATTATAATCGATCGGATATTTCACATATTGGATTTTCCCTCCATTTGCAAGCTCCCAGAAACGGTATTCCAAATCCTGTTTTTCAATAGGGGTAATGTCTTCCGTCACATGGCAATGAAAACTGTTGGAGACATATTCCCTGTCGGACACCCCTTCCACAATACCGTATTTCGCCCGGAACTGCTTTACCTGAAGCCCGCAAAGATTCTCTGCGGGAGTTCCATAAATGGCATATAGGTTCCCATCTTCTTCTTTAAACTCATTAATTTTTTTATTAATATGCTCTAAAACTTCCATTGCAAACTGTCCGTCCTCTACAAGGGACTTCCCGTTATACAATTCCTGCAGTTCGTTGAAAGCCGTAATGCCAAAGCTGGCCGTCGCTGATTTTAAGATCGGTTTGATTTTATCGCTTAATTTTAAATTGCCCCCTAAAAACCCGCCTTCACAATAAGCCAAAGGATTGGTAGACGCCCTCATTTCCCCAAGATATGCATATGTACGTATATGAAGCTGGCGGATCAGATTCAGATAATAATCCAAAACTTTATAAAAATCTTTGCTTTCCTGTCGCGACTTGGCAAGGATCATGGGCAGATGAAGGGAAACGGCGCCAATATTAAAACGGCCCACAAAAACCGGAACATCCTCATCATCCATCGGATGCATCCCACCCCGCTCATACCATGGGGAAAGGAACGCGCGGCATCCCATAGGGGAAATCACTTTGCCGTAACGCTTATACATGCTGGCGATATACCCTTTCCCTGTCAGGCTCAGCCAATCCGGATACATTGTTTTTGCAGAACATTGCACGCCCGCCTCAAACACATCCTCTAACGGCTTTCCCGGCCCATGGAGATTCTCATCATACAAAAATACGATTTTAGGGAAAAGGACCGGTTTCTTGCATTCCTTCTTCCCCTGCCCTTTACGTCTTACATTCAACATGCAGATGCTGGCCAATTTTGCAAAACGCCCTGTCCCAATCCCCGCCGTTACCGTAATAAAAGGATAATCGCCCCGGCTGCTGGCCACCGTATTGAATTTATATTCCCATCCCTGGAACCCTTGCTCGAATTCCCGGACGACATCCGCATAAGCCTCCGCTTTTGCCGTTTGCTCGCCGATGCCCAGGCGATTATATTTTTCCAGGCTTTTCTGATATGTCTTTTCTGCATAAGGCTCTAAAATCTTATCTACTTCCGGCACAGTAAAGCCGCCATATTGCTGGCTTGCCGCGCTAAGGACGATATCCCCGATCACATCAAAAGCCACATCCAGCGTTTTCGGCTCATTATACCAGATATTCCCCATCTCAAAGCCGCCGGTCAGCACATTGGATACATCGAACAGACAACAGTTCATTGTATCCCTGCGGGCCGACATATCATGGACATAAATATATCCGTCGCGGCAGGCCTGGATTTCCTCTGTCGTCATAAAGAATTTCTGATACAGCTCCTTATTAAATTGATTAAAGATCAGGCTTCTTTTTGTAGACACCAAGGCGCTGTCCGTATTAGCGTTCTCCTTATCGCCCACATACATGATAGACTGGCTTTTTTTATACACATCATCCATCATGCGCACGAAATCCTGTTTATAGTTGCGGTAATCCCGATAACTCTTTGCAACAATGGGCTTTACGTTCTCCAAAGCGCTTTCTACAATGTTATGCATAATGGGAATGGGGATTTCATCCTGTTCCAGCTCCATAACTTTATCGACGACATATTGGCAGATATGCTGTTTTTCTTCTTCCGTAAACTTGGTTAATGCACGGTAAGCGCTTTTCCCTACCGCATCAATTACCTTCTGCACATTAAAAGCCTCCAAGCTCCCATCCTTCTTGATTACCTGGACCGGTCTTTGCGGCTTAAATGTTTCCCCGTAATTTAATACGGGATCTGCTGCAGCGGCCTCTTTACTCATTCCACAACCTCCTGTTAAATTTCCCAATGATATAAAAACGCATGACGGGTGCTTAGCACGCGTTATGCGTATACATATTATCACTATATGTAGTGATAAACTCGCAGCGGCCACCAATATTTAGTGGTCATTCTATAGTATAGTGTATAGGCTTTCCTCTGTCAATAGACAATTATGTATGTAAACCGATTTCCCTATTTATCTCCATTTCTGCGCTGCTTTTGCGCATAATGAGTTTGCGGCAACACAAATCTCGCGATTAAAAATTTTTTCAATTTTTCCATCTTATCAATTTATTCTCGCGGCGATATCATTCCGGATGCCGCAATTGCAGCTACTGCCTCGTTTATTTTTTCCACGGGCATCGTTAAGGCAAAACGGACATAACCTTTCCCAAGAGATCCAAAACTGCTTCCCGGCGTACAAAGCACCCCTGATCTTTCCATCAACTCCATAACAAAAGCTACATCATCGCTTCCATATTGCTTCGGGATAGCCCCCCAGGCAAACATAGTCCCTTCGCTGTCCTTTATATTCCAACCGATGGAACGCAGGCCTTTGCAAAGAGCATCCCTCCTTTTCTGATATTCCATGCATTGGGATTTAATCTGGTCGTCCGGCCCGTTCAAAGCCGCGATAGCTCCATATTGCACCGGCAAAAAAGTCCCATAGTCGATTTGCGAACGCAGTTTTCTAAAATTCGCGATCATTTCCCGGTTCCCTACAAGAAACCCCATCCGCGCCCCCGTATAATTATAAGACTTGGATAAAGAGTAAAATTCCACACATATCTCTTTTGCTTCCGGTATCGAAAGAATGGAAATCCCTTCCCTCCCGTCATAGATAATATCCGAATATGCATTATCATGGACGATCATAATATTTTTTTCCTTTGCCCATGGAATCAGCTTTTCATAAAAACTTCTGGGAGCCGTCTTACAGATAGGATTCATGGGATAGGATACGATCATAAATTTTACATCCGCCAATACTTCTTCATCCATCCCCTCCAAATCAGGAAGATAATCATTTTCCGGCGTCAGCGCATAGGGAATCAACCGGGCATTTGCCAAAGAAGGGCCTATGGCAAAAATAGGATACCCCGGATCCGGCACCAGCACACCATCCCCCGGATTGCATAAAGAAAGCCCGATATGGGTTATTCCCTCCTGGGATCCATAGACAGACATAATTTCTTCTTCCACAAGCTCCACTCCATATCGTTTCCTGAACCTGTTTATGACCGACTTGGTCAGTTCCGGAAGATCCGCCAAGGCGTATTTATAATTTTCCGGTTTTCGCGCCGCTTCCGCCACCGCATCTATAATATACTGGGCCGGCTTAAAATCCGGGGTGCCGACCGAAAGATTATATACGGTCTTGCCTTGGGCAAGCCTTTCATTTTTTTTCTCATTCAATACTTGAAAAATCCCTTCTTCAAATTCTTTCATCCTGTCCGCAAATCTTAATTCCATCAATAGATCATATCCTTTCTTCGTACTCCGCTTTCTTTTTCAGGCATTATCAACAGTCAAAAGCATTTTTCATCCGGCTTATATCCCAAAACATCCCATATTTGCCTTAAATCCTTAATTTCATAGTCTATCCTGGCATCGGAACGGTTCTCCAGTCCCGCCGGGTTATACCAGCACGTAGCGATCCCAGCATTATTACCGCCTTTCATATCGCTGCTTAAGGAATCCCCCACAATTATCGTTCTTTCCCGCAAAAAACCGGGAATCTCTAAAAAACACCGTTCAAAAAAATCTTTCTGCGGTTTAGGGACCCCGATCTGCTCCGAAACAAAAATGCCGTCTGCCAGCTTATCCAATCCCGACAACCTTAATTTTTTCATTTGGGTAAACGTTACCCCATTGGTTACTAAATACTGACGGCATGTCCCTTTTAAACGCTTTAACAGATTATAAGAATCATCCTGAAAATAATAAACGCTCCCAAGGGCGTCCGCATACTCTTTTTGAAAATCCTCAGCCTCTATATCCATCTCTCCTATTTTTCTAAACAGGGTGCGGAACCGTTCTACCAAAGCTTCTTTTTTATTGATCTCCCCTTTTTCTATCCGTTTCCAGAAATTCTCGTTGATCGCCGAATAAACGGCAACCGTTTCATCGCTTGCTTCCTTTCCAAACTTTTGAAAGCAGTACCTGACGGCATAGCTTTCGGACTTTTTAAAATCCAAAAGGGTCTGATCCACATCCCAAAGTATTGTGTCAAATCTACCCATTTTCTCTCCTTCCCTCTTATTTTCCGATTCCCATACAAAAGGGTGTCCATCAAATGAACACCCTGCCTTCCTGCAAAAAACTAAGACCCCTATTTTTCTTTATTCTTTTAAGTCTACGGTATCCGGCAAAACCGGGCTTCCCGTCCCGCCGTTTTTAGCATCTGAACTTTTTCTCCATTTTGCGCCAAGGACACAGGCTACAATCACCAATGCCACAATAATTACAAATACCAGCAAATACGAAAAAAAGGAATTTAAAAATAAGATTACATTCGCCATTCCAACAACCCCTCCTGTCTATTTTCCAGATTCCCGAATGTTCCTATGTTTTTAATCATACCACTTTTTCCATGGAATCGTCAAGCCGTCATGAGAGAATCTTCAACAAGTCATCTTTTCATCCCAGCTTCCGCTCTTTAAGAATCCTTCTGCAAGCGCTTCCGCTTCCTGTATGATCTCTTCATCATACCCCATTACTCCAAGCAGTTTAATGGCATTCCTTGTGACTGCCCTCCCTTTCAGCAGCCGGTAATGAAAGACAATATCTTTGCCCATCACCTCTTCTTCAAAATGATAATTATTATAATGCTTTTCCAGCAAATGTGTCAGTTCGATGTCATGGGTTGCCGCAAAACAAAGGACGGAGGCTTTGGAAAGGCTTTTTAAAATCTGGGTGGATGCGGCAATACGCTCTACGGTATTCGTTCCCCTTAACACCTCATCCACAAAGCAAAGCACTGGGTTGCCCTCTTCCCCTATTTCATTTAAGATTCTTTTTAAAGATTTTATTTCCACAATATAATAACTGTCCCCCCCTGACAGGTCATCCCTTAGCGCCATGGACGACATGATCCGGTAGAAACCTGCGCTATAGCTGTCTGCCAGGCATGTATATATCGTCTGGGCAAGAATCGCATTGACGGCCACTGTTTTTAAGAATGTGGATTTACCGGAAGCGTTGGAGCCGGTAATCAACACTCCTTTCTCCGTCAAAATACTGTTTTTCACCGGATCTTCCAGCAGAGGATGATAAAGATTTTCCGCCTTCATCCCTCTGCGTCTGTCAAACCGGGGAATGCAGTATACTCCCAGCGATGCACGGAAAGCCCCGATGGCAATCACCGTTTCCATATAACCGGTCAGGGTCATCATCCGGTCGATGGATGCTTTGTTCTTTTGCACTTCCGCAAGCATCTGGTTAAACTTGATCAAATCCAGATGAAAGACCATCCGGACATAGTCCAGGGCAATTTCCAATGGATTACCCGATCCGCTCATCCTGGATGCAGACATAATAATATAGGAACCGGCCTTAAATTTCCCCAACGTTTTCCGGCACTTTTTTAGCTCTTCCACTTCTTTGGCAAATGCTCCCACTGGCATCCTTTCCATTTTTTCAGCGTTCTGCATCAACCTTAAAATATAAGAAAAGCTGGTCACATAAGGATCGATTTCATTTTTAGATTTAAAATATGCGATGATGTTACGCCCCATTACAACGACTAAAAGAAGGGTGCCGTACTGTACGTTAAAGAACATGATAATCAACGACAAAATAATCGCCAGATTACCGGCATAGTGCATCCGGTTATTCCGTTCCCCCAGCAAATCCAAATGATCCAGATAATCGTATATTGAATATTTTCCTGTTTTTCCGATTTCCGAAAAAAAAGCCTGAAACGCGATCCGCTCCTCCTTATGTTCCATAAAATATTCTATTTGCCGTTCCAACAAAGCAGCCCTTTCCATATCCTGCATAGGTGTCCGGAGAAGATAATACAAATATTCCTCCCCGGCTGCAGAAAATGTATAGTTCATCCTCCAAAACACCTCATCCATATTCAAATCATTCCATGTAATATCATCGATATGGAAGCTTGCCTTTTTATGCACCTGAAAATAACGGGAAATCTTATTCATCTCCCCTTCCCGGTACCCGTCCCGTTTTGGCAGCTCCCCGTAATGATTGCGAAGCCAAAAAATAAATTCTTTCCTTTTTTTCTTTTCATCCAAAAAGCCTTTGGACATGATCAAAGCAATGATTGCAAAAATCACCCACGCAAACACTATATATTCCATTCCTCAAACTCCTGTCCCGGCCTGTCAATGTCCATGATTTGTTTTTCATGCTTCCGGCCTGTCAATGTTTGTTTATACTTTCTGATACATCCGTATTTTTCCCACATATGCATAGGAAAAACTTTATCTGCATCCGTATGTTCCAAAAAATAGTCCATCCCAAAGCCATAAGCCTTCCCAAGCCTTGGATCCAGTGGGACAAATGCCGCATCGAAATGCATCCCTTTTATAGAATCAATTTCCTTTTTATAAGCTTTCCCCATATTCTCATTAAAAAGAACGGATTCCCCTTCCCAATGCCACCAGTTTAAGTCCCCTGCATGATAAATGCTGCGGCCATCCGCTTTTACGATAAAAGCCACCCCTTCATCGGTAGAACAAAGCGAAAGTATCTCTATCTCATCAAAAGTTATGCTTTTGTTTTTTCCTACATTAGTTATTTTTTCTTTCACCGAAGGCCCCAAGTGATTCCGCTCCAAATATTTCCTGCCCAGCTTAATGTCGCTGCCGAGAAAAAAATGAGTCTTCGGGTATTCTGTCGCCAAATCAAAAATCTTTAATTGAAAATGATCCTGATGCTTATGGGAAGCAAATACATAAACCGCCTTTTCTCTTTTCCAGCAAGGAAGCTCTCCCTTGTAATAATCGAACAACAGTACACAACTATCCAATTCTACGGCAAAACCGCTATGGTAAATATAAGTCACTTTCATTTTTTATCCTTATCGAAAACAGGAAGCATCCATTTTTTGTGAATGCTTCCTTCCCTTTTCCTTATTTTGTAAAAACAAACGGTTAATACAGTAACTATCCCTATTTTTATAGGAATATATATTTCAAAATAAACAATACGGTAAGGACATACATTAATATGCTTACTTTCTTTTCCTTTGCTTTACCGGATACTAAACTGATAATCGTCCAGGAAATCACGCCGATGGCAATTCCTTCCGAAATGCTGTAGGCCAAAGGCATTGCAATAATGCAAAGGAATGCCGGGATTGCATCCGTCATATCATTAAAGTCGATCTTCGCTACGGAACCCATCATATAGAAACCAACGATGATCAAGGCAGGAGCCGTTGCAAATGACGGTATCGTTAAAAACAGCGGGGAGAAAATCAATGCCAACAAGAATAACAGGCCGGTTACGATGGCGGTAAGCCCGGTCCTGCCCCCTTCTGTTACACCGGATGCGCTTTCCACATAAGTAGTTGTGGTGGATGTACCCAGAACGGCGCCTACGCTGGTTGCAATCGCGTCTGCTAAAAGCGCGCCTTTGATCCTGGGAAGCTTCCCATCCTTATCCAGCATATTTGCTTTGGAGGAGACGCCGATCAGGGTTCCCAAAGTATCAAACAGGTCTACAAACAGGAAAGAGAACATGATAACTACGAAATCCAATACTTTCACTGAGGAAAAATCAGCCTTAAATACCTGCCCGAATGTACTTCCTATCGCCGAAAAGTCAAAGCTTACAATGGCATGGGGAATAGTAGAAAACCAGCCCGCATCCGGGTTCGGCACATAAATCCCTACCAGTTCACAGATAATGCCAAGCACCCATGTAGCAACGATCCCAAGCAAAATGCCGCCTTTTATATTCTTGATCAAAAATACGGCGGTAATCAATACCCCGATCAAGGCAAGCAAAGCCGTAATCCCAACCGTGGAGAATTCCTCTCCTGCAAACTTCTGATAGGTAAGCAATGTAGAATCCTCGTTTACAATGAGTTTTGCATTCTGCAAACCGATAAATGCAATAAACAAACCGATGCCCACGCTTACCGCTGACTTTAAAGTCATAGGGATGGCATTAAAAATCGCTTCCCGCACATTTGTCAGGGAAAGCACAATAAAAACAAGCCCCTCCACAAACACAGCCAGCAACGCGATCTGCCAGGAATATCCCATTTGCAACACTACCGTAAATGCAAAATAAGCATTTAATCCCATGCCCGGCGCCAACGCAAATGGATAATTAGCCAGCAGGGCCATCAGCGCAGTACCCACAAAAGAAGCTAACGCCGTAGCAATCAGCACCGCATTGGCATCCATTCCCGCAGCGGAAAGGATGCTGGGGTTTACTGCCAGAATATAAGCCATCGTCATGAAGGTAGTAATACCAGCCATAACTTCGGTCTTAATGTCTGTCTTGTTTTCTTTCAATTTGAAGAATTGTTCCAACATATCTCCTTATACCTCCTAATAAATAAAAAGTTAAAAACATCTATTGAAAAGCATTTCTGCCTATCAACCAAAAATAAATATCGTTTGGCTTTACTCTTTCAGTTTGTTTATGATTTCATTTGCCTTCCGATAAATGTCCTCCGGTCTATCCGGAACATAGAACTTTCCATCCCGGTATAAGATTTTCCCATGGATCATCGTCATTTTTACATTCTGCTTGCTGCCGCTGTATACAATATTTTTTGCGATATTGTTAAGCGGCTGCATATTCGGCATATGTAAATCCATCATAATCATATCCGCCAGCTTCCCTTCCGCCAGCACATCGGCCTCTTCCAGCTTCATCGCCGCCGCCCCGTTTACGGTGGCCATCTTCAATACTTCCGTTGCATCCACTGCGGAAGCGTCTTTCGTCTTTAATTTTGCCAGCCCCGTCACAAGAAACATTTCCCGGAACATGTCCAGGCAATTATTGCTGGCCGGCCCGTCCGTACCGATCGCTACATTCAGCCCTGTTTTCAGAAAACCGCTTATAGGCGCAATCCCGCTGGCAAGCTTTGTATTCGAGCCGGGGTTCGTGATCACGCTGACGCCCTTTTCCTTAAAAAGAGCCATTTCCTCCGCCGTAAGCCACACCCCGTGATAAACTCCCCCGCCATATTCAAACATCCCAAGAGAATCCAAAAAGATACCCGGCGTCATGCCATAACGTTCCCTGCATCCCTCTACTTCTGTTTCTGTTTCGGATAAATGCGTATAAACAGGGGCTTTCTTCTCTTTGGCAAAAGCAGCGATCCTTTCCAGCAATTCTTTTGAACAAGTATATTCCGCATGAAAACCGGGCAGGAAAGAAAGCAGCGGATGTTTCCCGTTCAGCCCTTCATACCATTTCTCCAAAAGTTCCACCGACTGGCTGAAGTTATTGACTCCCCCTGTCTGAACGCAACGCATCCCCATATCCACGCAGGCTTCTCCAATACTCTCCGGCGTCAGATACATTTCAAAAATAGCCGTTATCCCGCTGGTCAGATATTCTAAAATGGCCAGCTTCGTTAAATGATAAATATCCTCGGCTGACATTTTCGCTTCTATAGGAAACACCTGTTCATTCAACCATGACTGCAAAGGAAGGTCATCGGCGTAAGAACGCAGCAGCGTCATGCCGGAATGTGTGTGGGCGTTCTTAAATCCGGGCATCAAAAGATTGCCCTGGCAGTCCACTTCCTCATCCCATATGATGCAAGCCTCTTTCCAACATCCCAAAAGCTTATCTTCATCCATGCCGGTTCCAACATATAGGATTTTTTCATCCTTTACCCAGACTTCCCCTTTAAAAATAGGCCTGTCCTCTTCCATTGTCAATACCAGTGCATTATAAAAACGGATATTCATGCTGTATCCCATCCCCTTTCAAGGTCTGCCGCGTTGTCGTATCTTATAGGAATTTTTTTACGGATTCCGCCACTAACTTCGTAAACAAAGGGGCAGTCTTATTCGCCGCCTCCTGTACTTCTTCATGGGTCAACGGATTTTCCGTCATTCCCGCCGCAAGATTGCATACACATGAAATCCCACAGATCCGCATCCCCATATGGTTTGCGGCAATCGCTTCCACTACGGTGCTCATACCTACCGCATCCGCACCCAGGGTACGTACCATGCGGATTTCCGCCGGCGATTCAAAGGACGGCCCTGTCAACTGTAGATAAACCCCCTCTTTCATCGGAATGCCATGCTCTTTTGCTGTCTGTCTTAAAATCTCCTGTAATCCCTTATCATATACGGAACTCATATCCGGGAAACGAGTCCCCAATTCTTCTATATTCGGCCCGATCAAAGGATTTGGCACAAAACAGGAAATATGATCTGTAATCATCATCAGGTCCCCTGCACGGAACGTGTCGTTGACTCCACCGGACGCATTCGTCAAAAACAAGATTTCCGCCCCCATCATTTTCATCAGGCGGGCCGGAAGCACCACATCCCCAATCGGATATCCTTCATAATAATGCACTCTGCCTTTCATGCACACCACCGGTACGGCTCCAAGATATCCAAAAATAAACTTTCCTGCATGGCCCGGCACGGTAGAAACCGGAAAATCTTCGATATCGCCATAGGAAAGTTCCTCCACAATCTGTATACTGTCTGCAAAATTACCAAGCCCTGATCCCAGCACGATCGCTACCTTAGGTTCAAATTTTACTTTTTCCCGCAGGCTTTCATAACATTTTAAAAGTTTTTCATATTCTTTACCCATATCAATAACCATCCCTTTTCCGTTTGTCAATAGTAATAATATACCATGAGATATCAAAAAAGGCAACTGTAGGAATTTTAGTTTCAAAAAGAACCCTTGGTCAAAAATGGGAACGTATTTTTATGGCAGAGGATGAACGATATCCAAAAGGGAAATAAATATACGGTTTTCCGGCAGGGCTTCCCGCCAAAAAACCGTATCCCCTCATCCCATCTTATATGATAATACAAACCATTCCACCGTTGCTGTCATTCACGATTTTTTGCATGGTTTCCTGCAATTTTACCTGGCTTTCTTCTCCGATCATGGCTATTTTCCCTGTAATTCCATCGTTGACAAGCTGCTCCACCGTTTTTCCGAAGATGTTTGTTTCCCATATCCCCTCTTCGCTCGTCCCCGCATCGGAAATATAGCGGATCAAATCTTCGGCCTGCTGTTCCGTTCCTACAATAGGCGATATTTCCGTCTCAATATTGGCGCGTATCATGTGGATACTGGGGCTTTCCGCTTTGATCTTCACGCCGAATTTATTGCCGTGGCGGATCACCTCCGGTTTATCCAGGGTAATCTCATCCCTGTCAGGGGTTACGACTCCGTATCCTTTGCAGCGGACGGCTTCCACAGCGTGAAGGACTTTGACATATTCCTTTTTCATCTTTGCCATTTCCCTTAATACTGACAAAAGCTGATATTCCCCCGTAATACTTTCCCCAATCAGATCGCTGAGCATTTCATAATAATAGGAATCATCCACATCGAGGGACACGGATACACATCCTGTCGCCATATCCACTCCGTCCATTTTGCATTTGCGTATATATTCACTTTCTAAGTTGATGCCGTTCCCCGCCACATCCTTCACGCAGCCAAGATGCCCCATCAATTCTTTGATCCTGCCTATGATATCCGCTTTCATCTTATGAGTGTTCGGAAGCATTTCCACCCATTTAGGCATGTAAAACTCAATCATGGTCAGCGGGAATTCATAAAGGATATTTTCCATTATCGTATGAATATCATCTTTTTTCAATTGCTCGCAGTTTACAGCCATCGCGCTGACCTGATATTTTTTCGCAAGATCTTCCGTCAGTTTTTTTGTTTCTTCCGAATAAGGCCTTTCCGAATTCACTAAGAGGATAAAAGGTTTATGTATTTTTTTCAGTTCCGAAATCGTCCGTTCTTCAGCCGGAATATAGTTTTCCCTCGGGATTTCCCCAAAACTTCCGTCGCATGTAATGACGATTCCTATGGTTGAGTGATCGTTGATCACCTTCCTCGTGCCAATTTCCGCAGCCTGGGTAAAAGGGATTTCATCGGCGGACCACGGGGTTTTTACCATCCGTTCCGCGTCCTCTTCCATATGCCCGCTGGCCCCGTCTACCATATAGCCTACGCAATCAATCAGCCGTACATTTACGTCAATATCATCGTTTAATGTAATTTTAGCCGCTTCCTTTGGAATAAATTTTGGCTCTGTCGTGGTAATGGTCTTTCCACCTGCGCTTTGCGGCAGTTCGTCCTGCGCCCTTACTTTTTCATGCTCCTGCGTCATATAAGGAAGCACCATAATGTCCATAAAACGTTTGATAAAGGTAGACTTCCCGGTTCTTACCGGCCCCACCACTCCTATGTAGATTTCCCCTCCGGTACGGGATTGAATGTCTTTGTATAAGTTATGTGTATGCAACGCATCCATAAAAAAGTTCCCCTTCCATATTTGCTGTTACAATATATGCAGAGGAACTTTACATTATTCTTTGATTCTTAACCGTTGTGTTCCGGCTTCTATTGGAAAATGATCTTTTTAAAACTCTTTTTGCCTCTTTTTAAGACAAGTCCGTCTCCGGCCAGTTTTTCCTTTTCAAAAACAGCCTTAATGTCCGTCACTTTTTCCCCGTCTATGCTGACGCCCCCTTGCTCCACTGCCCGGCGCCCTTCCGAACGGGAAGCAACCAAACCGGATACCGTCAGCATCGTAAGGATGTCGATCTTATCTTCCATAAAATTTCCTTCTGTCAGGACAACTGTAGGCATCTGCGCTGCGTTCCCGCTGGAAAATAACGTCCTTGCCCCTTCCAGCGCTTTCTCGGCTTCCTCTTGCCCGTGGACTAATTTTGTCAGTTCATAAGCAAGGATTTCTTTCGCCTTATTTAATTCGCTTCCTTCCCATTTATCCATCTCATCAATTTGCTCTAACGGCAGGAAGGTGAGCATACGGATGCATTTGAGTACATCCGCGTCGGCCACGTTCCTCCAGTATTGGAAAAAGTCAAAAGGAGAAGTCTTATCAGGATCAAGCCATACGGCTCCTTTCTGCGTCTTCCCCATTTTCTTCCCTTCGGAATTCAGCAGCAAAGTAATCGTCATGGCGTATGCATCTTTCCCCAGTTTCCTCCGGATCAGTTCAGTCCCCCCAAGCATATTGCTCCACTGGTCATCGCCGCCAAACTGCATGTTGCAGCCGTACTTTTGATACAACACATAAAAATCATAACTCTGCATGATCATATAGTTAAATTCCAGAAAACTTAACCCCTTTTCCATACGCTGCTTATAGCATTCCGCCGTCAGCATACGGTTCACGCTAAAATGCGCCCCTACTTCCCTTAAAACGTCAATATAATTAAGATCAAGCAGCCAATCCGCATTGTTCACCATCATCGCTTTCCCTTCGGAAAAATCAATGAACTTGCTCATCTGCTTTTTAAAGCAGTCGCAATTATGTTGTATCGTTTCCGGAGTCATCATAGAACGCATATCGGTCCGGCCGGAAGGGTCGCCGATCATGGCCGTTCCTCCCCCTATCAGCGCAATCGGTTTATTCCCTGCCATCTGCAGCCGCTTCATCAGGCAAAGAGCCATAAAATGCCCTACATGAAGGCTGTCCGCCGTAGGGTCGAACCCAATGTAAAAAGTTGCCTTGCCGTGGTTGATCAGCTCTTTAATTTCTTCCTCATCCGTAAGCTGCGCCAGCAGCCCTCTTGCCTTTAACTCGTCAAATACTGTCATTTCCTTTTTTCTCCTTCCAAATAAAAAGCGTACGCAAACATACATTCGCGCGAAAGCGCGGCTGCGTCAGCTTCCATCCCGCCTTCTACTTATTTACCATCAGCTTTACCATAGCCTGATTCAGCCCATCCACCGTCAGCTTATACATTGGAAAAGTATTTTTAATAGCCGTTTCCGCTTCCCGCCAGGGGGCATGGCCAGGAGCCATCTTAGGATTCAGCCAAACAATTTTCTTATAATGCCGTTTCATCAGCAAGAGCCAGTCCATGCCGGACAAGCCGCCATTAGGGCCCCGGTAATTCCCGGTGGTTGAATATAATTCCTCCGGAGCCATTGCCGCATCCCCTACGATAATTACTTTATAATCGCTGTCCAGGTTGCGGAACATCCATTCCGTATCAATCCAATCGCCGTTTTCGCATTCCGGCGTTTTATATAATTTGCTGTATATACAGTTATGGAAAAAATAAGTCTTTACATCCTTATAGTGGTTGGATTTATGCACCGATTGGAATAACTCGCTCAATAAAGTAGTATATGGGATCATCGTTCCGCCTGAATCCATCAACAACAAAAGCTTCACCGCGTTTTTCCGGGGTTTGTCCATCACGATCTGCAGACAGCCTCCGTTATTGCAGGTCTTGTCCACCGTACCGTCAATATCCAACTCTGTTTTCGGAATATCCAATTTGGTGGAAAACTGGCGGAGCCTGCGCAACGCCTGCTGGAACTGCCGGTTGTCAATCACTTTATCCTCCCTGAAATCCCTGTATTTCCTGGCTCCGATCACCTGGAAC
The DNA here is from genome assembly GCA_948470755.1 of uncultured Lachnospiraceae bacterium. Taxonomy (GTDB): domain Bacteria; phylum Bacillota; class Clostridia; order Lachnospirales; family Lachnospiraceae; genus Kineothrix. The sequence goes on along the minus strand of CAOKPU010000020.1, from coordinate 7,277 downwards.
GCGGACTGGTAGCCGGTCGTCCCTCCTACACGGACGCCCCCTACATTGCCGCCTGTATTTCCAAAGGAAGTCTTCCCCATCGTTCCAATCCAATAACTGCCCCCGTTATGTTCGCTGTCCTGATCCTTCAGCCTCTGTTTGAATTTCTCTTCCACATCCTCTTTATCGATTTGGACCTCTTCCATCCGATTCAGATGATCCCTTGCCTCCTCATGGGCCAGTTCCATCATATCGGACTTGTCCAGCCACCGGAGCATTTGGGAAGTCACTTCATTTTCCGACTGTACTCCTTTAAAATGCTCTTCAAAAGCCAAATCGAACTTATCATATTCCGTCTCGCTTTTTACAAGGATCATCCTCGCCACATAATAAAATTGGGTAAGGCTGCTATTGCAAAGCCCTTTATCCAAAGCTTCCTGCAGCGTAAGCCATTCGCTCAAAGTTACCTCTAAGCCTTTCGCCTTTAACGTGTCAAAAAATTTCCCAAACATACGCTCTAATTCACCCTATCCCTCACTGTTTCCAGATCCTCATCCTTTTTTACAATAACGCCTACGAACGGAAGTTCCTTTTGCAGCTTTTCGAGGGGGATCCCTCCTATCTGAAGCGCGTTGACCCAATCGATCAATTCGGAAGTGCTTGGTTTTTTACGGATATCCTTAATAGATCGGATCCAATAGAACACATCCATTGCGTTTTTCAATAACTTATCTTCGATATCCGGGAAATGTGTCCGTACAATCTCTTCCATTAGTTCTTCGCCGGGGAAATCAATATAATGGAAAATACATCTGCGAAGGAATGCATCCGGCAGTTCCTTCTCCGCGTTGGAAGTGATAATGACAATCGGCCTGTTCTTCGCCTTTACCGTCCGCTTTGTTTCATGGATGTAAAATTCCATCTGATCCAATTCCCACAAAAGGTCATTGGGAAATTCCAGATCCGCCTTGTCTATTTCATCAATCAGCAGCACTACTTGTTCTTCGCTTTCAAAAGCCTCCCCTAATTTCCCCAGTTTGATATATCTGGCAATATCATCTACTCCTTCTTCCCCAAACTGGCCGTCGTAAAGCCTCTGGATCGTATCGTATACATACAGCCCCTCCTGTGCTTTCGTAGTAGATTTGATATTCCAGACAATCAGCTTTTTCCCAAGGGATTTTGCCACTGCCTCCGCCAGCATTGTTTTCCCTGTCCCCGGTTCGCCCTTGATCAGCAAAGGCTTTTGCAGTGCGATCGCCACATTTACGCTTGCCATTAGCTGTTCGGATGCCACATATTCAGATGTACCGGAAAATCCTTGTTTCAAATTGCTCATTCTTATCCTCGTTTCTGCGCCGCCCATTGCGCCCTGCATTTTCTTATATATTACGATAGAAACAGTTAGAAATCAATAGTCTGCTTAATTCCATGGGATATCCGAATTCTCCAGTTTCTTATCCCGGATCATCAATTCCTTCACAGCCGCCCCTGCTTCCTTACCGTCAAATAATACTGCGTTGACCTGCTCTATAATCGGGATCTGCACATCATATTTTTTTGCCAGATCCATTGCCGCCTTCGCCGAATAAACCCCTTCCACTACCATTTTCACTTCTTTCATGGCCTCTTCCATGGAATATCCTTTACCGATCAGGATTCCCGCCCTGCGGTTCCTGGAATGCATGGAAGCGCAGGTCACGATCAAGTCCCCGATCCCGGTAAGGCCGCAGAACGTTTCAAACCTTCCGCCCATCGCCGTTCCCAGCCGGGCTATTTCCGTGATCCCTCTCGTAATCAACGCCGCTTTCGTATTATCTCCATATCCCAGCCCGTCGGCAATCCCGGCAGCCAACGCCACTACATTTTTCAAAGCCGCACCTAATTCAATACCCAACACGTCCGGGCTGATATAAACGCGGAATACCTCATTCATAAAAATATTCTGTAAATACTCGGCCGTCGCCTTCTGCCTTGCCCCCACTACGATTGTGGTGGGAATGCCGCGGCCTACTTCTTCCGCATGGGAAGGCCCGGACAATACCGCTACTTTAGCCTGGGGGATTTCTTCTTCAATAATCTGGGAAAGGGTGAGCAGGCTCTTTTCTTCTATCCCTTTTGCCACATTGACGATAATCTGCCCGTCGGATACATACTCTTTCATACTATGGGCCGTACTCCTTGTAAAAGGCGAAGGAACGGCAAGGACCAGGATATCCCTCCCGTTTACAGATGCTTCCAAATCGGCGGTAAATACCATATCTTCAGGTAATTTTACCCCCGGAAGTTTCTCTTTATGTTCATGTTCTTTGATAAGCATATCGATTTCTTCTTTTATCGCAGACCATACCGTAATATGATGGCCATTTTTATGGAGCAGCAAAGCCAAAGCGATCCCCCAGCTCCCGGCTCCGATTACACTGATATCAGCCATGGTTCTTCCTCCTTTTCCCTTTCCGTCCTCCTGCTTTTATCCTTTTTCTTTTTTTATAAGATAGGTCTTGCGCTCTTCTCCTTTTAACAGCCGTTTTATATTTTCCCGGTGTTTGTAATAAGCCATTACTGTCAAAAACGCCGCAACCATATATAATTCTATCAAATAGGGCTGGCTCATACCGGTAAACAGGCCCCTCTGCCCTAAAACCGTAATCTCAATCATAAAAGCCGCATATACAAGCAAGGATCCCAGCGATACATAATGGGTTGTAAAAAATATTCCAAAAAATACAAGAATGCCTACAGGAAGGAATGCCGGATGGAACGACAGGATAAGGCCTGCTGTCGCCGCAATGCCTTTTCCTCCCTTGAAATTCAGATAAAACGGGAAATTATGTCCTAAAATCGCCCCCGCAGCCGCATACATTTTAAATAAATAAATCATATCCGGATGGCTTTTCCCAAACAGCGCCGTGCTGATCACTACTGCCAGGACGCACTTTAACACATCGCCGGCAAAAACGATCAGCCCCGCTTTCGTTCCGAATACGCGTAAGGTATTGGTAGTCCCTGCGTTGCCGCTTCCGTGCTGCCTGATGTCAATGCCATGCATCCTGCCATAAATATATGCCGTCTGAAACAGCCCGAATAAATATCCGATGCCCAAACATACAATACGCTCCACTTTATGGTCTCTCCTTCCTCTCCCTGATAAAAAATTTTAACGGAGTCCCCCTGAACCCGAAAGTCTCCCTTATCTGGTTTTCAATATACCGGGTATATGAAAAATGCATCAGTTCCTTATCATTGACAAAAATAACAAAAGTGGGCGGTTTCACAGCTACTTGGGTAATATAATACAGCCGAAGCCTCTTGCCCTTATCGGAAGGAGGCTGCTGTAAAGCAACCGCTTCTGCCATAATCTCATTTAAAACCCCTGTAGAAATGCGCATGGAATGGTTTTCGTTCACCATATCTATCGTTTCATACAATTTTGTCAGACGCTGCCCGGTAACGGCAGAAATAAACAAAATCTCCGCATAAGCCATAAAAGACAGGACTTCCCTTACCCTGGAGGTGAACTTCTTCATAGTATGGTTATCCTTTTCCACAGCATCCCATTTGTTCACCGCTACAATTACCGCCTTGCCCCGTTCATGGGCAATCCCGGCAATCTTGGCATCCTGTTCCGTAACCCCTTCCGTGGCGTCGATGACAAGCACTGCGATATCGGCGCGTTCCACCGCGCTGACGGCCCGGATGATCATATACCGTTCCAGCTCCTCTTTTATTTTATTCTTCCGCCGTAACCCGGCCGTATCAATCAATACATATTCCTTGCCGTTATGCCTTACTTGCGTATCTATGGCATCTCTGGTGGTCCCGGCGATATCCGATACGATCACCCGGTTCTCGCCGATCAGCCGGTTTACAATGGATGATTTCCCCACATTGGGCTTCCCGATCACCGCAACCTTAATCCTGTCATCTTCTTCCCCGTCATCTTCTGTCTGTCCAAAATAAGAAGACACCTCATCCAATATCTCCCCAATGCCCAGCCTGTTTGCCGCCGACACCGGATGGGGATCCCCAATGCCGAGATTATAAAACTCATACACATCCGCCATATACTTCTCAAAGCGGTCCACTTTATTTACCACAAGCACTACGGGTTTCATTGACCTTCTTAGCATGTCCGCCACTTTCGCATCCGCATCCACCAGCCCCTGCTTTACATCAGTCATAAACATAATGACGTCCGCCGTATCAATGGCTATCTGCGCCTGCTCGCGCATCTGCGATAAAATAATATCTTTGCTGTCCGGCTCTATTCCTCCTGTATCAATCAATGTAAACGACATGCCCAGCCAGGTGATATCCGCATAAATCCTATCCCTTGTAATTCCCGGCGTATCTTTCACTATGGATATTTTTTCTCCGGCCAATGCATTAAACAGTGTGGATTTACCTACGTTCGGCCTTCCTACTACTGCAACAATCGGCTTTTTCTTTTTTCCCATTTTTCACCTCGTTTTAATTCCGCCTTATACGGCCTGCATCATTCCATCTTATCTTTCAATATTGCATCTATAAAATCACGTCCGCTTGATTTTACAATATCTACCTTCACTTGTAAAGACTTTTCCAGTTCTTCCACCGTCATATCATCCAGAAAAACAGCTTCCCCGCTGCGCAATACGTTTTCCGGAAGGAGGATCCGGGGCCCTAACCGTTTGCCCTTTAACTGCTTTTCAATATCCTGCCCTGTCAGAAGGCCGGATACGGTAATCTTTTCCCCAAAAAATTCATTGACAATCTCAAAAACTTGTATTTCAAGAAAACCAAAAACTTCTTCCATACGTTTTGCCATGGAGAGGATATAAGGATATGCCAATCTGCCGGTAACAAGGGAAACAAGCCTTTTTCCCCCGCCTCCATCTTTCTCTGCCATTATCCTTTTTTCATCTTTTGCTTCCTCCATAGCCGTTTCAAATTCATCCAATAAAAGCCTGAGCATCCCGACGCCGTTTTCCAGTTGGAGATAGCCGTCATATCTTTCTTCTTCCGGTAAATCTTCCCCGGCCAGAAGATACCATTCATCGCTGGCATGAACAAAATGCAGCCCATACAAAGGATAAATCTTCTCCTGCCACTTGTGGATTATTCCCAGCGTTTCCTTAGCGTCCGCTTCCGTAAACGGCTCTAAAGGATAAAGCCCTTCCCTGTACTTTGACAATCCTACCGGCACTACGGATACGCTTTCCAAAACCGGCAGATATTTTGTCAGATCCGAAATCGTCCTCTCCAGTTCCGCTTTATCATTAACGTCTTTACAAAGGACGATCTGCCCATTCATAGCAATCCCCGCTTCATAAAGCATGTCCGCTTTTTTCAATGCTTCACCGGCAAAACGGTTATTCAACATCATACACCTTAACTTTGGATTAGTCGTTTGAAAAGAAATATTGATAGGAGACAAACGATATTTAATAATCCTTGCAATATCGTTATCCGACATATTTGTCAAGGTCACATAATTCCCCTGAAGAAAAGACAGCCTCGAATCATCATCCTTAAAATAAAGCGTTTCCCGCATCCCTTTGGGCATTTGGTCGATAAAACAAAAAATACATTTATTACAACAGGACCGGTATTCATCCATCAGCCCGTTTTCAAAAATGATCCCAAGATCTTCTTCATAGCCCTTTTCTATTTCAAACAGCCATTCTTCACCGTCCGGCTTTTCCACCAGCGTTTCGATATATTCATCCTGCAGCAGATATTGATAGTCGAAAATATCCGTTACTTCTTCCCCATTGATCTGCAGGAGCCTGTCTCCGGGCCCTATCCCGATTTCTTCTGCAATGCTGCCCTCTTCCACCTTCTTTATCGTATGCCCTTTTCCTTTCATAGCCAGCCTCCTTTGCCCTTTGATTGGCTTGTCCCCATCTATTCTACTAGAATTTTCTTGACGTGTCACTATCAGGAATGATATAAATGAAAGTATATAGCAATACACTTTTTACATACGGAGGTTATTATGCCCAATTTACATGAACTGGAAGCTGCCATTCCGGTTGCGCCTTTAAAAATCGTGGCCACCGAATCCGCTGCAAAACTGGCAGACAGCATTAACCGTTATTTGATTGAATTTAGGAAAACAGTAAATAATATTGCCAAAAGCGATCCCGCTTTTCAGGGATATGTAGAAGACAATTATCTTACAACCATCTCCTGCCCCCGTTTCGGCACCGGTGAAGGCAAAGGCGTATTTCACGAATCTATTCGCGGAAAAGATCTCTTTTTCCTTGTAGACGTCTGCAATCACAGCATCACATACAAAATGAACGGCTATATCAACCATAAATCCCCAGATGACCATTATCAAGATTTGAAACGGCTTATCGCTGCCGCATGTGGAAAAGCGCATAGGATCAATGTCATTATGCCTTTCTTATATGAAGGCCGCCAGCACAAAAGGACCGGACGGGAATCTTTAGACTGTGCTTATGCTATCGAAGAATTAAGCAATATGGGAGTTTCCAACTTTATTACATTCGACGCCCATGACCCAAGAGTCCAGAATGCCGCCCCTCTTTCCGGTTTTGATAATTTTACCCCGCCCTATCAGTTCATCCGGGCTTTGCTCCATACCGAAGAGCATCTTCTTATTGACAAAGATCATACGGTCGTCATCAGCCCTGACGAAGGAGCCCTTGACCGCGCCGTTTATTTCGCCAATGTACTCGGCGTTGATACGGGCATGTTCTATAAACGCAGGGATTATTCCACAATCGTAAACGGGAAAAACCCCATCGTCGCCCATGAATTCCTGGGCGATAATATCGACGGCAAAGACGTCATTATTATTGATGACATGATTTCTTCCGGAGGAAGCATGATAGATACCGCCAAACAGCTAAAGGCAATGAATGCAAAGAGGGTATTCATCTGCTGTACCTTCGGCCTGTTCACCGATGGGCTTGCTTCTTTCGACGAAGCCTATGAAAAATGCTATTTTGATAAAATCGTTACCACTAATCTGACCTATCAGCCTCCGGAGCTAAAAGACCGCCCCTATTATGTGGAAGCCGATATGAGCAAATTCCTTGCTTCCATTATCGATTTTATGAACCATGATTCATCCATGGCAAATGTATCCACCCCTACGGAAAAAATCCACGAATTATTGGCAAAGTATAATAACCGCGAAGAACTTCTTCTTTAAAATTTATCAGAAAATCCTTCGTTAATCATACGACATATTTTTCTTTTATAAAAATTACCTATAAGGATTCGGGTGTCAAAAAGCCCATCCGGCGGCCCCGTCTGGCAGATGGCACACTAGATTTGTGCAAACG
>CAOKPU010000019.1 GCA_948470755.1 uncultured Lachnospiraceae bacterium | reverse complement strand
ACTTCTTCGCGAAGCAGCCTCTGCTGCGAGTGATTAGAAGTTCTTCTCACGCTACCCCTATGATTCCGCTGCGCGGAATCGCAAAATCCCCAGACAAGCAAGCTTGTCTGGGATAATGCCGTATTTTAGGCATTCTCCCGTGTGAGACTTAGTGCTTCTCCACGAAGCAGCCTCTGCTGCGAGTGGTTAGAAGCACTTCTCACACTATTATTGAATCAGGATCCAATCCAATTTTTTTGCAAGGGTTATTTCATAGTTTTGAATGTTTTCATTATATTCATTCTCTGTTATTTCATTGCCATTTTGCGAATAGGCAAATACAGGATTTTCTCCTTCAAGGCGGCCAACTACAGCAAAAGAATCAATTTTTTCAGGAGTAAATCCATCGTCACCTATTTTATAAAAATCAATGCCGGATTCTGCGGCGCTGTTGCTGTAAAACACTTTTATCACTCCATTTTCATAAAGTGAAAAATTAGTTCTGTAGCCAAATTCCATATCTGAAAAAATATGAACTACATTAGTTCCGTCATAACCATACAAGTCATAATTCCAAGGTGAATGATCAGGATTTGCGTGACGGTTTTCCCCGCCTGCAATAATAAGCTCCATGATTCCGTTGCCATCTATATCATAAAGCGCATAATAAATATCCTGTTCAAAATGACGGATTTCCGACCCAATCGCGTCCCCGAAACTGCTATCATATTTATCGGAATCTATAAGACTCCTATAAAAATCGTTTAGAACCATGTCTTGATATTGTGCTAAAACATCATTATAAATATTGGTTTTGTCTGCTGGAGTATCGTCATATGGCAACCTTTTATAACCAATAAAATCTTTGGCGGAAGCGATCGTTATGTCTGCTAAAGCGGAGGATCCACTCTCTGACATTTCTTGTTCATAAGTGAAAATTCCATTTTCGGCCCCGCTATAATAACGAACCACATTATGCAGGGTTGATTGTCCGTTATCGAGGATATAACTTAAAATGATGATGATATCATCAAAGCCATCCCCATTATAATCAAGAAAAGACACTGCATCTACCGAATGAAAAGACTCTGTGCCGATGTTGTTTTCAAAAGCCGCAGGAAGCTGAGAAAGTATATCGCCGTTTTGCTCTACGAGAAACACTGCATCGGCGTAATCGTTGTCCCAGGTATCTGGTGCATAAGAAGCAAATGTCACCTCTCCAAATGGCTTCAATTCCACATCAAAAGTCTGATCACTTATTTGAATTCCCCTTGGGTATTCATCTTCCCTTTTTACAAAAAATGGTTGGACGGCGTTAGAAGTCTCCCGTTCCTTTAAATCCTCAGTCATTTTATTGGGATCGCTTGTTTCTTCCTCATTCTGTAGCGCAGTAGTGACATTTTTCACTGAATGATCCCGCATTCCGCAGCCTGATAAAAGCAGGCAGATAATGATATAAATAGTTGATAAATATTTGCTTGACATGTTATGATTTCCTTTACGTTAATTCCGCTTCCTTCCATGAAAAAGGCAACCGCGCTCCGGGCGGGAAGAACCATTGACCGGCGGCACGGCGGCAAAATGCTGGTTAGGGTGAGAAGGATTTCCAATTGTTTTTGGCAATTATCTGGCCGATGTCCTTCCGGTGTTTACGAATTCCGCCAGCCTGTCCGCCATGGCTTCACGGCCTGCATCGTTCAAATGAATGTTGTCGATCATATAATCGAGGTAGTTGTCTTCGTTGATCGTCCCGTAATAATTATCGATAATGGAAACGCCGCAGGAAATGGCAACATCAATTTCTTTTATCAAATAATGCGGGAGCGCCCCGTTCCCTAAATCCGCCATGCCACCGTTCTGGTAATTGCCGTCCGCATCGATGGATTGGGCATAGGTGTGCGACATAACGACGATGCGGATATAAGGATAGGTCTCCTGGATTGTTTCGATAGCCACCCTAAGCCCGCCGGTATAAGCGCTGAGTTCATGGGGGTCGTTGGGATTATCGGAGGGGATGCCTGCCAGATAATCCGTACCGTCATAGATAATGGCAATCATATCTATTTTGCTGTAGTCAATGGATTTTAAAGTTTCTACCGTCTGCATATACAGACTGTTTTCTTCAATGGCGGCGGCAGATTCCAAACGTGAGAAATCCCCTGTACAGATGCTTTGCGCGACATATGGAAGATTAAAATTATCCCTCGGATACCCTTCATTATAGGAGGAATACCTGGCCGCGACCGTGGATTCAGGAAAACCGCCGTTATATACGATGGCGTTTGTTTTAGAAGAGAGTAAGGAAGTAAGCCCCTTCTCCCCGGTTTCATCCGTGAGGGGGTTGTTCCCCAGACAGAGGATAGTAGTGACTCCGTCATCTTCATGTCCTTCCAGTTTTGATTCGCTTAAAGGTATAATGGTATCGAGCGCTTCGACATCGTATCCTTCAGCAATATTGTCAGGGTCAAAATCGGATTTTACGCCCTTGTTCCATATAGCTAATTTGATAGCAGCGATCGCGGCAATGATCAGGATAGCAGCGAGCAGCAGGATGTGGCCGTTTAGACGGAATTGTTTTTCCGTCCCCTTATGTTTTTTTCGGTGCTTTTTTGTATTTGATTTTTTCATGTGAATCCTCCATAGTGAAAAGCTTTTCTTATTGTACTATGATTTACAGAAAAAATCTACTTTTGTTATAACAGAAACCACGCGCTTTTTATGTAGACGGCAAACAAAGCGGGCAGAGTTATCCATGCAGTTCTTTATACCACTTACTGTATTTGTACATCCGGTAGGTAGTACCAAGTTCTTTGAGCTGTTCATCATCAGCGCACCGCGCTTTGAAGGCGTTTCGTTCGTCGATATCCATGCTGACATATTCCATGTACGGGATGCGAAGTTCAGTAATAGTTCCACCGCATTTGGGACATGTCATCTTGTGTCCATTCAACATATGGACACGGTGGCAAGGCTTACAGTAGTGCATATACATCATGAGTTATTCTTCCCCTTTTCCAAATTGCGACCTATTGCAATAATTTTTTGTTACCCTTTGATTGTGTCAGTTATGACGAAAAAAGTCAATAACTTAATGATAGTAATTCATCGACAAAATGAATAAAAAGGCCTTTTTTAAATAAAATAACATAAATAAATTATGTAAAGTGGACAAGAGTAAATAAAAATGTGGATAAATAGCGTAGAAATAAGGAATTATGTGAAAATAGAGACAATGGCTTTTAACGAATAAGTTTACATAAGGAATGCAAAAAAAGCGCCTTCGGAAGGCATCCCGGGATTGGAAGGGAAGATGTAGGGACCCGTTGTCCCCTTCGCGTTTTTTGAGTGTAAAAAATGCGGTATTTTAATAAAAAAAGAAGGGCGGATTGCATAAAAGAGACGTGCGTGCATATTGACGGCAGAGGGATAAGAAGTTATGATGGGAGAAAGAAAACGCTTCGGTATGGAGGAAGAAAGAATGAGGACTTATTTGGTAACAGGAGGGGCTGGTTTTATCGGTTCTAATTATATTCATTATATGTTGAAAAAGTATGGGGATGAAATCCGCATCATCAATGTAGATGCCCTGACGTATGCGGGAAACCTGGAGAATCTGAAAAGCGTGGAAAATCAGGAAAATTATACGTTTGTGAAAGCGGATATCTGCGATAAGGAAGCGATTGCAAAGGTTTTTGCGGAAAATGATATTGACAGGGTGGTGCATTTTGCGGCGGAAAGCCATGTGGACAGAAGCATCCGCAGCCCGGAAGTATTTGTAAAGACAAACGTTTTAGGCACCGCCGTTATGCTAAACTGCGCAAAAGACGCATGGGAGCTTCCGGACGGGACTTTTAAGGAGGGAAAGAAATTCCTGCATGTTTCCACAGATGAAGTCTATGGTTCCCTGGAAGAGGATGGGGGATATTTTTATGAAACGACGCCGTATGCGCCTCGCAGCCCGTATTCAGCCAGCAAGGCGAGTTCGGACATGCTGGTAAAAGCGTATATGGACACTTATAAGTTCCCGGCTAATATTACGAACTGTTCCAATAATTACGGTCCGTACCAGTTCCCGGAAAAGCTGATCCCGTTGATTATCAATAACGCGCTGCAAGGGAAAAAGCTTCCGGTATATGGGGATGGGAAGAACGTAAGGGACTGGCTGTATGTGGAAGACCATGCAAAGGCCATTGATATGGTACAGGAAAAGGGGCGTTTGTTTGAAACTTATAATATCGGCGGGCATAACGAGAAGCAGAACATAGAGATTATCCATATTATTCTTGATACTTTGCAGGAAATGCTGCCGGAAACAGACCCGAGGAAAAAACTGGTCAGCAAGGATCTGATCACCTATGTGGAAGATCGCAAGGGCCATGACAGGCGGTATGCAATTGCGCCGGACAAGATTAAGGAGGAGATCGGCTGGGAACCGGAAACCATGTTTAAGGAAGGCATTAAGCTGACGATCCAGTGGTTTTTTGAACACGAAGACTGGATGAAGAATGTAACAAGCGGCGATTATCAGAAATATTATGAGGAAATGTACCAATAGGGCAGGGGATCATCGTGCAAAAGCCGTTTGCGCCAATCTGTCGGGCAAAGCCTCCGGATGGGCCTTTTGACACATTTTTGGCGATATGATTCAATGCTCAAAGACGGCGTATTTGTGGTATACTAATATCTAAATGTTTCTGTTTATTATGGATAAACGAAGGAGGATTCAGCATATATGAAGGGAATTATATTAGCAGGGGGCAGCGGGACGCGGCTTTATCCATTGACGAAGGCGATTTCAAAGCAGATTATGCCGGTCTATGACAAACCCATGATTTATTATCCTTTATCTACATTGATGCTGGCAGGGATCCGGGAAATATTGATCATTTCCACAAAGAGGGATCTGCCTGTGTTTGAGGATCTTTTTGGAACGGGGGAGCAGCTTGGGCTTAGGATAGAGTATGCGGTGCAGGAATATCCAAGGGGCCTGGCGGATGCTTTTATCATAGGGGCGGATTTTATCGGGAGAGACAGCGTGGCCCTGGTGCTTGGGGACAATATCTTTTACGGGCAGAGTTTTTCCAGGGTGCTGAAAGAAGCGGTATCCAGGGAGAAAGGGGCGACGATTTTCGGATATTACGTCAGGGATCCCAGAGAGTATGGGGTGGTGGAATTCGATGAGACGGGAAAGGCCCTTTCCATTGAGGAGAAGCCGGAAAAGCCCAAAAGCAATTATGCGGTGCCGGGCTTGTATTTTTATGATAACGATGTGGTGGAAATTGCAAAGAACGTGAAGCCTTCCGCCAGAGGGGAAATGGAGATTACAAGTATTAATAACGAGTATTTGAATCGGGGCAGCCTGATGGTGGAAACGTTAGGGAGAGGGTTTGCATGGCTGGATACAGGGAACCATGATTCCCTTCTGGACGCGGCGGACTTCGTGGCGGCTGTCCAGAAAAGGCAGGGGCTTTATATTTCCTGCATTGAGGAGATCGCTTATAAAAGGGGATTCATTACAAAGGAACAGCTTTTAAAACTGGCAGAACCGCTGATGAAGACGGATTATGGAAAATATATGATAGAGGTTGCAAATGGGCTCTAATGTAAAGCGGATTATTATTTTAATGATTATCCTGATGTTTGTGGCAGTAGGGGGGATTGTCCTGTACGCCAATATCCGTTCCGGCGATGAGAGCGCGAAGAAACAGGAACCGGAGCAGGAAAGCAGGCCGGAAGAGGCTGGCACGATGCAGATAGGGGATAATACCCGTGCATTTCTGGAGGACGAGACTTTTTTTGAACCGGACAAGCAGCCCTACTCATCCATTGAGAAGATGGAAGGGAAGAATCTGTCGCTGTTGATGACTTCGGTACAGAAGGATCTGCGTATTCAGATCGTGGATAATGCAGGGAAGCTTGTGGAAGGGGAGAATTTCTCGGTCGTGTTGAACGGGGATAAAGAATATACGGATGAGGATCAGGACGGCGTAATCTATATCGAATATCTCCGTGCGGGGGAGTACGCTGTGGCGCTGAAGGAAGTGGAAGGCTACCGCGTGCCGGATACGGAAGCGAAGATAACGGTAAAGCAAAGCGTGGAATATGTGGTCATTGACGATATAGATCTGCTGATCTTATCCGAAGATGAGGTCAATGCGGAGTTGGAGGATCTGGAAGCCAATGAAGCTTTGGAGGATGCCGATCCGTCGGAGATCACCAAGATGCAGGAGGGGAATCCTGGTGCAAAAATGGGGATTGACGTTTCCAAATGGAATAAGGAGATCGATTGGGATAAGGTGAAAAAGGCCGGAGTGGAGTTTGCCATTATCCGGGTAGGCTACCGGGGGGCGACAACAGGCGCTTTGGTGGAAGATCCTTATTTTGAGGCTAATATAAAGGGGGCGGCCCGTGCAGGGATCCCGACAGGGGTATATTTCTTTACGCAGGCCTTAGACCCGGTAGAAGCGGTGGAAGAGGCCAGCATGGTAATTGCCTTGTGCAAAGACTATGAGGTTACATATCCGGTGTTTATTGACGTAGAAGGGCTTGGAGGCAGCGGACGGGCGGACGGGCTGGATGTGGAGGCAAGGACGGCGGTCAGCAAAGCTTTCTGCGCAACGATAGAAAGCGCAGGATATCGCGCCGGCGTATATTCTTCCAGGAATTGGCTCAACCAGATGCTTGATATGGATAAATTAAGGGATTATGTGGTATGGCTGGCGGAATATAGGGATGTGCCTATTTATCAGGGATACTACCATATGTGGCAATACACTTCCAGCGGAAGCGTGGATGGGATTGAAGGGAAAGTGGACTTCAATTTAAGTTATCTGAAAATAGAAAATAACGCCCAAAATGAGGAGCAGGAGGAAGAAGGAACCATGGCCGGGGAGGAAGATATCGCTCCGGAAGAGGTGGAGGAGCCAAAGCCGATAGAAGGGGCCGTGAACGCGGAGTGGTAGAGGCAGCGGACAATGGGCCGTCCTGCCGTTGAGGCGGTAAACAGGCAGGGATTTTGAAAAGCATAGGAAAGAAAAGGAGTAAGGAAAGTGGGTAAAATAACGGTTGAAACTTGCGGGATAGAAGGGCTTAAGGTAATCACGCCCGCCGTATTTGGGGATGAGAGGGGATATTTTATGGAGACATATCATTATGAGGCTTATAAGGAAGCCGGGATTGGCCAGGTGTTTGTGCAGGATAATCAATCCTCTTCCAAAAAAGGCGTCCTCCGGGGCCTTCATTTTCAAAAAGAGTTCCCTCAGGACAAGCTGGTCAGGGTAATCAGCGGGGAAGTGTTCGATGTAGCGGTGGATTTAAGGGAGGGGAGCAGTACATTCGGCAAGTGGTTCGGGGTGACGCTTTCTGCGGAAAACAAAAAACAGTTTTTTATCCCGAAGAATTTTGCCCATGGTTTTCTGGTCCTTTCGGATTATGCGGAATTTACTTATAAATGTACGGATTTTTATCATCCTAATGACGAAGGGGGAATCCTTTATAATGACCCGGCGATCGGGGTGGAGTGGCCGATCCCGGAAGGGATGGAACTGGTCATGTCCGAGAAAGATAAAAAGTGGGGCGGCATAAAAGATTATGTTGCAGGCGAGTAAGGATACTGTATGGAAGCGGAAAAGAAGACGAAAAAGTTTGTGAAAAAGGGAAATAAGAAAAGAAGGAAACAGGATGGGGATATAACGAAAAAGGCATTTATAGGACTTTTCTATTTTCTTGCCGCGGTCCTGGCGGCGGTAGTGCTTCTTCATCATAACCCATTGGCGGATCAGACGACGGAAGTCATGAAGAAAGTGATGGCCTGCTTGCTGATTTCATTTACCTGCGCTATTTTCGGGATTTTTTATGACCGGCTGACGGTCCTTCCAAAGGAACTCTACCAGAGCAGGCGGTTGATATGGAAACTGGCAAAGAATGACTTTAAGAAACGGTATGCGGGTTCTTATCTTGGCATGGTATGGGCGTTTGTCCAGCCGGTGGTAACGGTGGTCATGTATTGGATCGTATTTGACCGGGTATTCGATACGAGAAGCCAGCTTGTGGCCGGAGGGATCGAAGTCCCTTATGTACTGTATCTTACCGCGGGGCTGGTACCTTGGTTCTATTTTACGGAAGCCCTGACCAATGGGACGACCGCTTTGCTGGAATACAATTATCTGGTAAAAAAGGTAGTATTTAAAATCAGCATCCTGCCCATTATAAAAGTGATTGCGGCTACTTTCGTCCATGTCTTTTTTGTATTGGTGTTATTTGTGATCGCTATTGCCTATGGATATTATCCGAGTATCTATACGCTGCAGATTTTCTATTACAGTTTTTGTGAATTTGTGCTTGTGCTGGCAATTAGCTATTTAACTTGTGCAATCGTGGTGTTTTTTAAGGATTTGCAGCAGATCATCAGCATTGTCCTCCAGATTGGGATGTGGGCGACGCCGATCCTTTGGGATATCTCGGTTTTAAGCGACCGCATGAAGCCGATCTTTAAGCTGAATCCGATGGTCTATATCGTAAATGGGTACCGCAGTGCGATTTATGAGCAGGAATGGTTTTTTGAACATTTTTATTCTTCCACATACTTTTGGATTTTTACGGTGACGCTGTTTTGTATAGGATCCTTGATTTTTAAGCGGCTGAAAGTGCATTTTGCCGATGTCCTGTAAGCGGGACGCTGTGGTTTGGGCCGCAGGATGAGGCGGCGGCAGATTGGGAATGGAGAAATGGCAGGATGAATAAGAAAAAAGTAGCGATCCAGGTGAAAGATCTGGATAAAGTATATAGACTGTATGATAAACCTTCGGACAGGATGATGGAAGCGCTGGGTTTATCCAGGAAAAAAAAGTATAAGGAGCATCATGCCTTAAATCAGGTCAATTTGAAGGTCTACCAAGGGGAAACGGTGGGGATCATCGGTACGAACGGGTCGGGGAAATCCACAATTTTAAAGATTATTACAGGGGTGTTGAACCCTTCTGCAGGGGAAGTGAAAGTAAATGGCCGTATATCCGCCCTTTTGGAACTGGGGGCGGGGTTTAACCAGGAATATAACGGGATTGAAAATATATATTTGAATGGAACGATGATTGGTTTTTCCGAAAAGGAAATTGATGAAAAGATGGATGCCATCTTAGAGTTTGCGGATATCGGCGACTATGTGTATCAGCCGGTAAAAACGTATTCCAGCGGGATGTTCGTCCGCCTTGCTTTTGCGGTTGCGATTAATATCGAACCGGAAATATTGATAGTGGACGAAGCTTTATCCGTGGGCGATGTATTTTTCCAGGCGAAATGTTACCATAAGTTTGAAGAATTCAAACGGATGGGGAAGACAATTTTGTTCGTCAGTCATGATTTGAGCAGTATCAGTAAATACTGCGACAGGGTGGTGCTTTTAAACCAAGGAGTGAAGCTGGGGGAAGGCGCGCCGAAGGAAATGATCGACGTCTATAAACGCGTGCTGGTAGGACAGTATGAGGTAACGGAAGACGAGGGCGGCGGCCTGCTGAATGACAGGGAAGTGACGGATGCGGCTGCGGCGAAGGCGGGCATAAACCCAAAACTGTTGGAATATGGCACAAATGCAGCGAAGATTACGGAATATTATATTACGGACGATAAAGGGATACATACCACTGCTGTCATTAAGGGGCAGGAGTTTACTATCCATATGAAGGTAGATTTTGCGGAAGATGTGCCGGCCCCTATTTTCGCTTTTACCATTAAAAACATTAAGGGGACGGAGATTACAGGAACCAATACGATGGTGGAGAAGGCATTTTTGGAGCCGGTGGGGGCAGGGGAGAAAAAGGAAGTTGCATTTACCCAGAAAATGAGCCTGCAGGGCGGGGAGTATCTTCTTTCCCTGGGGGTGACAGGATATGAAAGGGATAAGTTTGAAGTGTATCATAGATTGTATGATGTATTGAACCTGACTGTCATCTCCGATAAGGATACGGTTGGTTTCTATGATATGGGAACGGTGGCCAGGGTATATGACGAAGATGAGGAGAAGCCGGAATGAAGGATAAGATAGGGAAAGTTACGCTGGATTATAAGCATTATCCGGGGGAAGATTTTTACTGCGACGGGGATGTGGAAGACGAATTGCTGGAGATCGTAAAAAATCATTCCCCGGAAGAATTCCGGAAGATAATAGAAGAACGTGCAAAATGGCCGATCCTGTATCATCTGTCGCCGCTTCGCGAGAATATCGTGGACTGGCTTCCGGTGGGAAAATCGGATAAAGTGCTGGAAATCGGTTCCGGCTGCGGCGCGATTACCGGAAAGCTGGCGCAGAAGGCGGGGAGCGTGACCAGTATTGATTTATCGAAAAAACGGAGCCTGATCAATGCATACCGTCATCAGGATTGCGGGAATGTAACGATACATGTGGGCAATTTTAAGGATATCGAACCGGATTTGCCTGCGGACTTTGATTATATATGTTTTATCGGGGTTTTTGAATACGGGCAAAGCTATATTGATACACAAAACCCCTACGTGGACTGGCTGAAGATGATGCGGGGCCATCTGAAGAAGAACGGCAGGATTGTCATTGCGATAGAAAACAGGCTTGGGTTGAAATATTTTGCCGGATGTATGGAGGATCATTTGGGGTCTTATTTTTCCGGCATCGAAGATTATGCCGGGGGAGGCGGCGTACGGACTTTTGTAAGGGGACGTCTGGAACAGATGCTGCAGGAAAGCGGCCTTGCGGAATATTCTTTTTATTACCCATATCCGGATTATAAGTTTATGACGGCGCTGTATTCCGACAGGCGTCTGCCAAAGCCCGGGGAATTATATGATAATCTAAGGAATTTTGACAGGGAAAGAATGCTGTTTTTTGATGAAAAACAGGCGTTCGACGGAATCGCTAAAGACGGGCTTTTCCCTGTTTTTTCCAATTCTTATGCAGTGATCATCGGCCCCGAACCGGATATAGCCTATGTCAAATATTCCAATGACCGGGCGGAGGAATACGCCATCCGCACCGAGCTGCGGATAGAGGGTCAGGGTATGGTAATAAGAAAAAGGGCCTTGTCAAAACCAGCGGCAGAGCATATCCGGGGGATGGGCGCAGCCTATCTGGATCTGGCGGAACGGTTTGAAGGCAGCATGTTGGAAATGAATAAGTGCCGGATCCTGGAAGACGGGGCCGGCGCGGAATTTGAATATGTAGAAGGCGTTACGCTGGAAGAAATCCTGGACGGTTTTCTGGACAGGGATGATTTGGATGGTTTTTCTGTTTTGTTTCATGAATATAAGGATAGGATATCTTACAGGGAAGATCTTCCGGTGGCGGATTATGATTTAATCTTTGCTAATTTATTGGTTCCACTGCAGGAAGAGAGGGCATGGGGTGATCCGGAAGCGGTGAAGGCCGTGCCTTGGACGGTTATTGATTATGAATGGACGTTTGGAAAG
The DNA here is from genome assembly GCA_948470755.1 of uncultured Lachnospiraceae bacterium. Taxonomy (GTDB): domain Bacteria; phylum Bacillota; class Clostridia; order Lachnospirales; family Lachnospiraceae; genus Kineothrix. Next base: position 31,753 of record CAOKPU010000019.1, on the reverse strand, counting down.
CCTATCAGTGCGAACGAAACGGCGTACCGGGCGCTTTACTGTTATGTACTGGAAAATAAGAAAAGGGAAAAGCTGGATCTATCCGCTATGGCGCAGGAACTCGGCCTGACTGTGGAAGAGCAGGAAGCCTGCAGGGCCAGGGAGATGGAATTCCAGAAATTCGTGACCGGCAGCCGCAAATCAATGGGAGAGATCAGGGAAGCGATCGGGAACCAGGTGATGGAACCGGGGAAATGGCTGCATAAATTCGATGGATCCTCGAAGGAAGATAAGGTTCAGGTTTATGTGGATAGAGGAAAAGGATTCAGCGAGGAAGATTCTTATTTTGTAAAGGACGCTTATGGGGCGGGCCGGGAGATCCGTTTGACGCTGCCCGTGGACAAGGATGTGAAAATATTGCGCATAGATCCGGCCATGGATTATTGTGCGGTGAAAATAAAAAAGCTTTTATTCAATGGAACCGCTATAGGGAACGGAAGAAAGCGGATTGTGACGAATGGCAGGCGGCTGGGAGAAGGAAGCTATGTGTTCGCCACGGAGGATCCAAACATAAATATCCGGCTGGAGGATATGGAAAAAAGGGAAAGGAATGAACTGGAGGCGGAAATGGAAATCGTAAGGCTGCCTTCTTCCATTGCCCGGGATATGGCGGATGCGGCAAAAAAATGGTTTTAGGACGTGATAAGAATGTTTTATAGAGTAAAGCAAGGGATCAAAAAACTGTTGGCGGACAGGCAGCGTAAGAAATATGAAAGGCTGCTGGAAAAAAAGACGGTGACATATGATTCCTGGATAAGAGAGAAGGAGAAAGAAAGGGCAGGCGGACGGGATGGGGGCGGCAGCCTGACGGTAAAGGAAGTACCCTATGAGGCCTGTATGGATTACTGCCTGGGGAATTCCCTGAGGCAGGAAACGGCGGATATCATTCTGTTTACGGATTCTTCCGGCCGCATAAGAGACGGGGCCGTGGAGGAAGTGGCGGAATATTTTTCCTCCCATGGGGAGATACGGATGCTTTATGGGGATGAAGATGTATTAAGCCCTGAGGGCATCCGTTATACTCCCTGGTTTAAGCCGGACTGGTCGCCGGATACGTTCTTATCCTTTTTTTATTTTGGAAGTTTATTTGCGGTTAGGACAAACATGCTTAGGGAATTGACGGAGAAAGAAAGGATGTGGCTGAAGGAGGCGGACGAAGGAGAAGACGGGGAGGCGGCCTATAGACTGTGTTTCTTGTTGGCAAGAAAATGCGGGGGATTCAAACGGCGGAAAGAAAGTGCAGGGGGAGAATGGAATTTTCCCATCGGGCACCTGGATGAAGTGTTGTTCCATGGGAAATGGAACAGGGAATCCATGTTGGAACAAGAATCGGTCCCTGGCGATATTGGCAGGCCGGAAAAAGGCGGGGAAGGGAAGTTGTCGGTCATTATCCCTTCCAAGGATAATGCGGATGTGTTGAAACGCTGCATCCTTTCCGTGGCGGCGGAAGCGGAAAGAGGGTATGGAAGGGATTATGAGATTATCCTTGTTGATAATGGAAGCAAAGAGGATGTGAAGAGGGAACTGGAACATTGGTTAGGAGGGCTGGGGATTTCTTTTACGTATTTTTATGAGAAGATGCCATTTCATTTTTCCAGGATGTGCAATATGGGCGCGAAGGCGGCAGCGGGGGAAGTGCTGTTGTTTTTAAATGATGATGTGGAACTGCCGGATCTTGCCGACAGCGGGAGGGATAATTTTCTTAAAACCCTTGTATATATGGCGCGTCTTCCATATGCGGGAGCCGTAGGGGTAAAGCTGTACTATCCGGGTTCGCACAGGATACAACATGCGGGGATCGTGAATTCAAAACCAGGGCCGGTACACAAGCTGCAGTTTAAAGAAGACAAGCTTAGCTATTATTATGGCTGGAACAGGAGAAGACGCAACGTGATTGCGGTAACTGGCGCATGTCTTGCGGTGGAGAAGGATAGGTTTTTTGAAGCCGGCGGGTTCCCGGAGGAGCTTCCTGTGGCCTTTAACGATGTGGATCTTTGCTTTTCCCTCTTTGAAAAGGGGTATTATAATGTAGTGCTGCAGGATTTTGCGCTGTATCATCATGAATCCCTAAGCCGGGGCGATGACGGGGAAAGGGATAAGCTGGAACGGCTTTTACGGGAGAGGGATAAGCTGTATGAGAGGCATCCCGGGCTGTATGGGAAAGATCCCTTTTATCATAAATATCTGGCAAATGATATATTAAGCGCCGGCTTTGACCTGCAGGCGGAATATGGGCTGGAATACGGCGCGGTGCGTACCCGGGCGCTGGAGGCGGGGAATCTGCTGTCGGGGGCGAGGGAAGACGCCTGCGTGATGATAAGCTTGGAATATGCCGGCCCGGCGGCCTTTCTTAACGGTGCGGAAGGAAAAAACGCGGAATATTTCCTGCAGGGATATTCTTTTGTATCGGGATCGGACAATGCTTTGTTTGAGAAGCGGATACTTTTAAAACCGGAAAAAGACGCGGAGGAAAACGGCGGGAAATTAATGGCTGTACGGCCGGAACTTTTCAGACGTAAGGATGTGGAAGAAAATCTGCCCGATCAGGAGCATGTGGGATTAACCGGGTTCGGCGCGGTAATAGACGGCAGTGCGCTGGCGGAGGGCAGTTACCGGATTGGGATATTTGTGAAGGAGGTTTGTTCCGGGCAGAAGCTGTATTGCTGGACGAACAGATATTTGAATACGAGGATGGACGATGGAAACAATGGATTATAAAGAGGCTTACGAAAAGGAGCATATGAAGTGCGCGGATCTGGCAGGGCGGATAGCGGAGCTGGAGGAGAAGAATGAAGAGTTGAATTTTAAGATCAACCGGATTAAAAATAACCCGGCTTGGAAAATAAGCGCGCCCCTTCGGAAAGCGATGCATTACTGTATACGCCAGAAAGACCGGTTGAAAAACTGCGGCAATGTGAGGGGGGTATGGGCGAAGCTAAGGTATAAACAGAGGGAACGGGACGCTATGGAACGCTATGGCACGGCCAGCTTCCCGGACGAGGAAAGGCGGCGCAGAGAGACGGAGGCGGTTTTTCCTCATATGGTGAAATTCAGCATACTTGTCCCTCTTTATAATACGCCCCGGGAATTTTTGGCTGATATGCTGGATTCGGTAGTGGGGCAGACTTATGAAAACTGGGAACTTTGCTTAGCGGACGGTTCCGGGGACGACCATGCCTATGTAGGGGAGGTGTGCATGGAATACCAGAAGGCGGATAAAGGCAGGAGGGGAGGCGCGGGACGGATCGTATATAAAAAGCTGGAGAAAAATGAAGGGATATCGGGCAATACAAACCAGTGCCTGGCTATGGCAACGGGTGAATATATCGGGCTGTTCGACCATGATGATATCCTGCATCCTTCCGTGCTGTATGAATATGTAAAAGCGATCAATGAACAGGACGCGGATTATATATACTGTGATGAGGCGACCTTTAAAAACAACAATATCAACAAGATGCTGACCATGCATTTTAAGCCGGACTATGCCATTGATAATCTGCGGGCGAATAATTATATCTGCCATTTCAGCGTCTTTGACCGGAGGCTTCTGGATGGGAATGAGCTGTTCCGGAGCAAATATGACGGCAGCCAGGATCATGACATGATACTCCGCCTTACCGACAAGGCAAAGAAAGTAGTCCATGTGCCAAAGCTGATGTATTATTGGCGTTCCCATGCGGGAAGTACGGCCAGCGGCATACAGGCAAAGACGTATGCCGTGGATGCGGCCAAAGGGGCGGTGTCGGAGCATCTGCGCAAACATGGCTGCGAACATTTTAAGATTACAGGTACGCGGGCGTTTGAGACGATCTTTAAGATCAGTTATCAGATTATCGGTAATCCGAAAATCTCCATTGTGATTGCCAATAAAGACCATGAAGCGGATCTGCGCCGATGCCTGGCTTCCATTTTTGAAAAATCCACTTATGATAATTTTGAAGTGATTGTGGTGGAGAATAACAGTCAGTCGCCGGAAATATGGAAGTATTATGAGGAACTGAAAGAAAATGAAAAAGTAAAAGTGGTTGTTTATGAAGGGGGATTCAATTATTCCGCCGTAAACAACTTTGGGGTAAAAGCGGCGGAAGGAGACTATATCCTGTTATTGAACAATGATACGCAAGTGATTACTGTCAATTGGATGGAAGAGATGTTAATGTACGCCCAGCGTCAGGATGTAGGCGCTGTGGGGGCGAAGCTTTATTATGGGGATAAAACGATCCAACATGCGGGCGTTGTTTTAGGGCTTGGCGCCCACCGTACCGCCGGACATAGCCATTATAAACAGCATCGGGAAAATCTTGGATATATGGGGAGGCTCTGCTACGCCCAAAATGTGTCCGCTGTAACCGGGGCGTGTCTGATGGTATCTAAAAGGCTTTTTGAAAAAGCCGGCGGCTTGGACGAGTCTTTTGCAGTCTCGTTAAACGACGTGGATTTTTGCATCAGGCTTAGGGAGATGGGATACTTAAACGTGTTTACCCCTTTTGCGGAGCTGTATCATTACGAGTCCATATCAAGAGGGCTGGACGATCAGGGGGAAAAGGCGAAGCGGTATGAGGAAGAATCGGCCCGGTTCCGGGAAAAATGGAAGAAGGTCTTAGAGAAAGGGGATCCCTATTACAATCCTAATTTTTCTTTGGACAGAAGCGATTTTTCTTTGAAGGTGGATGAAAAAAATAAAGCCTGAAAGGGGAAATCTGCAGGCCGTCTATAGCGGTGCAAAAGGAAATGTGATATACTGGAAAAAACCGTAATTCGGAAAACTTATTTTTATAGGAGGAAGCAAATCATGAGCTATCAGGAAGAATTTAATTTCTGGCTAAACGATCCGTATTTCGATGAAGACACCAAAAACGAGCTTCTATCGATCAGAAATGATGAAAAAGAAATCGAAGACCGTTTCTATAAAGAACTGGAATTCGGGACCGGCGGTTTAAGAGGCGTAATCGGGGCCGGAACAAACCGCATGAATATTTATACGGTGCGTAAAGCGACACAGGGGCTTGCCAATTATATCTTAAAGCAGGGCGGCAAGGAAAAAGGCGTTGCCATTGCTTACGATTCCCGGAGGAAATCGCCGGAATTTGCGGATGAAGCGGCCCTTTGCCTGGCGGCAAACGGTATTAAGGCGTATGTTTTTGATTCGCTGCGCCCGACCCCGGAATTATCTTTTGCGTTAAGGAAGCTTGGATGTATTTCGGGTATTGTCATTACTGCAAGCCATAACCCTCCGGAATATAACGGCTATAAAGCTTATTGGGAGGACGGGGCGCAGGTAACGGCTCCTAAGGATAAGGAAATTATTACGGAAGTAAAAAACGTAACCGATTATCATGACGTAAAGACGATGGATAAGGAAGAGGCGGTCAAAGCAGGCCTGTACCAGGTGATCGGGGAAGAAATAGACGATGCATATATGGCGGAGCTGAAAAAGCAGATCATCCATCCGGAAATCATCAAAGAAATGGCGGATGACATTAAGATCGTATATTCCCCGTTCCATGGGACCGGCAACATACCGGTAAGGCGCATTTTGTCCGAATTAGGATTCAAACATGTGTATGTGGTGCCGGAACAGGAACTGCCGGATCCTGATTTTACCACATTGGATTACCCGAACCCGGAAGACCCGAAAGCCTTTACCCTTGCGCTTAAGCTGGCAAAGGAAAAAAATGCGGATATCGTCCTTGCCACTGACCCGGATGCGGACAGGCTGGGGATTTATGCGCTGGATACAAAGAGCGGCGAATATGTTCCCTTTACCGGCAATATGTCGGGAATGCTGATTGCGGAATATATTTTAAGGGAACGGACGGCGACAGGGACGATGCCGGAGAATCCTGCATTGGTAACGACGATCGTTACTACCAATATGGCGAAGGCGATCTGCGACGCTTATCAAGTAAAATGCATCGAAGTCCTGACCGGGTTTAAGTATATCGGCGAACAGATCAAATGGTTTGAACAAAGCGGTTCCAACCATTATGTATTCGGCCTGGAGGAAAGCTACGGATGCCTTGCAGGCACCCATGCGAGGGATAAAGACGCGGTAGTGGCTGTTATGTGCCTGTGCGAGATGGCCGCATGGTGCAAGAAAAACGGCAAGACCGTATGGGATCAGATGCTGGAGCTGTATGAGAAATACGGTTACTTTAAAGAAACTCAGTATACGATCACGTTAAAGGGGATCGAAGGATCCAAACAGATTGCAGGGATCATGGATAAATTGAGGAACGACCTGCCTAAAGAATTTGGCGGCCTTAAGGTGGTGGAAGCCAGGGACTATGACAAGAACAGGATCGTGAATATGGAGAGCGGGGAAGAGAGGGAAACCGGGCTTCCTAAGTCCAATGTCATTTACTTTGATTTAACGAATGATTCATGGTGCTGCGCCCGCCCGTCCGGTACGGAACCGAAGCTGAAATTTTACATGGGAGTAAAGGGGACCGGTTTGGAAGATGCGCAGGATAAAGTGGAAAAACTGACAGAGGCCTTGAAGTCTCATATTTAACGGATAAGAGGTTATGGGAGGGAAGAAATGCGCAGGGCGCGTTTCTTCCCGTTTTTCAGGGAATAGAAAGGCTTGGATTAAGGACGGGCAAGGATGAGATGGAAAAAATAAGATAGGTGGGAAGACATGGCATTTGGAATTTTCAAAGCGGGCAATGTTCGTAAGACATACTATTATTTGAAAAAAAACGGTTGGAAAAACACATATTATGCTGTCCTGGAGAGGGTACTTGACAGAAAAGGGAGGAAGTACCGTTATGAGCCGCCGGGCAAGGAAGCCCTGGAGAGACAGAAGGGAGGGGAAAAGCCCTATCAATTCAGCATCCTTGTGCCGGCTTATGAAACGGATGAAAGATATTTGCGGGAAATGCTGGATTCCGTCCGGGGGCAGAGCTACGATAACTGGGAACTGATCCTTGCGGACGCCGGCAAAACAACGAAAGTGCAGGAAATCGTGGAGGGTTATAAGGACAAGAGGATTAAATATATCCGTTTAGGGGAAAATAAAGGAATAGCGGAAAATACGAATGCAGCTTTAGCGGAGGCGGCAGGGGACTATGTAGGCCTGCTGGATCATGATGACGTGCTGGTTCCTGACGCGCTTTTTGAAATGGCGGAAGCGATTTTAGAGGGAAAGAAAAAAGGGAAAGATGTCCGGATGCTTTATTCGGATGAAGATAAATCGGATGGGGATATGATGGAATTCTATGAACCTCATAGGAAGCCGGGGCTGAATTTGGACTTGCTTTTTTCCAATAATTATATCTGCCATTTTCTTGTGATGGAAAGGGAATTGATGCAAAGCCTTGGATTCCGGTCAAAGTATAATGGGGCGCAGGACTACGACTTGGTATTGCGGGCGGTAGGGAAGCTGGCATATGACGGGGGAAGGGGCAGGGGATCGATAGTCCATATCCCTAAAATCCTTTATCATTGGAGGTGCCATGAAGCTTCCACTGCAGAAAACCCGGAAAGCAAGCGTTATGCATATGAAGCGGGAAAACGGGCGCTGGAAGACTTTATGGAGAGCCGGGGGTGGAGAGGGAAGGTGTCTCACACGCCTCATTTAGGGTTTTACCATATCCAATACGAACATCATATTTTTGCCCAAAGGAAGGAAGTGGGCGTGATCGGTGGAAAGCTGGTGGACAGGGCCGGCCGTATTGTAGGCGGTATATATAACGCCGGAGGGGATTGTCCATATTTTGGCCTGAACCGGAACTTTAGCGGATATATGCACAGGGCCTGTCTTAGCCAGGAGGCGTACGCCGTAGATCTAAGATGTATGCAGGTGAGGGAAGAATTATGGGGGCTGTTTGAAGAAGTGTTCGGGACGCCTTATCGGGAAAGAAAGATAAAAGGGCGGGAACAATTTCCGTATAAAGAAAACCGTCCCTGCGGATGGGAAGGGAAATGCCGTAAACAGGGGAAAAGCAGCAGAAAAGCACGGCAGGAAACGGAAAAAGAGCTTAGGAGGCTTTGCCTTGAGTTCGGAAGACGGGTGCGGAAGGCAGGATATACGGTAATCTGGACGCCGGAATGGGAAAGAGGGAGCAATGAGAGAGATAGCGGATGTAACGGTAGTGATACCTAATTATAACGGAATAAAATATATAGATAAATGCCTGGAATCCCTTTATGAAGGAAGCGCAGCACCGAAAGTGATCCTCATAGATAATGGATCTGCGGATGGGAGCGCAGAACTGGCTGAAAAGAAGTACCCTATGTGCAAGGTGGTGCGTTTTAAGGAAAACAAGGGATTCTGCCGCGCAGTAAATGAAGGGATACGTCTTTCGGACACAGAATATGTGATTCTTTTGAATAATGACACAAGGGTGGATAAAGAATATGTATATCGCTTATGGAAAGCGATTCAAAAAAGAAAAGATGCTTTTTCGGTCAGCGCGAAAATGCTTTCCATGCAAAATCCAAAGCTCATCGACGATGCGGGGGACTCATACTGCGCCCTAGGATGGGCGTTTGCTTTGGGAAAAGGGAAGGATGAGGCGCTTTATGCAAAGCCGGCTGAGGTTTTCGCATCCTGTGCAGGGGCTGCTATATACCGGAAAAGCGTTTTTGATGTGATCGGGTATTTTGATGAAAATCATTTTGCTTATCTGGAGGATATCGACATCGGATACCGGGCAAAGATTTCCGGTTTTTCCAATTATTTTGAGCCTGGCGCTATTGTGTATCATGCAGGGAGCGCAGTCAGCGGCTCCCGTCATAATAAATTTAAGGTAAGGCTTTCCGCCCGGAACAATATCTACCTTATCTATAAAAATATGCCTTTTTTCCAGATTTTGCTGAATTCAGGTTTTATTGTAGCGGGAATACTGGTAAAGACAGTTTTTTTTGCTAAAAAAGGGCTGGGCCGGATTTATCTGAAAGGGCTTGCGGAAGGAGTCCGTTTGTGCATGTCGGAAAAAGGGAAAAGGCAGAAGGTGCATTTCCGCCGGGAATGCATGGGAAATTATATGAAGATACAGTTGGAGCTGTGGGGGAATATGCTGCGGGCAATGGATCTGCTTCCATTTTTATGGAAAATTAAGTTGTACTTTTAATGATAATATTGTAAAATACATATCAGTATAGGAAATTTGGTGAAATTATGATAAAAGATAACCAAAAATATTTTAATAGACTGCACCTGCTGGTGGATGCGGTTGTTATTGCCCTTTCCTATTCACTGGCATGGTTAATAAAGTTTGCAACGCCGCTTGCAGATACGGAACCGGGCGTGACTGCGTTGTCTGTCGAGACATATTTCAGCGCGCTTTATTTTATTGTACCCGGCTATGTTTTATTATACTATTTTTTTAACATGTATACGCCGAAACGGACGACGAGAAGAAAGTATGAGATTGCAGGCATTATCAAGGCCAATACCACAGGCACTATGTTGTTTATGGTGGTTTTATATGCGTTTAAGATTGAACATTTTTCCCGTCTTTTGGTAGGGCTTTTTTATATCATCAATATTATGCTTTCTACGTTCTCCAAAACGATGATGAGGAACAGCCTGCAATATTTCCGTAAAAAGGGGTATAATCTAAAGTATGTACTGCTGGTGGGATATTCCCGCGCGGCTGAGGAATATATTACCAGGATCAATGCAAATCCTCAATGGGGATATGTAGTAAGGGGGATTCTTGACGATAGGGTGCCTGGCGGTACGTTGTATAAAGGCGTGAAGGTGCTTGGGAGGATTGAGAACCTTCTTTATATCCTGCCGGAAAATAAATTGGACGAGATTGCCGTTACCTTGGCCCTGGAGGATTATAACCGGTTGGAAAAGATCGTGGATTTATGTGAAAAATCGGGGGTGCATACAAAGTTTATCCCTGATTACAACAGTTTTGTGCCAAGCAGGCCGTATACGGAAGACCTGATGGGGCTGCCGGTGATCAATATCCGTTATGTCCCGTTGACAAATACGTTAAATTGGATAGCGAAACGGGCGGTAGACGTAGTCGGGGCGCTTTGCGGCCTGATCATCGCCTCCCCGGTTATGCTCTTATCGGCTTTTTTTGTAAAGGTTTCCAGCCCTGGGCCTGTGATTTTTAAACAGGAAAGAGTAGGGCTGCATAATAAAACCTTTTATATGTATAAGTTCCGGACAATGGAATTGCAGAAGCCTTCCCAGGAAAAAAAGGCATGGACGGTAAAGGATGACCCCCGCGTGACAAAGGTAGGTAAGATATTGAGGAAGACCAGTTTGGACGAGCTTCCCCAGCTTTTTAACATTCTTGCCGGTGAGATGAGCCTGGTGGGGCCGAGGCCGGAACGGCCGCTTTTTGTAAAAAAGTTCAAAGAAGAAGTGCCGCGTTATATGATAAAGCATCAAGTCCGTCCGGGGCTTACAGGCTGGGCGCAGATTAACGGATACAGAGGGGACACTTCGATCCGCAAGCGGATCGAATATGATATATTTTATATAGAAAACTGGTCGATGGGGCTTGATTTTAAAATAATGTTTTTAACGATTTTCAAAGGGTTTATCAATAAGAATGCATATTGAGTTTATGCAATAAGGGAATTCCGTCGTCAGACGGACAAAAATTGAAGAAAAACCCTCCAGGAGGATGCGCACTGCGCGCAAGAGGAAAATGGCTGCTGTCGCAGCCGCGCTCCGGCGCGAGTGTGCGTCAGGACGCACACTTTTTTATGGATGGTTCATACCGGCGGACGGTATAACGGGAAGGGAGAAAGAAAATGGCTGAGAATTCTAAAAAGAAGAAAAAAAAGCAGGATGTGAAATCTTCCAAAAACGGACAGGGAAAGAAAATGTCCGCCAGGGAAAGGGAGAAAAAGAAAAGGGGCAAGATCATTCTTTTCATTGTGGAGATTTTTGTCCTGTTGATTATGGCTGCAGTACTGTACGCCGTATTAAAAGTGGAAAAAGTCGGAAAAGTCGAGCTGAACGAAGAGAAGCTTGTGATCAATGAGGAAGTCAAGGAACGGGAAGAAACGACAAAGATGAAGGGATACCGTAATATTGCCCTTTTTGGCGTGGATTCGACTACCGGGGCATTGGCAAAGAATACGCGCAGCGATACAATTATGATTGCGTCCATCAATCTGGATACCGGGGATTGCAAGTTGGTTTCCGTATACCGTGATACCTACCTGAATCTGAGCAATGATACTTACAATAAATGTAACGCGGCTTATATGAAGGGCGGCCCGGAAATGGCGATCAATATGCTGAATATGAATCTTGATATGAACATTACGGATTTTGTCACTGTTGGTTTTGCCGGGCTGGCTGATACGATCGATGCATTAGGCGGTGTCATGATTGATGTGGATGAATCGGAAATCCATCATTTGAACAGCTATCAGTTTACAATGGCGGAAGATTTGAAGCGTACTTATAAGGAAGTGACGAGTACGGGATACCAGCAGTTGACCGGTCTTCAGGCTACCGCTTACTGCCGTATCCGTTATACTGCGGGGGATGATTTTAAACGTACGGAACGTCAGAGGGAAGTCCTTATGGCTATGGCGGAAAAAGCGAAGACGGCGTCCGTTGCGACATTGAACCAGATTGCCAGCGATGTTTTTAACGAAATATACACATCTTTGGATCTGACGGAGATTGTGGAACTGCTTGGAAGCATCAGCAATTATAATATCGTGGATCAGGCGGGATTCCCTAATGAAGAGTACAGGACGACGGGGACGATTGGGTCGAAAGGAAGCTGCGTCATTCCGGTGGATCTGAAAGAAAATGTGGAATGGCTGCATCAGTTCCTGTTTGACGAAAGTTATTCCGTTTCCTCCGAAGTGGAATCTTATAGCGAAAAGATTAAAAGCGATACAAGCCCATATTTAAAATAGCGGGAATATCCTTAAAAATACAGAAGGGCCTTTGGCAGGCCCTTCTGTTGCATCATAGTATTTGGAGCCATAGATAACGGGAGAAGTGGTAAGGGTGAAAGAAGTTGACATAATTATACCGGTATATAAGCCGGATGAAAACTTTCTTGCATTGATTGATAAACTGGAACATCAAACAGTAGCCGTCCGTAAGATCATCCTGATGAATACGGAACAAAAATATTTTGACAGGTTGACTTACGGGACGTCGTTTTTGGAAAAATATCATAATATCTATGTGATGCATCTGTCGAAAAAGGAATTTAACCATGGCATGACAAGAAGGCAGGGGGTAAAAAAGTCGGATGCCCCTATATTTGTGATGATGACGATGGATGCCATGCCTGTGGATGAATACCTGATAGAAAAACTGACAGCGCCGTTGGAGCGGAAAGAAGTTGCGGTGGCTTATGCGAGGCAAATGACGGCGGAGGGATGCAACGAAATTGAACGTTTTACGCGAAAGTTCAATTATCCGGAGAAAAGCAGCGAAAAATCCATGGAGGATATGGACAGGCTGGGGATTAAAACTTTTTTCTGCTCCGATGTATGCGCCGCATATCGGAGGGATGTATACGAAGCTTTGGGCGGGTTCGTGAAGCATACGCTTTTTAATGAGGATATGATATATGCTGCCGGTGCGGTAAAGGCGGGATATAAAATCGCATATCAAGCGGAAGCCAAAGTCGTGCATTTTCATAATTATACGTGCAGGCAGCAGTTTCACCGGAATTTTGACCTGGGAGTCTCCCAAGCGGACTATCCGGAAGTGTTTGCTTGTGTCCCTCCGGAAGGCGAAGGGATTGCATTGATAAAGAAAACGACAAAGCATTTATGGAAATCAGGAAATAAGCGTCTGATCCCTAAGCTTTACATAAACAGTGCTTATAAATTTTTAGGTTTTTTTTTAGGAAAGCATTATAAGATGCTTCCGGAAAAACTCGTGTTGAAATGCACAACGAGCAAAGAATATTGGGAACAGGATCAGCGGAGGCGTTCCGGCGATAGGATAGATGCGGCAAGGGGATACGGGAAAGCGGAAGGAGAACGGTAAAATGCCGTTCTCCGTATTTTTACTTTATAGGATTCGGGCGTCAAAAGGTTCATCCAGCGGCCCCGGCCGGCAGATGGCACAAAAGATTTGTGCAAACGGCTTTTGCACGATGGAGAGGAGACTCTAAAATCGTGGAAGCCTCTGCTGAACACGATTTTTGCTTTCCGAGGCTCATCGGAATGTCCCGTGCAACAGAGTGCTCACAAATCTATTGTGCCATCTGCCGGCCGGGGCCGCTGGATGGGCCTTTTTACGCCGTCTGGCATGGGTTTTTAGTCACAAAAAACGCATAATTTTGTCACAAAAAGAACACATCTTAAAAATATACTATGTTTATCATTTAAAAAGAAAAGAGGTAATCGTTATGTATGGAAATAATTATCCCAATGATTATGACAATAAAAATATAATTGACGCCACGGCAAGGGAAGTAAAGCCGGAAGGAGGCAATTTCAGCGGGCAAAGCGTTTCCGGCTGTCAGGAAGGGGGGCATGGCGGCACAGACGGCGGAAGTATGAAGGGGAATGTCTACGGAAGCTATCGTTATGACGACAGCCAGAGCCGGTTTTATGGAAGCGGCCGGAATAGTTACGGCGGCAATGAGAACGGATATGGAAACACAGGAACATATGGGCAGGATGATACAGCGGGGAAGAAACCGCCTAAAAAAGAAAAAAAGGGCGGGGGCGGCTATTGGAAAAAGGCTTTGGTTATGGTAAGCCTTGGCCTGTTGTTTGGCGTTTTTGCAGGGATAGGATTTTACGCAGTCGAGTCCGCTTCCGGATGGGCGGGCAACGGCGGCAAAGAGGAAATTGCAGAGGCGGCAAAGGAAACGGTTGATGAAGCGGCAGAAGATGGCAAAGAGGCCGCAGGCAGCATCGCAAGCACGGAAGGTACGCAGACGGGGACGCAGGATACGCAAGGGAAGGCCATTGTGATGGATGTCAGCGATGTGGCTTCGGAAGTGATGCCGGCCATCGTTTCTATTAACAATACGTTCACGCAGACGATGTCTTATTTCGGCCAGACGTTGAAAAGTGAATCCACGAACGCCGGTTCAGGGATTATTGTAGGGGAAAATGCGGAAGAGCTGTTGATCGTATCCAATTATCATGTAGTGGAGTCTGCAGATAAGCTGGTAGTCCAGTTTGTGGATGGGACGGAAGCGGAAGCGCAGATGAAAGGTTCCGATCCGGATATGGATCTGGCAGTAATAGCGGTATCCATGAAAGATGTCAGTGCGGTAACGCGGGAAGCCATTACGGTAGCGGCCTTGGGGGATTCGGACAGCTTGACCGTAGGGGAGCCGGCTATCGCGATAGGCAATGCTTTGGGATATGGGCAATCGGTGACTTTAGGCGTCATCAGTGCATTGGACAGGGTTATTGATTTGGCTTCCCCTGTGGGCAGTGGGGAGGATGGAACGAATGGGGCTTCCTTTATCCAGACGGATGCGGCGATCAACCCCGGGAACTCAGGCGGGGCTTTGCTGAATATCAAAGGCGAAGTGATCGGTATCAATTCCAGTAAAATAGGTGGGAATGCCATAGAAGGCATGGGATATGCCATTCCGATTTCCGCTGCAAAGCCGATCATTGAAAATCTTATGCTGAAGGAAACCAGAGCGAAGGTGTCGGAAGAAAACAAAGGTTATCTTGGCATTTCTCCCCGTACGGTAGCGGATGAAATGACGGAAATTTACGGAATGCCGAAAGGCGTTTATGTGGCCCAGGTATATGAAGGTACAGGGGCGTATGAGGCCGGTATACGGAAAGGGAATATTATTACGGAGTTCGACGGCAACAAGATTGGCAGCGCAGAGGATCTGCTCCGGGTAATGGAATATTATGCGGTAGGAGATACGGTGGATGTGACGGTAATGCATGGAAGCCAGGATGGATGGGAAAGCAAGACGGTGACAGTAACGCTGGGAGAGAAATTTGATTAAAAATAAATAAGGATTGGAGGAATGGTGCGCGGAATCATGGATTATCATGGTTCCGCGTAAACCTTTTCCGTGTAAACCTTTTCCGTGTAAACCTTTTCCGTGTAAACCTTTTCCGTTTTATTCCCGCGGGCAGACTTCAAGGCGCATTGCCCGGTAGCCAATGAGAACCGTCCATACGTAAGCGCAGGTCTTGGGTATCATCAGCATACCGATCATAGGAACCGCTTCAGCCCAGAGTACGACGGGGATATAAAAACCGAAGCTGAGGACGATCGTAAGCCACATCCAACGGAATGCAACATCTTTTTGCTCCTTTGCTTTTCGGAAAAACAGGACGATGACCAGCAGGCCTAACAGTGCAAAGGGAATATTGCGGTAAATGCCCCATTGCAGCGGCGGGGCTGCGCTTAGCCATTGATTTTGCGGGCAGAGGCATAGCAGGATGCGGAGTATGGATAATAGATACACGGCAGCCGTCGTTGTGCGGCTTTCCGTGATATGATAACGGATTCGCCAAACATAGTACAATAGTATATAAAAAACAGTCATGGTGATAGATGTGATCAACTTTCCGATGCCAAGTGCGGCAGTAAAATCGTCTAATCCCAAGGTGCATAATGCAATAGCGCGGGGGATCAGATGAAAAGAATCGCCAAGACCTAAGACAATAGCCATAACGCCGAATAAGCGGTACTGCCTGTCCCCGCGGCTTTTAGCGATCATAAAGATGCCAAGGGTAATCACCGTAATGAGATAAATGGAGTCGAATAAAGTTTCTACAATAGCCTGCATATTTTTCCTTCCTTTCCGGAGCCGGGAGCCAAAAGCCGCATGTCGGGATATGGGGCGGCTGGCCGCCCGAAAAAGGCAGTGCGATAATTTTTTGGCATCCGGGACTCTTTTTATGAATAAATGCTTCGTTTTATGATTTCAAGAATCGCGCTGTCGTCGTAATCCTGGCGGATCAGGGCGGCAAGGATTAATGAAAAGATGAAATCGATAAATTGTTCCCGGGTCAACTTCTCGTTGAAAGCCTTCGGGTGGATTTTCTTATCCTTCATCAAAATGGTATAGAGGGTATCCCTGATATGCCCCCATGCTTGATGCATCAGACGCTGTCCGTTTTTCCTGTCTTCTTCTAAGAGAATCATAGAATGTAAAGTAAAAAAGCCGGGATATTTTTCTTCACCTTTTTTCATGCAGTCAAAAACCCATCGGATGCAATTGGTAAAATCACAGAAATCAGGTTCTGAGCCAGAAAAATGGAAAATATCTTTCCATATGCTTTCTACGGATGCTGCGGCCAGATCTGATTTGGAATGAAAATAATTATAGATGGAACCTACGGAGACGCCGCAGGCGGCAGCAACATTCCTGATATTCAATGCGGCACATCCCTGTTCTTTTATTATTTGCCTGCTGGCGCTTAAAATGGCTTCTTTGGAAGTGATGACGGTATTCAAAAGGCATCCTCCTTTCCATAATGAACAGTGTTCAGTATAAGGGCCTTCCAATATTTTGTCAAGCAGTTGGAAAAAAATACTTTAGAAAATGTTCACTTGTGTATCAATATATCATGCTTTATAATGAATTACAGAGTATAAAGAGCAATACGCATTTAAAATAATGAATTCAAAAAATAAGGAACTTACGGGGTAAGGGAAAGGTGTGGCAGGAAATGAACGGTTTTGATAATAAAGACGATGATTTTGAAATCCATGATGACGAGTTGGATATGAAAGATACGGAAATCAACGAAGATGATTATGAAGACGATGACGAAGAAGGGGAAGACGGGGCCGGGCAGCAGCCTCCTGCGCAAAAGAAGGGAGACGGCGAAGGAAAAGCATCCGGGAAAAAGGAAAGCGAATACGAAGATGTTTGTTTTATATGCCGCCGCCCGGAAAGCAAGACAGGGAAGATGTTTAAGCTGCCGAACAATATTTCGGTGTGCAACGATTGTATGCACAAGACAATGGATACGGTCAGCCAGTTCGACTACCAAGGGATGCTTGGCAATACGGATTGGAATAAAGAAATTGATAAATGGGGAAAAGGGAAGGGTTTTCCTAATATCAGCTTTGTGAACCTGGCGGATCTGCAAGGGGATGGAGGGATACCCAATAAACAGAAGTTGAAGAGGAAGAAGGCAAAAGATAAGGCAAAGCCTGCCCTTGATATTAAGAATATCCCTGCCCCTCATAAAATAAAGGCACAGTTGGATGATTATGTAGTCGGGCAGGAGAAGGCAAAGAAAATCATTTCTGTGGCGGTATATAACCACTACAAAAGAGTGGCAACGGGAACGATGGATGAAATCGAGATTGAAAAATCCAATATCCTGATGATCGGGCCGACCGGAAGCGGTAAAACGTATCTGGTGAAGACTCTGGCAAGGCTTTTGGACGTCCCGTTGGCGATTGCGGATGCGACTTCTTTGACAGAGGCGGGATATATAGGGGATGACATTGAAAGCGTAGTGTCCAAGCTTTTGGCGGCGGCGGAAAATGATGTGGAAAAAGCGGAACAGGGAATCATCTTTATTGATGAAATTGATAAAATCGCCAAGAAAAAAAATACGAACTCCCGGGATGTGAGCGGGGAGTCGGTACAGCAAGGGATGTTGAAACTGCTGGAAGGGGCGGAAGTGGAAGTGCCGGTAGGAGCAAACAGCAAGAATGCCATGGTCCCTTTGACGACGATCAATACGAAAAATATACTTTTTATCTGTGGGGGCGCATTCCCGGATCTGGAGGAGATTATCAAACAGCGTTTGAATAAAGGGACTTCCATTGGTTATGGGGCGCAGTTAAAAGACAAATACGATAAGGATAAAAATATCCTGGGCAAGGTCGTGGTGGAGGATATCCGTAGATTCGGCATGATCCCGGAATTTTTAGGACGTATGCCGATTATCTGCACCTTGGAGGGGCTTACGCAGGAAATGCTGGTAAAAATATTAAAGGAGCCTAAGAATGCGATTTTAAAACAGTACCAAAAATTGCTGGAGCTGGATGAAGTAAGACTGGAATTCGATGAGGGGGCTTTGGAGGCTATCGCAAAAAAGGCGATGGAAAAGGATACCGGAGCGAGGGCGCTGCGGGCCATCATTGAGGAATTTATGCTGGATATTATGTATGAAATACCGAAAGACGATAATATCGGCAAGGTGACGATTACGAGGGAATATATTGAAAATACGGGAGGGCCGTTGATCGATATACGGAGCAATAGCCTGGAACTGCCGGATAATCTTAACATTATTGACAAATGAGTCATACAATAGCAAAAAAAGGTAAAGAGTAAATGTATGGCTTGCAGAGAACAGGCACTGTCAAATGAGTATGGGGAAGCATTGGTGGATTACATCCTAAGGGAGGATGAATTGGATGGGATGGATTATTGCGTGGAGGTTATCGATGACCAGTTTGCAGTGATATATTTCCGGAGGTTGAACCTTGCGCCGATCAGTATCAGTGCTTATACTTATAATTCTATCCCAAAGCTTTATGGGCTGATGCAGGATGCACCGCCTGTTATGGCGGATTACGATCCTTTGAACCTGATGCGTTCGGGGATTTCCCAGATACAGAACCCGCCGCTTTCCCTGACGGGGAAGGGGGTTGTGATAGGGTTTATTGATACGGGGATCCGCTATAATCTGGATGTATTCAAAAGGGCGGACGGCACGTCAAGGATACTGTCCATATGGGATCAGACGATCCAGGACGGGATGCCGCCGGAAGGTTTTTCCTATGGGACGGAATATACGAATGAACAGATTAACGAGGCGCTGCGAAGCGGGAATCCTCTTTCAGTGGTTCCGTCTACGGATACGGACGGACACGGGACGGCGATAGCCAGCGTAGCAGCAGGAAGCAGCCTTGGATATGGGCTGGATTTCATAGGCGCGGCGCCGGATGCGGATATTGTGATGGTAAAATGTAAAGAAGCGAAACAATATCTAAAGGATTTTTATTTTATACCGGAGGGCGTGCCGGCATATTCCGATGTGGATATCGGTATGGCCGTAAAATATCTGGACGGTTTTACGAAGGTAGGGGAACGGCCTGTGGTCATATGTATAGGTATGGGAACAAATTGGGGGGATCATGCCGGGAATTCCGTATTGGGCAGATATCTGGACAGGATAGCCAGAAAGAGGAACCGCGTGGTAGTGGTGGGCGGCGGGAACGAGGGCAATGCAGCCCATCATTTCAGCAGCGCATTTGCAATAGACAGCGGCGAGGTTACAAAGACGGTAGAGATACGGGTAGGAGAGGGGGAGCCGGGTTTCGTAATGGAACTTTGGGGCGCGGTTCCCAACACGATGAGCGTATCCATCCGTTCTCCGGGCGGGGAAAGGATTCCTTATTTTGACTTCAGAAGCAGGGAAACGAGAAATTTCAGTTTTATTTACGAAAGGACAAAGATCTCGGTGGATCATGTATTGGTGGAGCAGGGCGGAGGGGATGAACTGGTGGTATTCCGCATGGAGCAGCCTACGGCAGGAGTATGGACGTTTGACATTACTGTGAGGAAAGGTGCGGATTATGGTTTTATCAGCATGTGGCTGCCGATTACCCAGTTTTTGAAAACGGAAACCTATTTCCTGAAGCCTACTCCTTATATTACGCTGACGGAGCCTTCCCTTGCGGAAAATGTTATTACGGTATCATCTTATAATGCGGGAAACAACAGTTTTTACATCGAATCGGGAAGGGGTTTTGCCAGGGACGGCGGATTGAAGCCGGAAATCGCGGCGCCGGGGGTGAACGTATCGACGGCTTTGGGGAGCCGTACCGGATCTTGTATGGCCGCTGCGATTACAACGGGGGGCGCGGCCCAATTTATGCAATGGGCGGTTATTGAAAAAAATGATTTGCTGGCCCAGAGCATGGAGGTGAAGGCCTATTTTATCAGAGGAGCGGTACGCAGCCCGGATATTGTCTATCCCAGCCGGTCTTGGGGGGATTATGATATTATAGTGTCAAGTCAGCAGGGAGCCAGTAAAATCAAGGTGTTCCGCTGGTTTAGTCCAAATATTTTTTCACTGCAAAAGCAGTAAAAAAGGATTGGGACAGGCCTGTTTTTAATCTTGAAACTGAAAATCATACTACTTGACACTAAATTACCATAAAGCTGTCAGGAACGGGACAAGTATGCCCTAAGGAGGTGCAGGGGAAATTATCCCACGAAAAACTAATAGGTACAAAATAGTCTACAACTTGCAGACTATTTTATGCCTGTCATTTTTGCGATCTTAGACTCCGGTGTTACATAAAAATTTAATTTACCGATATATTCCGGTTCAAATCTTTTGGTTTTAAGTCAAAAGACCTTATCCCCATTTTGAATGTTTCTGTCGATTTACAATAGATGGACGTATACGATACAATAAACCTATACATTTTTTGTTAGCAGTCAATGCAGATTAAAAAATCAGTTTGTATATATGGAAAGGGCAAAGCATCATGATACATTTATATACAGGCAATGGGAAAGGGAAAACAACCGCTGCTATAGGGCTTTGTGTCAGAGCCGCAGGCTGGAATCAGCAGGTGTGTTTTGCCCAGTTCATGAAAGGCAATGATACGGGGGAACTGCATATATTGGAGAATTTGCCGGGAATTACCATTTTCCGTAGTGAAAAAAATTTTGGCTTTTATCATTCCATGTCAGAATTGGACAAGGAAGAACTTGCGGAAATACATAATCGTGTTTTGGACAGGATTTTAAAGTTTGTGGAAAGCGGGAACTGCAGGCTGGTTATTTTGGATGAAATTACATATCCGGTCAATTGGGGACTATTGGATATGGAAAAACTGAATCGGCTTCTTGCATTAGGACAGCAGGGGACAGATAAGGAAACAGAGATTGTGCTTACCGGACGAGGCGCTCAGGATTTTATGCGCGATATAGCGGATTATGTCACAGAAATGGAGTGTATGCGCCATCCTTATGAGAAAGGGATAGCGGCAAGAAAAGGAATAGAATTTTAGAATAGGAAGGAGGACAGATAAGATGGCAGATTTTTTCCCTGAGTTATTGGAACGTTTTGTGGATGCGGCTTTTTTAAAAGACGTATGCAGAAAATATCATTATGGAAAAGAACAGGAAATGGAACTTAGGGCAGTGGCGGAGGAAATGCTTCCTTTGATGCTTAAGGAAGCATTCTGGGAAAGCACGGAATCCAGTTTATTTTGCGGAGGACAGAAAAGGACGGCGGACGCAGCATATGAAGATGTTATCATGTCGTTGGGAAGCAGTCTGGACAGCCTGCAGGAGCGCTACCATGAGAAGGGCCAACTATCTGAAAGCTATATACTGGAAGCATTGGCAAGAGAATTGCTGTTTATATCCTATGGAGCATATAACTGTTACGTAAAAGAAAAAAAGGATTGGCATGTTGCCAGATATCATTTTCCCGGCAGTGAGGAAAATTTTCCGCTGGAGATGGTGCCGGAATTGCTAAAGGGGTTTCAGAACCAGATTATCTGCAACAGTGCTTTTTGCATCATTCCGAAAAAGAGTGTGGTTTTTGTGGCGGAGCTGACTAAAAACAAGCAGATTCAATGTGAGAGTATTTGTGAGGGATGCCATAACAGGCATTGCCCGAACAGGGTAGAGAGGGATATTCCCGGAGGGAATATGCTTGCAAGGGTAGCAGATATGCCGCTGAGTTATGGATATAGCAGGATTTTTGGGAAATTTTAAAAAGGACGAAGTATTGACATAAGAAAAAAATATGATATACTTTGAACAATTGAATAGATAACATACAGGTGTCAAAACGATGCATGATTAAAGTATGAAAAGAATGCCTATGAATCAGCTCTGCGCACTTGCTGCGCTGAGCGTACACGCTGTGAATCCAAATACTTGTACCCGCTTTTCAGGAAACGTTTGTATTTGGAAAAATATGGGCGTAAGTATGCATTGGTTTTGGTGAAAAGGGAAACAGGTGTAATTCCTGTACGAACTCGTCACCGTAATTAGGGAGCAGGAGCCGATATATCACTGGGAGACAAGCAAATTTATTCCTGGGAAGATGGCCGATGTGATGATCTATAAGCCGGGAGACCTGCCTGCATGTTGTACGGAAACTTTGTTTCAGGCCACGAGTAATTGGCTGTACGTTGAACTTGCAAAAAGCATAACAGGTTTTTGCTTATCTGGGTATGCTTTGCAGGCTTATTTTGTGTACAAATCCTTTACCGTAGCTGAATGAGAAGCTATGGTAAAGGATTTTTTTATATCATAGGAAATTGCTCTGCAATTACCTATGATACAAAAACCCTCCGGGAGGATGCGCACTGCGCGCAAGAGAAAAATGGCTGCTGTCACAGCCGCGCTCCGGCGCGAGTGTGCGTTAAGACGCACACTTTTTTATAAAAAATTGATACCCTTATAACAATGCAGGGAGAAAAGAGGAGACAAAAGGATGAAAAAGGAAGCAGTTACAGCACTATTGATTGGCATTACATCTTGCCTGCTGGCATTGACAGGCTGCGCGGGAGGGACTTCGGAGACTGGCGGAGATACCGTACAGACGCAGGGAAGCAATGAGGCTGGTGCGGATGTACAGGCAGAAAACGGGAATGATGAAGAGCAGGATGGGAGCCGGGTTGATACAGACAGTGTAGAGAGCGAAGCAGATGCCGATCAGGCGGCAGCCGATGAGGTCGCCGCATTAATTGATGCAATTTATGTGCAGAAAAGGACAGAAAATACGGATAAGCAGTGCGCTCAGGCAAAGGCGGCATGGGACGCGCTTACAGATGCCCAGAAAGAGCTTGTGGAAGGTGAGGAGGCGGATCCTGATTATTTTGGGCGGGATACCGGAGACGCATCTAAGGATGATCCAAGGAATCAGGATGATATTGGGGAAAATGAAATTCTGGTGGTCAGTTTCGGTACTTCTTTTAATGACAGCAGGGTGGCCGATATTAAGGGAATTGAAGACGCCATACAGGCGGCAAATCCGGACTGGTCGGTGAGAAGGGCATTTACAGCACAGATCATTATCAACCATGTGCAGGCGCGGGATGGAGAGTTTATCGACAATATGGATCAGGCAATGGAGCGCGCAGTGTCAAACGGGGTAAAGAATTTGATAGTACAGCCCACCCATCTGATGCATGGCGCAGAGTATGATGAGTTAATGGAATCCGTCGAGGCTTATCAGGATCAGTTTGAAACGGTTAAGGTTGCGGAGCCGCTTCTTGGTGAGGTTGGCGCGGACGCAACAGTAATCAATGCGGATAAAGAGACAGTTGCCAAAGCGCTTACACAGGCAGCCGTGGAGGATGCAGGATATGACAGCCCGGACAGTGCAAAAGAAGATGGCATTGCATTTGTATTTATGGGGCATGGAACCTCCCATGCAGCGAAGGTGTCCTACAGCCAAATGCAGTCCCAGATGGAAGTGCTTGGATATGGCAATGTGTTCATCGGGACAGTAGAAGGAGAGCCGGAAGAGACTTCCTGTGAGGCAGTCATCGATGCGGTTGCTCAGGCAGGCTATAAGAAAGTAATTTTGCGTCCGCTTATGGTGGTAGCAGGGGATCATGCGAATAACGATATGGCAGGTGAAGAGGAAGACTCATGGCTTAGCATGTTTAAAGCCTCAGGTAATTTTGACAGCGTGGATGCCCAGATTGTCGGCCTTGGCTCGATTGAGGATATTCAGAAGCTTTATATAGAACATACGGCAAAAGTATTAGGTGAGGAATAGGCGGGAGCAGAAAATTATGAAGAAGAAACAGATGGCAGTTGCAGTGATGGGCCTTTTGGCGGTGTTGTTTGGAGGTTGTGGCAATAAGGGTGATATACAGAAGCCGGATTCTGTTGCGGATACATCAGCTTTGGTCAAAGAAGATCAGGGAGAAGAGGTAGGAGCTGTACCAGAGACATCGTTTGTTGCATCGGAAGAAGAAAATTTTGGGAGCAGTGGAAGTCCTGGATCTGAACTGTCAGGATCAGAACTGGCTGACGGGATTTATACCGCAGATTTTACGACAGACAGCAGTATGTTCCGTGTGAATGAGACTTGTGAGGGAAAAGGAACGTTGACTGTAGAAAATGGAAAGATGACAATCCACATTTCCCTGGGTTCAAAAAAGATTATAAATCTTTACCCCGGGCTGGCGCAGGATGCAGAAGAAGAGGGGGCAGAGCTGCTAACGCCCACGGAGGATACGGTTACATATCGTGACGGACTGACCGAGGAAGTCTATGGCTTTGATGTGCCGGTCCCTTATCTTGGGAAAGAATTTGATCTGGCGCTGATTGGAACAAAAGGGAAATGGTATGACCATAAGGTAAGTGTTTCCAATCCGGTTTTGTCGGAGGAAGGTATACAGACTGAAATTCCAGACGCCAAAAACATAAAGGATTTGGAAGACGGTACATATAGCATAGAGATTACCTTTGAAGGAGGGAGCGGAAAAGCGGGGATTTTATCACCCGTGGAAATGACAGTGGCTGACGGACGGGCGATGGCAGTACTTAGGTGGAGCAGCCCTAATTATGATTATATGATCGTGGACGGGGAAAAGTATCTTCCGGTAAACACAGAGGGGGACTCTGTGTTTGAAGTTCCGGTTCTTTTATTTGATGAACCTGTGATTGTGATAGGGGACACTGTGGCAATGAGTAAGCCCCACGAGGTGGAATATACCCTTACGTTTCATTCAGGCACAATAGAAGAGAGAGGAAGATGAGAGGGAGAAAAAAGGCAGTTGTTTTGTTTTTGGTGGGATTGCTGTGGCTGTATGGCTGCAATAGTCCTTCTCCTAATTCTGCCGCTATGCCTGAGGGAAGCCTGGAAGCAGAGGCGGATTCAGAGATGGATCCGGGACGGGAGAGAGGACTGGTTTATGAAAGAAGCATGGAAATCCAATGTGCAGAAAATTTTAAAGTGGACTATTTTGAAGGAGGATATACGCTGCTGACGACAACAGTAGATGGTGCGCATTATCTGATTGTACCAGAGGATAAGGAAGCGCCACAGAATCCGGAGAAAGAAATTCCCGGCATAGAAGTTTCAGATGGCAGGATAGTAGTGCTAAAGCGCCCTGTAAAGGATATTTATCTGGTTGCTTCTTCCGCCATGGATGCATTTAGTGAATTGGATGGACTGGAAGCCATTGCATTCTCAGGACAAAAGGAAGAGGGATGGTACATAGATGCGGCGAGGGAAGCTATGGCAAGGGGAGATATTCTTTATGCAGGCAAATATAATAAGCCGGACTACGAGCTGATTGTTTCAGGGAACTGCTCTCTTGCCATAGAAAATATGATGATTTCTCATTCCCCGGAAGTTATAGAAAAGCTGGATGACTTTGGCATTCCCGTCATGATAGAGTATTCAAGCTATGAACCCCATCCCCTTGGCAGGGTGGAGTGGGTAAAATTTTACGGGGCGCTGCTTGGGAAGGAAAGGGGAGCGGAAAAAATCTTTGAGGAGCAAATGGCGATTCTTGAGAGAGTGAGTACGGATGAAAAAACAGATAAGACAGTGGCATTCTTTTTTATTACCTCTAATGGCCTGGTGCAGATAAGGCAGTCATCGGATTATATTCCTAAGATGATAGAGATTGCAGGCGGGAAATATATTTTTGAAGGTTTAGGAGATTCGGAAGCAAGACGTTCCACCATGAATATGCAGATAGAGGAATTTTATTCCGGTGCAAAAGACGCAGATTTCCTCATTTATAACAGCTCCATAGATGGCGGTATTTCCAGCGTGGAAGAGCTTCTTGATAAATGCGGGGTATTGGCGGATTTTAAAGCGGTTAAGGAAGGAAATGTGTGGTGTACGACAAATGATATGTACCAGCAGTCTCTTTCCATCGGCTATCTGATGGAAGATATCTATGGAATGCTCCGGGGAGAGAATGAAGATATGCATTATCTCTTTCCTGTAAATTAATAAAGGGAAAGGCGCCATGATTGAAATGCAGGAAAACAGAAAAAGCAGATATATGACAGTGTTTCTTTTGCTTGGAATAGGGACCTCCGTCTTTTTTGTATTAAATATCTGTATTGGAAGTGTCCAGATTAGGCTTTTGGATATGATAAGAATATTTTCCAGGGACGGGCTTGGTGAGACTCCGGAAAGGATTTTAATGGACATCAGGCTTCCAAGGGCGGCAGCAGTTTTGATTCTGGGCGGAGCCCTGTCCCTTGCGGGGTATCTTTTACAGACCTTTTTTAACAATCCTATTGCCGGTCCGTTTGTGTTGGGGATTTCTTCCGGGGCAAAAATGGTGGTGGCGCTTATCATGGTTTTTTTCCTTGGCAGGGAAATAAGGGTGACATCAGGAGCTATGATCTTTGGCGCATTTATCGGCGCTATGCTTTCCATGGGATTTGTGCTTTTGTTGTCAGGCAGGATCAGCAGTATGTCAATGCTGGTGGTCAGTGGAGTTATGATTGGTTATATCTGTTCGGCAATAACGGAATTAGTTGTTACCTTTGCAGATGATGCAGACATTGTAAATCTGCACAACTGGTCAAGGGGAAGCTTTTCCGGAATGACCTGGGACAACGTGAAAGTCATGGCAGTTGTGGTATTTATGACTTTTTTTGCGGTTTTCCTTATGTCAAAGCCGCTTGCAGCATACAGGCTGGGAGAGGCTTATGCCCGGAATGTGGGGGTGGATATACGGTTTCTTCGGGTATGTATTGTGATTTTTTCCAGTATTTTATCTGCATCTGTGGTGGCGTTTGCAGGTCCGATTTCCTTCGTGGGAATTGCGGCCCCGCATCTGGTTAAAAGGCTTCTTCATACAGCGGAACCTATCTGGATGATACCATCCTGCTTTTTGGGAGGGAGTGTTTTCTGCCTGTTTTGCGATCTGCTTGCAAGGACGATGCTCTCTCCAACGGAACTTAGCATCAGTACGGTGACAGCCATTTTTGGAGCGCCTGTGGTGCTTTGGGTGGTAGCTAAGAGATGAAGATTTACATGGTCGATGGGATGGTGACATGACAAACTATTATTTCTCCACAAAAAAAATGTGTGTAGGGTATGATGGAAAACCTCTGATAAAAGATATGGAAATTTATCTGCCCAGAGGGGAAATCTTAACACTGATTGGTCCAAATGGCGCAGGAAAGTCCACGGTTTTAAAGAGTATTGCGGGACAACTGCGGCTGCTTTGCGGAAAGGTGTATTTAGAAGAAAGCAATCTGGCGGAAATGAGAGCGGGAGAACTGGCAAAAAAAATGGCAGTGGTGTTTACCGAGAAGTTAAGAGCAGAAATGAAAAGCTGCCGGGATGTAGTGGCAACGGGAAGATATCCTTACACCGGCTGGTTTGGGGGACTGTCAAAGGAAGATGAGAGTATTGTGGATGAAGTAATGGAACTTACGCATATCACGGAGATTGGCGGGCAGGAATTTGAGAGGGTCAGTGACGGGCAAAGGCAGAGGGTAATGCTGGCCAGGGCAATCTGTCAGGAACCGGAAATCGTGGTATTGGACGAGCCGACCTCTTATCTTGATATCAGATATAAGCTGGAATTTTTATCTATCCTACAGGAAATGAGGGAAAAAAAGGGACTTACGGTTATCATGTCCCTGCATGAATTAGAGCTTGCGAAGATGATTTCTGATAAAATACTCTGCCTTAGAGGAGAGTATGTGGAAGGGTTTGGAACGCCAGAGGAAATTTACAAAGCCGACTTTATGGAGCGGCTTTTTGGAATAAATGAAAGCAGTTTTCCGGGGAATACAAAATTCCTTGCCTATATCAGGCAGATGATGGAATGGAGTTAAGAGCGAAAGATATATCTTTCACTCCGAAGAGTTTGTGTCTGCGTTGCATCCACAAACTCCGTGATGCGCAGAAAGCAGCGCAGGAATGAGGAAAAATATGGCAAAGGTGATTATGGTTCAGGGGACAATGTCCGGCGTGGGAAAAAGCCTTCTGGTGGCTGGGCTTTGCAGGTTGATAAGGCGGGATGGGTACAGGGTGGCTCCTTTTAAATCCCAGAATATGGCGCTTAATTCTTTTGTGACAGAGGAAGGGCTGGAAATGGGAAGAGCGCAGGTTATGCAGGCAGAGGCGGCAGGGATTCGTCCGATGGCCTGCATGAATCCGATTTTGTTAAAACCTACGGATCATACAGGCTCTCAGGTAATCATAAATGGAAAAGTCTTTGGGAATATGTGCGCAAGGGAATATTTTTCTTACAAACGAAAGCTGATCCCGGATATTATAAAAGCATTCAGGGAGTTAGAAAAGACAGCGGATATTATTGTCATTGAAGGGGCGGGAAGTCCGGCGGAAATTAATCTGCGTGAAAACGATATTGTCAACATGGGGATGGCCAAGATTGTTGACGCACCGGTGCTTCTGGTGGGGGATATTGACAGGGGCGGGGTATTCGCACAGCTCCTTGGAACATTGCTCCTGCTTACAAAAGAAGAAAAAGAAAGGGTAAAGGGTCTTATTATCAATAAATTCAGGGGAGATGCATCGCTTCTTGATCCCGGTATTGCAATATTGGAAAAAAAGGGAGGTATTCCGGTAAGGGGAATTGTTCCTTATGTGGAAATCAATTTGGAAGATGAGGATTCCCTGACAGGACGTTTTTCCAGAAGGGAAAAAGGGAAGGTTGATCTGGCAGTTATCCGGTATCCCAGAATCTCTAATTTTACAGACTTTAATGTATTTGAACAGATACCGGAGACATCTGTACGTTATATCACATCGGTGGAGACATTGGGAGAACCGGATATGATTTTTTTGCCCGGCAGCAAAAATACCATGAGCGATCTGGAATGGATGTATCAAAACGGACTGGCAGATGCGGTAAGAAAGTTAGCAGAGAAAATACCAGTCTGCGGCATCTGCGGGGGATATCAGATGCTGGGAAAAGAAATTTCTGATCCGGAAGGGATGGAGAGGGGAGGGACCATGCGGGGGATAGGGCTATTGCCTGTCACTACCCGTTTGCATCACCAAAAAATACGCCGTCAAACTTATGGAACGATCAACCGGACGGAAGGGATTTTTTCCGTACTCGCTGGACTTGATTTTGAAGGATATGAGATTCATATGGGCAGAAGCGGGGAAGGGGAAGCTGTATTTATGACCGGGGAGAATCAGAATGTGTACGGAACTTATGTCCATGGGATATTTGACAGAGGGGTGGTTGCAGATGCTCTCGTAAAAACACTGGCAGAAAAAAGGGGCGTTATCCTTACCTGCGTGGAGAATGGAAACTGCATGGATTACAAGGATTATAAAGAAAAACAATATGATAAGCTGTCAGATGTTTTATCGGAATATCTGGATATGGAGGAAATCTATGGAATGCTTAAGGAAGCGCATATCAGGTAATTACACGGAAGATGATTTAAATAAGCTGCAGGCAGGAAAACCGGATAAAGAAGTCTATCAAAGAGTATTGGAAAGTTGGGATCAGATAGCAAAGCCTCTTGATGGAATGGGCAGGTTTGAAACTCTTATGGCGCAGATTGGCGCTATTTTAGGTACGGAGGAAATAGAACTTTCAAAAAAAGCAATCATTATCATGTGTGCGGATAATGGCATTGTGGAGGAAGGCGTCAGCCAGTCTGGTCAGGAGGTCACTGCGGCAGTTGCAAAGCAAATGGCAAAAGGCGCTTCCTCCGTGGGGAAAATGGCAGCGGTTATCGGAGCGGATACAATTCCGGTGGATATTGGAATAAATGCAAAGGAACCGATTGCAGGGATATTAGATTGTAAGATTCGCTGCGGCACCCGGAATTTTAGAATTACACCGGCTATGACCGGCAGGGAAGCCATGGCCGCAATTTTTACCGGCATAGAAATCGTAGAAGAATGTAAGCGGAAAGGTTATCACATTCTCGCTACGGGTGAGATGGGAATTGGCAATACTACCACAAGCAGCGCTGTGGCTGCGGCATTCTTAGGATGTAAAGCGGATGTAGTTACAGGAAGGGGAGCAGGACTTTGTGATGAGAAACTGTGTCATAAAAAACAGATTATTGCGGAAGCAATCGAAAAGTATCATCTATATGAGGCAAAACCTCTGAAAGTGCTGGAAACGGTGGGGGGATTGGATATTGCAGGGCTTGCAGGTATCTGTATTGGCGGAGGGGTTTACCATATGCCAATTGTTCTGGACGGGGTAATCAGCATGACGGCAGCGCTGCTTGCCGAAAGGCTTGTACCGGGAACCGTGCAGTATTTGATCCCTTCCCATAAGGGAAAGGAGCCGGCAGTGGAAGGGCTGATAAGGGAACTGAACATGAAACCGGTGATAGACGCAGAACTGGCTTTGGGGGAAGGGACAGGGGCAGTTATGATGTTTTCGCTCCTTGACATGGCGCTTAGTGTCTATCAGGGAAGAACCCTGTTTTCGGATATTCAGGTAAAACCGTATGAAAGGTATTCATAATTATGATGGTTTTGGTCATTGGAGGGAGCGGAAGCGGAAAATCTGCGTATGCAGAGGAAGTTGCTTGTTCCGTACCCAAGAGAAGTACTTCTCTAAGAAATATTTCTCTGGAAGACATAAAAAAATATTATCTGGCAACCATGCAGGTTTTTGATGAAGAGGGGAAGAAAAAAGTAGAGAAGCACAGAAAACTAAGAAATGGAAAAGGTTTTTTGACCATTGAGCAGTCTGTAAAGATACAGGAAGCGCTTGTTAAAATGGATGAAGGAAGGAAGACGGTGTTATTGGAGTGTATATCAAACCTGACTGCCAATGAGATGTTTGCAGGGAGATCCTCCAAACCGGAAATACAGGTGGTGGAAAGCGTTGTCAGTGGTGTGGGAATACTAAAGGAAAACACAGAAAATCTGGTGGTGGTCAGTAATAATGTGTTTGAGGACGGAATCATCTATGATCAGACAACCATGGACTATATTCATGCAATGGGGGAAATCAACCGGAGACTGGCAGTTATGGCAGATCAGGTGGTGGAAGTCGTGGCAGGAATTCCGGTAATGATAAAACAGGAAGGAGAGCGGTTATGCAGATAATCAAATCCTTTTTTATAGCAGTTTCCATGTATTCTAAAATTCCCGTTCCTTCGTTTGAGTGGAAGGAAGAGGATATGAGGTATATTTTCTGTTTCTTCCCATGGGTCGGGGCAGTGATTGGTATATGCATTTATTTCTGGAATGTAGTGTGTGATTGCTGTCGTATTGGGATTTTGTGCCGGACAACGGTAGACGCCGCAATTCCTCTCTTTCTTACAGGGGGGCTTCATGTGGATGGTTTTATGGATACCATGGATGCCCTGCATTCTTACAGCCCGAAGGAAAGAAAACTGGAAATTTTGAAGGATTCCCATATCGGGGCATTTGCGGTTATTATGCTGGCGGTATATGGGCTGGTTTATTTTGGGGCGTTTTCAGAAGTAGAAAGCAGAGAGATGTTAATAATCACATGCAGCGTTTTTTTTCTTTCACGGTGTCTTTGCGGCATCAGTGCAGTTTCTTTCCCGCTGGCAAAAAAAGATGGAACGCTTACGCTCTTTGCAGACAGTTCCCGGAAAAAGATTGTGAAAGGTTCATTGTATCTGCAAAGCGCGGCGTGTATTGGATTTATGATTTTCTGGTCGCCTCCGGCAGGATTGACTATTGCTGTGGCGGCTGTGGCAGCGTTTGTTTATTATTTTTATAGTAGTAAGAAGGAGTTTGGTGGAATTACAGGCGATACAGCAGGATATTTTATATTGATCTGTGAGGCCTTTATGATTGTGGCGGCAGCAGCGTGCGAAATATGGCGGTTAGCGTGAGAAGAACTTCTAATCACTCGCAGCAGAGGCTGCTTCGCGAAGAA
>CAOKPU010000018.1 GCA_948470755.1 uncultured Lachnospiraceae bacterium | reverse complement strand
TTAGGGGGCACAAGATGAAAGGATTAAATTACTGGCAACAATTCTTAAGTACCGGAAGTGTGGAAGATTACTTAAAATTCAGGGAAACGCAAGGAAAAAGGAACATATCGGAAGAGTGTAGATTTATGGGGGACCGCCCGTATGCAGGAGTTAGTAAAGGTAACAGGAATCGTTCTAAAGACAGTGCCTATCGGGGATTACGATAGGCGCGCCGTTATTTTAACAAAAGAAAGAGGGAAGATCTCCGCTTTTGCCAAAGGAGCCAGGAAACCCAACAGCCGTCTGGTAGCTGCCGCGTCTCCTTTTGTGTTTGGAGAGTTCAAACTTTACGAAGGGAGATCATCTTATAATATTGTCGAAGCGGATATCAGGAATTATTTTGAAGGGTTAAGGGATGATTTTACAGCAGCCTGTTATGGGATGTATTTTTTGGAAATTGCGGATTATTATACAAGGGAAAATGCGCAGGAGATGGAGATGCTCAAGCTTGTGTATCAATCGTTAAGGGCGCTTTTGGCGCAGAGCCTGGAAAAGGAACTGGTGCGCTGTGTATATGAAATCAAAGCGTTGGAAGTGAATGGGGAATATCCTGGCCCGCCGGGGGGGATGGAATGGAAAGTATCCACAATATATGCTATGGACTACATAGAAAAAAGCCCGGTAGAGAAATTGTATACTTTTACGGTAACGAAAGATATTTTGGAAGAATTAAAACAGATTTCGGGGATATACCGGAAGAGGTTTATGGATAGGGAAATGAAAAGCTTAAGTATTCTGGAAGGGTTATAAATGATAAATCCGTGCCGGGGCAAACAGAGGCACGGAATCATTTTTATGTTGAAAAAAGGGCATAAGTCGGATATAATATTGTGAATGTAAAGGGAGAACTTTATTTCGTAAAAACCGGATAGGGAAATATCCGGCATTGGAGGATGGTGGAATGGATAAATTCAGGTGGATAACAGGGATGCTTTTGATCAGCGCAGCGCTTTGGGGCTGCGGGGAAAGCGGAACGGTAAAAGAAACGGAGGCAGGCGGAACAGGGGCGGAACTTGAGGTTTTGAAGGATGGCAGCATCATAGAGACGATGACGGAAACTTTTGAAAAAGAATATTATGACGAGACGAATCTAAGGGATATACTGTTAGCCGAGGTAACGGAATTCAATGAGAGTTTTCCGGAAGGGGACGTAACGGTGGATCAATTTGAGAATGTGGATGGAAAGCTTACCGTCAGCGTCAAATATCCTTCGGCTGATGTTTATTCGGCCTATAATACGGATCCCTATAATAATAAAAAACTGTTTTGCGGTACAATCGCCCAGGCGCAGGATGCGGGATATTCTTTTGACATCTCCATGACGGATGCAAAGGGGGAAAAGAACATTGGGAAAGATGATATTCTGGGCATGGGAAGTTCTATGGTATTGATTTCGGAATCTCCCATGCTCGTTAAGGTTTCAGGGAAAATCCTGTATGTGGGGGAGAATGTGGAGGCTTTGGGCAAAGGAAAGGCGGATTTGAAAGCCGATGAGAACGGGGAAGCATTAGGAAGATATTATATTATATATAAATAGGGATGCCCAGTATGAGAAAGGAGAATGAGCATTAAAATGGAAAAAACAATGGATAAAATCGTAGCATTGGCAAAAGCGAGGGGATTTGTATATCCCGGATCCGAAATATACGGAGGGCTTGCAAATACGTGGGATTACGGAAATCTCGGCGTAGAACTGAAAAATAATGTAAAAAAGGCATGGTGGCAGAAGTTCGTGATGGAAAACCCTTATAACGTAGGGGTAGACTGCGCCATTTTAATGAACCCTCAGACTTGGGTGGCCTCCGGGCATCTGGGCGGATTCTCCGATCCTTTGATGGACTGCAGGGAATGCCATGAACGTTTCCGGGCGGATAAGATTATCGAAGATTTTGCAGCGGAGCATCGGATTGAGCTGGATGGCTCCATAGACGGCTGGAGCCAGGAAAAAATGAAGGGCTTTATCGAGGACAACCAGATCCCCTGCCCGACTTGCGGCAAACATAATTTTACGGATATCAGGCAGTTTAACCTGATGTTCAAGACGTTCCAGGGCGTTACGGAGGATGCGAAGAATACCGTATACTTAAGGCCGGAGACCGCACAGGGGATATTTGTTAATTTTAAAAACGTACAGAGGACTTCCAGAAAGAAGATCCCTTTCGGTATAGGGCAGATCGGGAAATCATTCCGGAACGAGATTACGCCGGGTAATTTTACATTCCGTACCAGAGAGTTTGAACAGATGGAGCTGGAATTTTTCTGCGAGCCGGATACGGATTTGGAATGGTTTGCCTATTGGAAACAGTTTTGCATTGACTGGCTGAAAAAACTGGGAATGAAAGAAGAAGAGATGCGCGTCAGGGATCATGATAAAGAAGAGCTTTCTTTCTATTCCAAAGCAACGACGGATATTGAATTCCTGTTCCCGTTCGGCTGGGGGGAACTATGGGGGATTGCGGACAGGACCGATTATGACCTGACCCAGCACCAGAATACTTCCGGGCAGGATTTGACGTATTTTGATGATGTGAAAAATGCGAGATATGTGCCTTATGTGATCGAACCCTCTTTGGGGGCGGACAGAGTGGTGCTTGCTTTCCTCTGTGCAGCGTATGATGAAGAAGAAATCGGGGAAGGGGATGTGCGCACCGTACTGCATTTCCATCCTGCGTTGGCGCCGGTAAAGATCGGCGTACTGCCGCTTTCTAAAAAACTGAACGAAGGGGCGGAAAAAGTGTTTGCCCAGTTATCCGGGAAATATAACTGCGAGTTTGATGACAGGGGGAATATTGGAAAGAGATACCGCAGGCAGGATGAGATCGGCACCCCGTTCTGTGTGACTTATGATTTTGAATCGGAGACGGACGGATGTGTGACAGTGCGTTTCAGGGATTCTATGGAGCAGGAGAGAGTGGCGATTGCCGATCTGGATGCTTACTTTGCAGATAAATTTATTTTGTAATCCCTGATAGGAAGGCAAAAGAAAGGAACATAGACAATGATGAAACAGTATGGAGTAAATGAGTTAAGAAGGATGTTCTTGGAATTCTTCGAGAGCAAAGGGCATTTGGCAATGAAAAGCTTTTCGCTGGTCCCGCATAATGATAACAGCCTGCTATTGATCAATTCAGGCATGGCTCCTTTAAAGCCGTATTTTACAGGACAGGAAATACCCCCAAGGAGGAGGGTGACTACATGCCAGAAATGCATCCGTACCGGCGATATTGAGAATATCGGCAAGACGGCAAGGCATGGGACGTTTTTTGAGATGTTGGGGAATTTCTCTTTTGGCGATTATTTTAAACAGGAGGCGATACGCTGGAGCTGGGAGTTTTTGACCGAAGTGGTAGGGCTGGATGCCGACAGGCTGTATCCTTCTGTATATGAAGACGATGATGAAGCTTTTCGGATTTGGAATCAGGAGATCGGCATTGCGCCGGAGAGGATCTTCCGTTTTGGGAAAGCGGATAATTTTTGGGAGCATGGTTCCGGCCCCTGCGGGCCTTGTTCTGAGATTTATTACGACAGGGGAGAAAAATACGGTTGCGGGAAACCGGGATGCACGGTAGGCTGTGACTGCGACCGCTATATTGAAGTATGGAACAACGTATTTACCCAGTTTGATAATGACGGCAAAGGGAATTATTCCGAATTAGAGCAGAAAAATATTGATACCGGTATGGGCTTGGAACGCCTTGCTACGGTGGTGCAGGATGTGGATTCCATCTTTGATGTGGATACGATCCAGGCATTGCGGAATAAAGTCTGTGAGCTTTCAGGGAAAAAATATAAGGAAAAATATGAGTGGGATGTGTCGATCCGTATTGTTACTGACCATATCCGCTCTGCGACTTTTATGATTTCCGACGGCATCATGCCCACCAATGAAGGACGGGGTTATGTACTGCGGCGTATTATCCGTCGTGCGGCAAGGCATGGGAGGCTGCTTGGGATCGAAGGGCAGTTCCTTGCGGATCTGAGCAATACAGTGATTGAAGGCAGCAAAGATGGCTATCCGGAACTGGAAGAGAAAAAAGATTTTATTTTTAATGTACTTACGCAGGAAGAAAATAAATTTAATAAGACCATTGACCAGGGGTTGTCGATTTTAGCGGAAATGGAAGCCGCTATGGAAAAAGAAGGCAAAAAAGAGCTGGCGGGGAAAGATGCTTTTAAACTGTACGATACCTACGGTTTCCCACTCGACCTGACAAAAGAAATCCTGGAGGAAAAAGGTTTTCTGGTGGAGGAAAAAGGATTTACGGAGGCTATGGAAGAACAGAAGGTAAAAGCCCGTTCGGCGCGCAAGGCTACTAATTATATGGGTGCGGATGTGACGGTGTACGAATCCATAGATCCTGGCGTTACCACTGAGTTTGTAGGATATGACAGACTGACCTGCGATTCCGTCATTACTGTGCTTACAACGGAAACAGAAATTGTGGAAGCCTTGACCGATGGGGAGAGCGGCACTGTTTTTGTGGAAGAGACTCCTTTTTACGCCACTATGGGGGGGCAATGTGCGGATATTGGCAGCATTGTTACGCCCGAGGGCGAGTTTGAAGTAGTGGATACGGTAAAGATGCTGGGCGGTAAAGTAGGACATATCGGCAAAGTGGTTAAAGGGATGCTTAAGGTTGGGGATAAAGCAGCTCTTGCGGTCAATGCGGCGAGACGTGCGGATACATGTAAAAACCATAGTGCAACCCATCTGCTGCAAAAGGCGCTAAGGACCGTACTTGGCACTCATGTGGAGCAGGCGGGTTCTTATGTGGATGGGGAAAGGCTCCGTTTTGACTTCAGTCATTTTTCCGCTATGACAAAGGAAGAAATCGCAAAGGTGGAAAAGATGGTTCAAGAACAGATTGCGGAAGCACTGCCGGTCATGACCAGCGTGATGTCTATCGAAGAAGCGAAAAAAAGCGGCGCGATGGCGTTATTTGGGGAAAAATACGGGGAAACAGTGCGCGTGGTCAAAATGGGGGATTTTTCCACAGAACTTTGTGGAGGCACCCATGTAGCCAATACGGGTATGATTGCCAACTTTAAAATATTATCGGAGAGCGGCGTGGCGGCCGGGGTGAGAAGGATTGAGGCCTTGACGGGAAACGGAGTGTTAAAATATTATGAAGAGGCAGAGAGGATCCTTGCAGAGGCGGCGAAAGCGGTAAAGGCAACGCCCGCCGGCCTTGTGGAACGGCTGGAACACCTGATGGCGGAGATGAAAGCGCTTCAGGGGGAAAACGAATCCTTAAAGAGCAAGGCGGCCAAAGACGCTTTGGGGGATGTCATGGATAAGGTGCAGGATGTCAAAGGCACAAAATTCCTGGCGGCCAAAGTGCCGGGCGTGGATATGAACGGCCTTAGGGATCTGGGGGATCAGCTTAAAGCAAAATTGGGAGAAGGCGTTATCGTGCTTGTTTCCGATTTGGACGGCAAGGTGAACCTGGTGGCCTTTGCCACACAAGAAGCAATGGCAAAAGGGGCTCATGCGGGCAATTTGATTAAAGGGATCGCATCGTTTGTAGGGGGAGGAGGCGGCGGCAGGCCAAATATGGCGCAGGCCGGCGGCAAGAACCCGGCAGGGATTGAGAAAGCGATCGAAGAAGCAGCGAAGGTGCTGGACGGGCAATTAGATTGATAAAATCAGCTTGATAGCTGATTTTATCAATCGGCTATTTGAGCAAAAACCGTACGAAGCCCATGGCATGGATCAGAGCAGGAAACCATATGGAAGGAGGAGTGGCATGAAGAATTATTCCGAAGATGCAAACAGACAGTATCATATTCAAGTGGCAGCAGGAGAGATTGGGCGTTATGTAATTATGCCGGGAGATCCGAAGCGGTGTGTAAAAATCGCTCAATATCTGGAAAATCCGGTTTTGATTGCGGATAATAGGGAATATATTACTTATACGGGAACCTTGGACGGGGTGAAAGTGAGCGTGACCTCTACCGGGATCGGCGGGCCTTCTGCGTCCATTGCCATGGAAGAATTGTACCGTTGCGGTGCAGATACTTTTGTCCGCATCGGGACCTGCGGCGGAATGCAGAAGGAAGTAAAGAGCGGTGACGTGGTTATTGCTACGGGGGCGGTGCGCATGGAAGGCACAAGCAAGGAATATGCCCCTATAGAATTCCCGGCTGTGGCAGATCTTACCGTGACGAATGCACTGGCGGCCGCCGTGAAAAAAAATGGATATCCTTTTCATATCGGGGTGGTGCAGTGTAAGGATGCATTTTACGGACAGCATGAACCGGAAACGAAACCGGTCAGTTATGAACTGGTGAATAAATGGGAAGCATGGAAAAGGCTGGGGTGCCTGGCTTCCGAGATGGAGTCGGCGGCCTTGTTTGTGGTGGCAGGCTATCTGCATGTAAGGGCCGGGTCTTGTTTTCTTGTCGTTGCCAATCAGGAAAGGGAGAAGCTGGGGTTGGATAACCCGGTGGTGCATGATACGGATAGGGCTGTCCGGACAGCGGTGGAGGCTGTCCGTATGTTGATACGTGAAGATGGGAAGAAAGAAATCGGTTAGGGGTATAGGAAATGGATGTAAGTGAGATTTTAAAGCATGTAGATCATACACTGCTGCTCCAGACGGCAACGTGGCAGGAAATAAGGCAGGTCTGCGATGATGCCATAAAATACCGGACGGCATCCGTATGCATCCCTCCAAGTTATGTGAAACAGGCGGGGGAATATACGGAAGGGAAAGTTGCGGTCTGTACGGTAATTGGCTTCCCTAACGGCTCTTCGACCACAAAAGCAAAGGAATTCGAGGCAAAAGAAGCTATTGCAAATGGCGCGTCAGAATTAGATATGGTCATCAATATAGGCTGGCTGAAGGATAAGGAATATGACCGCATTGAAGAAGAAATCCGTATTCTGAAAGCAGCGTGCGAGGGAAATGTTTTAAAGGTAATCATTGAGGCTTGTCTTTTGGATGAAGAAGAAAAAATAAAAATGTGCGGGATCGTTACGAAGGCCGGAGCGGATTACATCAAGACGTCCACCGGATTCTCGTCTGCCGGGGCAACCTTTGACGATATCCGGCTTTTTGCGAGACATATAGGACCGGGGGTAAAGATCAAGGCGGCAGGAGGCATCGCGTCCATGGAGGATGCGGAGAAATTCCTGCTGTTAGGCGCAGACCGCCTGGGAACAAGCAGGATTGTCAAACTGGTAAAAAGTGAAGGAACAAGCTTTGGGATTGCTAAAAGAAATGGCGTGGTAAAAAATGGATGAAAAAAAAACGGAAGAAATGATTGCGCTTGCCATAGGGCAACTGAAATATGCATATGCGCCTTATTCCGGCTTTCGGGTAGGCGCAGCGCTTCTTACGGAGAGCGGTAAATTGTATACAGGATGCAATA
Organism: uncultured Lachnospiraceae bacterium; assembly: GCA_948470755.1. Classification (GTDB taxonomy): domain Bacteria; phylum Bacillota; class Clostridia; order Lachnospirales; family Lachnospiraceae; genus Kineothrix. Next base: position 38,498 of record CAOKPU010000018.1, on the reverse strand, counting down.
TTGAAAATGCCGCGTATACTCCTACTAACTGTGCGGAACGGACGGCTTTTTTCAAAGCAGTCAGCGAAGGGGAACGGGATTTTAAAGCAATCTGCATCGTAGGGGGGAAAGACGGGCTGTTGACAGGTTATACATCCCCTTGCGGCGTATGCCGTCAGGTAATGATGGAATTCTGCGATCCGGAAAGCTTCCGGATTATTTTGGCGGTCAGCAAAGACCGGTATCAAACTTTTACTTTAAAGGAGATCCTGCCGTTGGGGTTTGGGCCGGATAATTTAGAATGAATGCTTTCATAATTTGGATTTGATAAGATCATCAGCAGAGGAACGGGGTAAAAAATGAACAGATATAAAAGGATTTTTTTGATTGTCCTTGATTCTCTTGGGATCGGCGCGATGCCGGACTCCCCTAAGTTTGGGGATGACGGAGTGGATACTTTTGGCCATATCCTGGAAAAAATGGGGACGCTGGATATTCCCAACCTGAAAAAACTGGGCCTTTTAAATCTTCATAAGGCGGGTAAGATGGAAGGGGACGCAAATCCTCTTGGACGATATCTGCGTCTGGGGGAAGCGAGCAATGGAAAGGATACGATGACCGGCCATTGGGAAATGATGGGGATAAAAACGTTAAAGCCTTTTTGCACTTTTACAGATACAGGGTTCCCGCCGGAGTTGATCGAAGAGCTGGAAAGAAGATGCGGGAAAAAGGTAATCGGCAATAAGAGCGCCAGCGGCACGGAAATCATAGAAGAGCTGGGTGAAGAGGAAATTAGCACAGGTGCGATGATTGTCTATACATCGGCGGATTCCGTGCTGCAGATTTGTGGGAACGAAGAGACGTTTGATCTTAGGAATTTATACCGTTGCTGCCAGATAGCAAGGGAAATCACGATGAAAGATGAGTGGCGGGTAGGGCGCGTGATCGCGAGGCCTTATATAGGAAAAAAGAAAGGGGAGTTCAAACGGACCAGCAACCGCCGCGACTATGCCTTGAAACCATCGGGGCCTACAGTGCTGAATGCGTTGAAGGATGCCGGGCTGGATGTGATCGGGGTAGGGAAGATTAACGATATATTTTGCGGGGAAGGAATTACCAGAAACTATCATTCCGATAGTTCCGTTCACGGGATGGAACAGACGGTTGAGATTTGTCAACAAGATTTTCATGGGCTTTGCTTTGTTAATCTGGTGGATTTTGATGCATTGTGGGGACACCGCAGAAACGTGGAAGGCTATGGGAAGGAGTTGGAAAAATTTGATAAAAAACTGGGGATTCTCCTTGACCGGCTGCGTGAGGAAGACTTATTGATCCTGACAGCCGACCATGGAAATGACCCGGCTTACAGCGGTACGGATCATACAAGGGAGTATGTGCCGTTTGTGGCATATGCAAGAAGAATGGATAAAGGGGGAGCTTTGGAAAATAAAGATACCTTTGCAGTAATCGGGGCGTCGGTGGCGGAAAATTTTGGGGTCGATATGCCGGATGGAACGATTGGAACGTCAATTCTAAGCCAATTAGTCTAAACAAAATGCCTCTTCTTTAACAAAATATGTTAAAATATAAAAAAACAGGTTGACTCTGAGAAAATATGTGGTATAATAATTAAAGCGCATGGGGATACATAAAGGGATCTATGTGCAAAAAGAATAAACCCAATCAGTCGAGTTACTTGGAGGGACTGAAGGGAGGTCGGGTGTAGGATGTCAAACGTAATAGTAAAAGAAAATGAAACTTTGGACAGTGCTTTGCGTCGCTTCAAAAGAAGCTGTGCAAAAGCTGGTATTCAGCAGGAGATTCGTAAAAGGGAGCATTACGAGAAACCAAGCGTAAAACGCAAAAAGAAGTCCGAGGCAGCAAGAAAACGTAAATATAATTAATTATGTAAATGACGGATCCCTGATTGATGAATCAGGGATTTTGTTGTATTATAGGATTCGGGCGCCAAAAGCTCCATCCGGCGGCCCCGTCTGGCAGATGGCACAAAAGGATATTGTGCAAACGGCTTTTGCACGATGGAGCCTTTGGCACCGAATCATTATAGGGAATTGCTTTGCAATCAGGAAAGGATGTGGTTGTTATTTTTTGGACGAGGGAGATGTTCGGTACGGACGTTTATCATTTGGTATCGGCCTTTATCATTTACAGTATGCTGGGCTGGCTGGTAGAATCTATTTATATGTCGTTTTGTAATAAGAAATTGACAAACAGGGGATTTGCAAAAAGTCCGTTTTGCCCTATTTATGGGTTTGGGGCGGTGATTGGATATCTGACGCTCCGGCCTTTAGAGACAAACCTGTTTCAGCTTTACCTGACGGGAGCGGTTCTTGCGACTGTTTTTGAATTCCTGGTGGGGAAGCTGATGCTTGGGCTTTTTGGCGAAGTCTGGTGGGATTATAATGATAAGCCGTGCAATTATAAAGGGATTGTATGTTTGGAGAGTACGGTTGCATGGGGATTTTACGCAGTAATCATTATTGTATTTCTTCATTCCAGGGTGATGGCGTTCATCGACAGATGGAGTTTTTCCTTAGGGAGCCGGATATGCACTTTGATTTTAGGTGTTGTGACGGTGGATTATATGATCCAGCTTATCAATGCGTTCCATATCGATATCAATAGTCAGAAGGAGCGGCTGATGGACCGGTATAACGATTTTAAGGCAAGATGGTATTAAAATACAGGATAGGTCATTTTATTACATATACTTTAGGGTTTTAAGGGAAAACGGTTCTAATGAGGGCCGTTTTTTTATATCTATAGTAGTAGAACACCTGACAGGAGTGTGTAATGTGAAAAGATTGATGAAAGCTGCGGTATGTTGTTTTTTTGGCGCCTATCTGATGTTATCTTCCGTCCTGTGCGTATATGCGGCGCCGGATATCTCTGCCCCCTCCTATATATTGATGGAAACGTCTACAGGGCAGATTATCTGCGAACAGGAGGCTGATGCAAGGCGGAGTCCGGCGAGCATAACAAAGATTATGACATTGCTTCTTATTTTTGACCGTCTGGATACAGGGAGGATTAAGCTGGAGGATGAAATCATTACGAGCGCCTATGCAAAATCTATGGGCGGTTCCCAGGTCTTTTTAGAGGAAGGGGAAGTACAGACGTTGGATACGATGATAAAATGCATTGCGGTGGCTTCAGGAAACGACGCCTGTGTGGCAGTGGCGGAATACATAGCGGGAAGCGAAGCGGAGTTTGTGGAATTGATGAACCGGAAAGCGGAAGAACTTAGGATGGATAATACGCATTTTGTGGATTGTTGCGGATTGTCGGATTCCGATGAACATTATACGACGGCAAGGGATGTGGCTATCATGTCAAGGGAGCTGGTGACGAAGCATCCTGAGATCTTCGATTATACGAAAATATGGATGGAGGATATTACTCATGTGACAAGGCAGGGTTCCACGACCTTTACTTTATCCAGCACCAATAAGCTTTTAAAGCAGTATGAATGGACGACGGGCTTAAAAACAGGTTCCACGAGCAAAGCGAAATATTGCCTGTCGGCCACGGCGAGCAAGGATGGCATTGATCTGATTGCGGTTGTGATGGGCGCCCCGGATAATAAAGTCAGGTTCCAGGATGCTATGGCGCTTTTTAATTTCGGGTATAGCGTAAGTAATATTTATATTGATGAAAATAAAGAAACCCTGCCGGCCCGGAAGGTAAAAGGCGGGGTGGAAGATATGGTGAACTTAAGCTTCGCCGGCGAGTTCCGATATTTGGATACGAAAGGCAGCAATCTTTCCCAGGTGGAAAAAACCATTACACTGCCGGAGGAAATCATAGCTCCGGTGGAGGAAGGGCAGGCCATCGGGGAAGCCGTTTATAAGCTGGACGGCCGAAGGATTGGAGGAGTGTCGATCGTAGCGGCCAAAAGCATCGGCAAAGCGGGGTATAAAGATTATGTCCGGAAGGCATTTAGAAGTTTCCTTTTATGAATTGGAACTTTTATAAATAATAAAAACGTGGTACACTAATTACCGGCTGGAATATTTGCCAGATATCCAGCCGATAATCTATAGTGGAGGTTTGCGATGCAGGAAAGGTGGATGAAAGCGATGATAGCAGCGTTTTGTGCCGCATGCGCCGGCGCTGGGGCGGTGATTGCTTATGACAGTACCCGTTTTGTCACAAAGGAATATAGGATCTTTTCGGAAAAGGTCAGGGGAAAAAGCAAGATCCTGCTTATGTCCGACCTCCATAATAAATGTTATGGGAAAGGGAACCATAAGCTGCTTGCGCAAATAAAAAGGATAAATCCGGATGTTATCGTGACGGCGGGGGATATGATCACTGCAAACGAAAGAAAGACCTGCGGCCGTGTCCCGGTTGACCTGTTAAAACGCCTGGCGTGGGACTACCCGGTTTATTACGGAATGGGCAATCATGAATATAGGATGAAAATGTATAGGGAAGTCTATGGGGATAAGTTCGACAGATATAAAAATGAATTAGAAAAATGGGGCGTCCATGTCCTGGAAAATGAACGGGTTTACTTGCGGGATTCTAACATAGAGATCTGCGGGCTGGAAATAGGGAAACGCTTTTATAAAAGGATGCGCCGTAAGCCGATGGAGGAAGGTTATATAGAAAGCCTCTTAGGAGAGGCGGAGGGGAAATATTATGAACTTCTGATCGGCCATAATCCGGATTACTTTAAGGAGTATGTTCTCTGGGGGGCGGATCTGACCGTATCCGGCCATGTCCACGGAGGAGTGGTAAGGATTCCTTTCTGGAGGGGGATAATCTCACCGTCTTTGCGTCTGTTTCCTGAATATGATGGAGGAATGTTTGAAGAACAGGGGAAAAAAATGGTACTGAGCAGAGGGCTGGGGATGCATACGATACCTCTTAGAATGTTCAATCCGGCGGAACTGGTGGTAATACATTTGGAGAACGGCGGCGGGAATTAATTCCCGTAAAAAGAAAATGAGGGTTGAAATCAACCGGATTTGCAGGTAGAATAGTGGGACAGCCTGAAAAGGGGAAGGGAAAGGAAGGCGGCGGCCGGAAAAAGCTGCGGCATGTTTGAGGTAAAAGTATGGCGATTCCTGTTAAATTAGAAGCATTTGAAGGTCCGTTGGATTTGTTGCTTCATTTGATTGAGAAGAATAAAATTGATATTTATGATATCCCCATTGTGGAGATTACAGAGCAGTATTTGGAATATATCCGCCGGATGGATACGGAAGATATGAATATTATGAGCGAGTTCCTGGTAATGGCGGCTACTTTGATCGATATAAAATGCAGGATGCTTCTGCCGAAGGAAGTAAATGAAGAAGGGGAAGAAGAGGATCCGAGAGCGGAACTTGTGCAGAAACTGCTGGAATATAAGATGTATAAATACATGTCTTTAGAGTTAAAGGACAAGCAGATTGATGCAGGACGCACGCTTTACAGGAAGCAGCATCTGCCGAAAGAGGTGGAAGAATATAAGCAGCCGGTGGATTATGAAGCCTTGCTTGCGGATGTGAATCTAAGCAGGCTTCAGGAAGTATTCCATTTTATGATGAAACGGCAGGAAGACAAGATCGACCCGGTGAGGAGTTCTTTTGGCAGGATAGAAAAAGATGAAGTGGATATGGACGGGAAGATGCTTTATGTGGAAGAATATATAAGGAAGCATGGAAGATTCAGTTTCCGCCGCCTCTTGGAGAAACAGCATAGCAGGATGGAGATTATCGTTACTTTTCTTGTGATACTGGAAATGATGAAGCTGGGATGGATTGATATTGAACAACAGGGCATCTGCGATGATATTATGATAACGTCAAAAATCATGGCGGAGGCGATATGAAGCGGTGAAAATCGGTTGTGAAAAAGAGATAGGAAGAAAGCAGGGGAAAGACGTGGAAAGAAAAAAGGCGGAAGCGGTAATGGAAGCGGTCCTTTTTACCATGGGTGATTCCGTGGAGATTGCAAGGCTTGCGGAAACCATAGAAGAGGATGTCGGGAAGACGAAAGAAATCCTGAAGGAAATGAAGCAAAAATATGAGCAGGAGGACAGGGGCATAACTTTAATTGAGCTGGAAGATTCCGTCCAGCTTTGCACTAAGCCTCAGATGTATGAATACTTGATCCGGGTGGCTAAAACACCCAGGAAATTCGTTTTAACGGATACGCTTTTGGAAACCTTATCGATCGTCGCTTATAAACAGCCGGTCACGAAACTGGAAATTGAGAAGATCCGCGGGGTGAGCTGCGAACATGCAGTGAACCGTCTGCTGGATTTTGGCCTGATCAAAGAGGTGGGACGGCTGGATGCGCCGGGGAGGCCCCTTCTTTTTGGGACGACAGAGGAATTTTTAAGGAGTTTCGGAGTCAAATCCCTGGACGAGCTGCCGAAGCTGGATGCGGTGCAGATCGAGGAATTTAAACAGCAGGCGGAAGCGGAAGTGCAGCTTGCATTGGATATCTAAGGGGAGGGAAGATTCCTGTACATTGGCTTGCCGGAAGGAACTGTACTACTATTTCCCGGGATGGAAGCATATATTTTAGATGATAAAGAAGGAACAGGTTTCGGAATGGGAAGAAGAAAAAGAGGGTATAAGAAAAAGATTTTAGCATTGGCTGCCTGCATTTTGCTTGGAGCGGCGGGGGAGTATTTTGCGGCATCGGAACAGGCTTATGCGGCGGAAGGAGAAAAAAGGGTTAAGGAGGAAGCCTTTACGGAAAGCAAGCCGTTCCTGACGGAAAGCTTTGTGGAAAAGCAGGAAAAAGGAAAGAATGAAAATAGTACAAACATACAGCTTTACGCCCGTTCGGCAGTCCTGATGGATGCGGATTCCGGGCGTGTTTTATTTGGGAAAAATGAGCAGGAGCCTATGCCTATGGCGAGTACGACCAAGATCATGACTTGTATTTTGGCATTGGAAAACGGGAATATGGAAGATCCGGTCACCGTGTCATCTTATGCGGCGGGGCAGCCTAAGGTGCATCTTGGTATGCATGAAGGGCAAACATTCCGGATGAAGGATTTATTGTATTCCCTGATGTTGGAATCCCATAATGATGCGGCGGTGGCGATTGCGGAGCATATTGGGGGCAGCGTGGAAGGGTTTGCGGCGATGATGAATCGGAAGGCTCAGGACATCGGCTGTTTTGATACGTTTTTTATTACGCCTAACGGGTTGGATGCTTCCGTTACGGACGACAAAGGGAATACGCGGGTGCATTCCACCACGGCAAAAGATCTGGCGAGGATTATGAAGTATTGTATAGAAGAATCGGAAAAAAAAGAAGAGTTCCTGGAAATTACAAGGACGGCGAACTATTTTTTTACGGACGCAGAAGGAGAGGGCAGCTATTCCTGCAATAACCACAATGCGTTTCTTACAATGATGGATGGGGCTTTGTCGGGGAAGACGGGGTTTACGAATAATGCGGGATATTGCTATGTAGGGGCGCTGCGCAGAGAAGGGAAAACCTTTGTGGTGGCCCTCTTAGCCTGCGGGTGGCCGAATAATAAGACTTATAAGTGGAGCGATACAAGGAAATTAATGGCATACGGGCTGGAAAACTATGAATACCAAAATGTCTATGAACCCGTGGGATTGGAACCGCTGGTGGTGGAGGGCGGCGTGCCGGGAAATGGGAAGCCATACGGAGAAGCCTATGTGGGGCTTTCCATGAAAGAAGAAGAATTGAACATCCTGCTTAAAGACGGGGAAAAAGCGGAAAAGGAAGTCCTGCTCCCGGATGCATTAACGGCGCCTGTAAAGGGCGGGAGCGTGGCAGGCAGCGTGAAATATTATCTGGAAGGAGAGCTTTTAAAAGAATATCCAATTGTGGTCGACGGGGATGTGGAATTGATGGATTTCCCATGGATCGTAAAATACATATGGAAGCTTTATGCACTGTAAAAAACATGCTAAAAAGTAAAAATAATTCTATGCTATTTTTTATTTTTGTGTTATACTACTACAGTGTAATCATGGGGAAGTTTGTTCCCCGTTAAATAGTTTTTATTTTTTTAATATAAAATGGAGGGCTGAAAAAATGAGTACTACTTCACAAGCGAGTCAAAGAATCAATACTTTACTCGACGAAAACAGTTTCGTTGAAATAGGGGCGCTTGTTACGGCGAGGGCAACTGACTTCAACCTGAAACAGACAGAAACTCCTTCTGATGGCGTCATTACCGGTTATGGAGTTATCGAAGGCAATCTTGTGTATGTTTACAGCCAGGATGCTTCCGTGCTGAACGGGACGATTGGCGAGATGCATGCGAAGAAAATAGCAAACCTCTATGACCTGGCGATGAAGACGGGCGCACCCGTCATCGGTTTGATTGATTCTGCCGGCCTCAGGCTGCAGGAGGCTGCGGATGCATTAAACGGTTTTGGCGAGATTTATATGAAACAAGTGAATGCGTCAGGAGTGATTCCTCAGATTACGGCTGTTTTTGGGACTTGCGGCGGCGGTCTTGCCGTAGTTCCCGCATTGACGGATTTTACATTTATGGAGGAGAAGAAAGCAAAGCTGTTTGTGAATTCCCCCAATGCCATCGACGGCAATGAGATTTCCAGATGTGATACATCTTCGGCCGCATTCCAGAGCGAGGAAGCAGGCATTGTAGATGTAACAGGAGGGGAGGAGGATATCCTGGCACAGATCCGGGAACTGGTTTCCATGCTTCCTGCTAATAATGAAGACAATATGTCTTTTACGGAATGTGCGGATGATCTGAACAGGATATGCGAAGGAATGGAAAACTGTGCAGGGGATACTGCTATTGCGCTTTCCCAGCTTTCCGATAACGGTATATTCTTTGAAACGAAAAGGAATTATGCCAAAGATATGGTGACCGGCTTCATAAAGCTGAACGGGGCTACCGTAGGGGCTGTTGCAAACCGCAGCGAAGTTTATGGTGAAGAAGGGAAGGTCACGGAGAAGTTTGATTTGGTATTGTCAGCAAGGGGATGTGAAAAAGCGGCGGATTTCATTGCATTCTGCGATGCGTTTGAAATCCCGGTATTGTCCCTTACGAATGTAAAAGGGTTTGCGGCTTCCAAATGTTCGGAGAAAAGGATGGCTAAGGCTGTTGCGCGCCTTACATACGCATTCGCCAATGCAACGGTTCCGAAAGTGAATGTGATTACGCAGAAAGCTTTTGGGAGCGCTTATGTTGCGATGAATTCCAAAGCAATCGGCGCGGATATCACGATGGCTTGGCCGGATGCGGAAATCGGGACGATGGATGCAAAGCTGGCTGCAAAGATTATTTGCGACGGACAAGGCTCCGATGCGATCGACGCTTGTGCAAAAGAGTATGCACTTCTTCAGACAAGCGCAAAAAGTGCGGCGAGAAGAGGGTATGTGGATCAGATTGTAGCGCCGGAAGACACGAGGAAATATGTAATCGGTGCATTTGAAATGTTATATACAAAACATGAAGACCGCCCGGTGAAAAAACACGGCACAGTCTAGAAAGGATGCTGCTTCATTATGAAAAGATGGTTATTAATAGTAGGTATGATTACCTGTATCCTTGGAGCGAGCGCATGTGGGAGCAAACAGGAAGAAGCGCCTGCATGGACGGATATGACCGAGGAAGAGGCGATCTATTATGGAGAGCAGGTTTTCCAGAATCTTCAGGAAATCTGTTCCGGCAATTATGAAAACGAAAAAGCCCAGATTGCCAAGGCGGATGCCGTTTCTGCTTCTGCGTTCAGCAGTTGGGACAGCGCTCAGGAAGATATCGGTGAATTGATAGGGATATCGGAAAGGGATGCGCAGATTAATGATGACGGGTTTATCGTTAATTTAAAAATAAATGGTACAGTGCATGACGCGAATATTGAAATTATATTTGATGATGAGATGATGCTGACCAGCATGTCTACGAATGTAGTTTATTCTTTTGGGGAACTGATGGCTAAGGCGGCAATGAATACGCTTTTAGGTATGGGAACCGTATTTGTGGTATTAATCCTTATCAGTTTGATTATTTCTTGCTTTACTTTTATCCCTAAGATTCAGGCGGCGTTTGTTAAAAAACCCCAGCAGGCGGAAAAACCTGTGGAAACGGCGGTTCCGGAACCTGTTTTGGCGGTAGAGGAAGAAACGGCAGATGATTTGGAATTGGTGGCTGTGATCGCGGCTGCTATTGCAGCAAGCGAAGGTGCAGCTTCTACGGACGGTTTTGTTGTAAGGTCCATCAGGAAAAGAAGAACATTTTAATTGACCGCATGTGTATAGTTGACTGCATGTGGATGGAATTGATAATTTAGGAGGAATAGAAAAATGAAAAATTATACCATTACCGTAAATGGCAACGTATATGATGTAGTAGTAGAAGAAGGAGCGTCTTCCGGGACTTTGGCAGCAGCTCCGGCAGCGCCTAAGGCAGCTCCCAAAGCGGCTCCGAAGGCAGCAGCAAAGCCGGCGGCAGGCGGTGCGGCAGGAAGCATAAAAGTAGAAGCCGGCGCGGCAGGTAAAGTATTTGCAGTGGAGGCGAAAGTAGGACAGGCGCTGAAAGCGGGTGATACGGTAGTCGTATTGGAAGCTATGAAGATGGAAATCCCGGTTGTCGCACCCAAGGACGGTACGGTAGCCAGCGTTGATGTATCGGTTGGAGACCCTGTAGAAGCAGGTGCATTGCTGGCAACTTTAAATTAATCATAAGAAGCATGGCATCTGTTGCTGTGGATCAAAACAGGAGGTTAAAATAATGGATTTCAGTTATATAACGAATACATTAGACAACCTAATACATCAGACGGCTTTCTTCAACCTTACTTGGGGAAATTACCTGATGATCGTAGTAGCTTGTGTATTTCTTTATCTTGCTATCGCGAAGGGTTTTGAACCTTTGCTTTTAACGCCGATAGCATTTGGTATGCTGCTTGTAAATATTTACCCTGACATTATGTTGAGCATCGAAGAGTCGGCGAACGGAACGGGCGGGCTGCTGTATTATTTCTATCTTTTAGATGAATGGGCGATCCTTCCTTCCCTGATTTTCATGGGCGTAGGCGCAATGACGGATTTTGGGCCGTTGATTGCCAACCCTAAGAGCTTTTTATTAGGGGCTGCTGCACAGTTCGGTATTTTTGCCGCTTATTTTGGCGCGATCGGGCTTGGCTTTAACGATAAAGCTGCGGCTGCTATTTCAATTATCGGCGGAGCTGACGGGCCGACATCCATTTTCCTTGCAGGGAAGCTGGGACAAACGGCGCTGCTCGGGCCTATCGCGGTAGCGGCGTATTCTTACATGTCGCTGGTGCCGATTATCCAGCCGCCGATCATGAAGCTGTTGACAACGGAAAAAGAGAGAAAAATCAAAATGGCGCAGCTTCGTCCGGTTTCCAAACTGGAGAAGATTTTGTTCCCCATTATCGTTACGATTGTTGTGTGCCTGATCCTTCCGACCACAGCTCCCCTTGTTGGTATGCTGATGCTCGGCAATCTTTTTAGGGAATCAGGGGTGGTAAGGCAGTTGACGGATACCGCTTCCAATGCGTTGATGTATATCGTAGTTATCCTGCTTGGGACATCCGTAGGGGCAACTACCAGCGCGGAAGCATTCCTGAACTGGGCGACCATTAAGATTGTGGTACTCGGCCTGATTGCATTCGCATTCGGTACGGCAGCCGGGGTGTTATTCGGAAAATTAATGTGTGTCTTCACCCATGGCAAGGTAAACCCGCTGATCGGTTCCGCCGGCGTATCTGCGGTCCCCATGGCAGCCAGGGTTTCCCAGAAGGTAGGTGCGGAAGCCGATCCGACCAACTTCCTGCTTATGCATGCAATGGGGCCTAACGTGGCCGGGGTTATCGGTACGGCAGTGGCGGCCGGTACGTTCATGGCAGTATTTGGAGTATTTTAATGGCACATGGGCCAGTTGTGTTTTTGCAATTGAATTGAATAGGAGGAATTAAAAATGTCAGAACAGGTGAAAAAACCGATTGGAATTATGGAAACCGTACTCCGCGATGCACATCAGTCTCTGATTGCGACGAGAATGCCTACGGAAAAAATGCTTCCGATCATTGAAAAGATGGATAAAGTAGGCTACCACGCGGTAGAATGCTGGGGCGGGGCTACCTTTGACGCTTCCCTTCGTTTTTTAAAAGAAGATCCGTGGGAAAGGCTTAGAAAATTAAGGGATGGTTTTAAAAATACAAAATTGCAGATGCTGTTCAGAGGGCAGAATATCTTAGGCTACCGCCCTTATGCAGATGACGTGGTTGATTATTTCGTAGAAAAGTCCATTGCTAACGGTATTGATATTATCAGGATTTTTGACTGCCTGAACGATCTTAGGAATCTGCAGGAAGCAGTAAACGCGACGAATGCAGTAAAGCAGAGGGAAGGCAGAGGCCATGCACAGGTTGCATTGTCCTATACATTGGGTGACGCTTATACGTTGGAATATTGGGTAGACATGGCGAGGAAGATTGAGGCGATGGGAGCGGACTCCATTTGTATCAAAGATATGGCGGGCCTTCTTGTCCCTTATAAGGCAACAGAAATGATATCCGCAATGAAGAGTGCGACAAAGCTTCCGATCCAGCTTCATACCCATTATACTTCCGGCGTAGCCAGCATGACTTATTTAAAAGCAGTGGAAGCAGGCGTGGACGTGATCGATTGTGCAATTTCTCCTTTCGCGCTTGGGACTTCCCAGCCGGCGACGGAAGTTATGGTAGAAACCTTCAAAGGGACTCCTTATGATACGGGCTATGATCAGAGCCTTTTGGCTGAAATTGCGGATTATTTCAGGCCTTACAGGGATGAGTGCCTTGCAAGCGGGTTGATGAACCCGAAGGTTATGGGCGTCGATATTAAGACATTGCTATATCAGGTGCCGGGCGGTATGCTTTCCAACATGGTAAGCCAGTTGAAAGAGCAGAACGCGGAAGACAGATATTACGATGTGCTTAGGGAAATCCCGGCAGTGCGTAAGGATCTGGGCGAGCCGCCGCTTGTTACCCCTTCTTCCCAGATCGTAGGCACCCAGGCGGTGTTCAATGTACTTCTGGGCGAACGCTACAAAATGGCGACGAAGGAAACAAAAGCTGTCCTGCGCGGTGAATACGGCCAGACCATCAAACCGATGAATCAGGAGATCATCGACAAAGTTATCCCGGGCGAAGAAAGGATTACCTGCCGTCCTGCGGATCTGATTGAAAATGAGCTTGACAAACTGGAAGCAGAGATGAAGGAATGGAAGCAGCAGGATGAAGACGTACTCTCCTATGCATTGTTCCCCCAGGTTGCTACTGATTTCTTTAAATACCGTCAGGCGCAGCAGGAAAAAGTGGATATGACTCAGGCGGATACGAAGAATGGGGCTTACCCTGTATAAAAGCGGATAAAAAAGAGGATTGCTTTGGCAATCCTCTTTTTCGCATTATAGGATCCGGGTATCAAAAGGCATATCCACCAGGCGGGGCCGCCGGATATGCCTTTTGAAAAAACATTGCCATTTATTGAAAAAACATATATACTGGTAAGAAAATGTGCAAAGGGAGACGGATTGGCGCTGCTATGGGCGGCATGTTTGAAAGAGAGTGAAGGATATACATAGGATGGAGATGGAAAGAAAGAGCAGGGCAGAAGGGGATGTCATTTCCAAAATAAATGAAAAATATCCCAAGATGAGCAAAAGCCATAAGGCGATTGCCGCTTATATTACGAATCATTATGAACAGGCAGTGTTTATGACGGCGGCAAAGCTGGGGGAGACCGTTGGGTCAAGCGAATCTACTGTAGTAAGATTTGCCGCAGGCCTTGGATATGACGGTTATCCTGATTTTCAGAAAGCCTTGGAAGAATGGGTTAAGGATAAATTGAATTCGGTCCAGAAGATTGGGGTAAAATACGGTAAAAGCACGCAGTCGGAAATATTGACTTCGGTGTTGAAAGCGGATATTGAAAAATTGCAGCATACTATGGATCATTTGGACGGGGTTTCCTTTGAGACGGCGGTGGATATTATTTTGGAAGCCAGTACCTTGTATATCGTGGGCATCAGGAGTTGCGAGCCTTTGGCTGACTTTCTCTGTTTTTATTTGAATATGATAAGGGGCAATGTCGTATTGTTAAGGACGACAAGCACCAGCGAGATGTTTGAGCAGATGATACGGATTGGGGAAAAAGATGCTATCATTGGGATCAGTTTTCCAAGGTATTCCATGCGGACATTGAAGGCGATGGAATTTGCTAATGATAGGAATGCAAAAGTAGTTGCCATTACGGACAGCGTACATTCTCCCATGAATCTTTATTCTTCCTGCAATCTTTTTGCCAGGAGCGATATGGTATCTATTGTGGATTCCCTGGTAGCGCCTTTGAGCCTGATCAATGCGCTGGTGGTGGCGCTGTGCCTAAAGAGGCCGGAAGATGTCAAACACAATCTGGAAGAACTGGAGCAGGTATGGAATAATTATCAGGTTTACCTGAATGATGAGATTAACTTTATTGACGAGGAGCCGATGCTGGATTATCCTCTGATGAAGGAAAAAAGTGAGAGAGGAAGCGGAGGATGAAAAAAATAATCGTCATTGGCGGCGGGGCGGCGGGAATGATGGCTGCTGCGGCTGCCGCAGAAAAGGGAATAAAGGTAACGCTGTATGAAAAGAATGAAAAACTTGGGAAGAAATTATTTATTACAGGTAAGGGAAGGTGCAATCTGACCAATGCCTGTGATATGGAAGAAATATTTCGGAATGTGGTGACAAATCCGAAGTTTTTATATAGCGCTTTTTATGGATTTGACAATCAGGCAGTGATGAACTGGTTTGAAAAAGCAGGATGCCCGGTGAAAACGGAAAGAGGAGGCAGGGTATTTCCGGTTTCCGATCATTCTTCGGATGTCATTGCTGCATTGGAACGGCAGATGCGGAAAAGGAAAGTGGATATAAGGCTGCATACGGAAGTGGAAAGCCTGACAATCCGGGAAGGGAGGATAACGGGAGTAGGGCTGAAAGGCGGGAAAAAAGAGGAGGGGGACGCTGTTATTATGGCAACAGGAGGGCTGGCTTATCCTTCTACCGGTTCGGACGGGGATGGCTACCGTATGGCTGCCGAAAAGGGGCATACAATAAAAGAAACTTTCCCTTCGCTTGTGCCGTTTAACATTCAGGAAAAATGGTGCAGATCCTTGCAAGGGCTTTCCTTGAAAAACGTGAAAGTATTTCTTGCAGCCAAAGATAAGAAGCCTTTTTATGAAGGATTCGGGGAAATGCTTTTTACTCATTTTGGCGTGAGCGGGCCGTTGATATTAAGTGCGAGCAGTTATTACAGGAAGAAATGCAAAAGGGGAAAAGCGGCGCTGCGGCTGGATTTGAAACCGGCGCTTACGCCGGAACAATTGGATAGGAGGCTTTTAAGGGATTTTGAAGCAAATAAAAATAAACAATTCAAAAATTCTTTAGGCGGCCTTTTCCCATCCAAGCTGATTCCTGTAATGGTGGAATTATCCGGCATAGACGGGGAGAAGAAAATCCATGAAATTACAAAAGAGGAACGGTTGCATTTTGCTTATATCATAAAGAATATGGAAATGACGGTAACAGGGACCAGGGATTATGCGGAAGCAGTCATTACTCAGGGAGGCATTTGCGTAAAGGAGGTCAATCCTTCTACGATGGAGTCCAAATTGATAAAGGGGCTTTATTTTGCAGGTGAAATCCTGGACACCGATGCATTGACCGGCGGTTTTAACCTGCAGATCGCATGGTCTACCGGATATCAGGCAGGGATTTGTGCCGCAGGAAAGGAGAATGGTGATTTAAATGAGTTATAATATAGCGATTGACGGCCCGGCAGGGGCGGGGAAAAGCACGATAGCAAGAAAAATTGCAAAAAAAATGCAATTTATTTATGTGGATACAGGTGCGATGTACCGCGCTATGGCGCTATACTTTATCCGTAACGGGATCCGGCCGGAGGAGAAGGATAAAATAAGCGGGATATGTAAGGAAGCGGATATTACGATCCGTTATGTGGATGGAGAGCAAGTAGTTCTTTTAAACGGTGAAAACGTAAATGGACTTATAAGGACGGAAGAAGTAAGCAATATGGCTTGTGAAAGCAGCGCCAACCCTGATGTCCGCAGGAAACTGGTGGAACTCCAACAGCTTTTGGCTAAGGAATCGGATGTGGTGATGGATGGCAGGGATATCGGCACTTGCGTATTGCCGGATGCGGATGTGAAGGTTTATTTGACCGCGGGCAGTGCAACCCGGGCGAAAAGAAGATATGACGAACTGACGGCAAAAGGCGTGGAATGCGACTTTGCGCAGATAGAAAAAGATATTATTGAGCGGGATAAACGGGATATGAGCCGGGAGGTTTCCCCGCTTCGCAAAGCAGAAGATGCCGTGCTTGTGGATTCATCGGATATGACGATCGATGAAGTGGCAGAGGCGATCATTGGGCTTTGCAGAAAACCGGGCGTGTGAACCGGTTATATAATAGTCCGGGAGAGAAAAAGGAGTATCATAAGGATGAAAGTGATAAGGGCAAAGAGCGCCGGATTCTGTTTTGGGGTAAAAAGGGCTGTGGAAAAGGTTTATGAGCAATTGGAAAATGGAAAGAAAATTTATACTTTCGGCCCGATTATCCATAATGAAGCAGTGGTCAAAGACCTGGAGGAGAGGGGAGCTACTGTGGTTGAGGGGATAGATGGGCTTGAGAGGCTGGAAAGAGGGACGGTTGTGATACGTTCCCACGGCGTGGCAAAAGAGGTGTACGATCTGTTGGAGCGCAAAGGATTGGAATGCGTGGATGCTACCTGCCCTTTTGTGAAAAGGATTCATGATATTGTAGAGAAGGAAAGCAGGCAGGGGAAACGGATCGTGATTATTGGTAATCCCGGACACCCGGAAGTGGAGGGGATCAGGGGCTGGTCAGTAACGGAAACCACAGTCCTGGAATCGAAAGAGCAGGCGGAATCCTTTTTGAATGAGGAAAAAAACATCGCTTTAAAAGGGGAAGAAATATGCATTGTTTCCCAAACGACATTTAACTACAACAAATTTAAAGAACTAGTTGAAATTTTTTTGAAAAAAGGTTACAATGTTAGTGTTGTGAACACTATATGTAGCGCAACGGAAGAACGGCAGACTGAGGCGAGGCAGATTGCGTCTCAGGTTGAAAACATGATAGTAATAGGGGGTACTCACAGTTCTAATACAAGGAAGCTGTACGAGATTTGTAGAGAAGAATGTGAGAATACTTATTTTATACAGACACTGGATGACTTGCGTTTAGAACTACCTAAAACGGCTTCACCGGTCGGTATTACTGCCGGGGCGTCTACCCCAAATAATATTATTGAGGAGGTTCAAAATTATGTCAGAATTAACTTTTGAACAAATGTTAGAAGAATCATTAAAGACTATACATGCGGGAGAGGTAGTGGAAGGCACAGTTATTGACGTAAAGCCTGAAGAGATCATTCTCAACATCGGCTACAAGTCGGACGGTATACTGACAAGAAGCGAATACACAAACGAACCAAATGTAGATTTAACAACGGTCGCTAAAGTAGGCGATACGATGGAAGTGAAGGTATTGAAAGTGAATGACGGGGAAGGACAAGTCCTTCTTACTTATAAACGGCTGGCGGCTGACAGGGGGAATAAGAGGATTGAAGAAGCGTTTAACAGTAAAGAGGTGCTGACCGCTAAGGTGGCTCAGGTCTTGGACGGCGGTTTGAGCGTTGTAGTGGAGGAAGTAAGGATTTTCATTCCGGCAAGCCTTGTATCGGATGTCTATGAAAGGGATCTGTCCAAATATGCAGGACAGGAGATCCAATTCGTCATTAGTGAATATAATCCTAAGAGAAGAAGATATATTGGCGACCGTAAGCAGTTGATCGTAGCGGAGAAAGCGGAACTGCAGAGAAAGCTGTTTGAATCCATCAAAGAAGGGGACGTGGTGGAAGGGACAGTCAAGAATGTGACGGATTTTGGAGCGTTCATCGATTTGGGCGGTGCAGACGGCCTTCTGCATATTTCCGAAATGTCATGGGGCAGGGTAGAGAACCCGAAGAAAGTGTTCAAAGTGGGTGAAAAAGTAAAAGTCCTGATCAAAGAGATTACAGGAAATAAGATTGCGTTAAGCCTTAAATTCGCGGATGCGAACCCGTGGAAGGATGCTGCGGAAAAATATGCCGCGGGCAACATTGTAAAGGGCAAAGTGGCAAGAATGACGGACTTTGGTGCATTTATTGAGTTAGAGCCGGGAGTGGATGCTTTGCTCCATGTTTCCCAGATTTCCAAAGAACATATTGAAAAACCTGCAGATGTGTTGAAAGTAGGTGAAGAAATCACGGCGAAGGTAGTTGACTTTAATAATGAAGATAAGAAGATCAGCCTGAGCGTGAAAGCGATGCTTGCATCCGAACCTAAGGCAGAAGAAACGCAGGAAGATGCAGATGTGGTATCTGTAGACATTGATGCTGCAATCGCGAACGGACAGGATGGCGCTGAAGAAGAATAAAATCATGTTTAAAAATATTAATATGACGGTAGGTATTTGCCATGGCTTATGATTACGAATGGTTTAAAAAAGCGGTATATGATCTTACGAAGATTGATTTGAACGCCTATAAGGAAAAACAGATGAAGCGCCGTATTGATACGCTGATTGCAAAGAATGGAGTAACCGGTTATGACAAGTATATGACTTTCATTAAGACGAATACGGCAAAGTTTGAAGAGTTTATCAATTATCTTACGATAAATGTATCCGAGTTCTACCGTAATGCGGATCAATGGAAAGTGTTGGATACGCAGATTATACCGGAATTGATTTCCAAATTTGGCAAAAATCTAAAGATATGGAGTGCGGCCTGTTCCACAGGGGATGAACCATATTCTCTTGTTATGGCATTGTCAAAACATATTCCAATAGAGCAAGTCAAGATATATGCTACGGATTTGGATAAACAGGTAATTGCCAAGGCAAAAGTTGGATTGTACACTGCGAAGAGTGTGGCTAACGTACCGGAAGATTTAAAGAAAAAATATTTTACTAAGGTGGGGTTATCCTATCAGATATCGGATAGCGTTAAAAAACGGGTGGAATTCAGCCAGCATAATCTGCTGAAGGATGCTTACCGCGATGGATGGCATATGATCGTCTGCCGCAATGTATTGATTTATTTTACGGAAGAGGCAAAAGATGAAGTGTTTGTGAAATTCCAAAAGTCTCTTGCGCGTAAGGGACTGCTATTTATCGGCAGCACGGAACAGATTATCAATTATAAAGAAATCGGTTATGAAAGAAAAAATTCTTTCTTTTATGAAAAGCCTTGATAGGTAGGATTTTTGGATATTTATATGAAAAGGACAATAAAAAAACAAGTTTCCCGGATGGGAAACTTGTTTTTTTATCTTATAGGATTCGGGTGTCAAAGGGCCCATCCGGCGGCCCCGTCTGGCAGATGGCACAAAAGATTTGTGCGCACTCTGTTGCACGGGACTTTACGGTTTTGCATAGGAACTGGCAATCATATTGATTACATGCCCGGCATATTCTGAAAAGAGCCGGCGTTCCTTTTTCATTTCTTCGGTCAGTTCAAAGAAAAGATCCCTATCTTCATAGCTTCTTTTGAAAAATGGCTGGAAGAGGATGTCCCACTGAGGAAGGTAGGTGGACAATTTACGTGTATAACAGTTTTTGGCGGTAGCCTGGGTGCGGTGGTCCTTATCTACATAAGAGGCAACCGATTTGTGGATGGCTGTATCTTCTTCCGGAAGATAATAGTAGTTTTTATAGTTAGAATAAAAATATTTCATTTCCTCTTCGTAGAGGGGGACGCGGAGGCTTGCTTCCGGACCTTCCCCTTTAAAATAACAGCCTTCTGCTGCGCCGGAAAGGGATCGGGGCAAAGGGGAGGGGAGGGTCAGCTTCATAAGCAGTTCCTGGTGCCGTTCCCCGCTAAGATCGTGGTAATAATTAGCCTGTACTTTTTTTGGCCGTGGCAGCTCATTGAACAGGTCATAATAGGAAAGCAACGGAAGGATCTGCAGCATACCTTTCATATCGTCCGCATTATGGAGGGCGAGTGCCTGAAAGCCGTAATCAGTAGGGGTTTTGACGTATGTGTGGTATACGCTGATGAGTTCGCCGCCGCTGTAGGTATCTTCCCGTTCAATGCCGAGGAACTGTTCCAACGTTTTCTGTTTGCAGTTTGGAAGGCGCAGGAAAGCCTTGTAAGGCGCAATCCTGCGATAAATGTCAATCCCTTCAAATCCGTTAAAATGATAGGGCAAATCGTATTGCCTGCATTTTTGGAGCAGATATGGAAGATCGAAGTTATTGCCGTTAAAGTGGATGAGATGGGTATAGCTTCTTGCAAAGTTGAAGAAAGCCGAAAGGATTTCCGCTTCTTCTCCGTATCCGTTCGCAAACCACTGCTTGAGGTACCATTTTCCCTCTTCGTAATAAGCGGCGCCGATCATATAAAGGGAAGAACTCTTTGCGGTAAAGCCTGTGGTTTCTATATCAAGGAAAAGGATTTTATTGAAAGGCGCAATTTTCTCCAAAGGATAGTTCATATCGGGAAAATGTATCGTTTGCCGTAGTGTTCTCATGATGTATCATTTCCTTTCTGGTAAAATATTTCTTAGTTTATTTTAGTTTATTTTAGCATGTTTTTTTAAAATTCAGTAGTATTTTTTGTAGAAAAATAGTATATTGATATTAAAAGTCGTCGCGTTCAGCAACATGGGGACGGGAGCAGGACGTAAGAAGGCTGCTCGGTGACGTTTGAATTCTGAGAGAAAGAAGGGTGACAAATGGCTAAGTTAACATTCGTGGGCGGCATCCATCCTTATGACGGAAAAGAGCTGTCGAAGGATAAGCCGATAAAGGCAGTGCTGCCCAAAGGGGATCTGGTATATCCTTTATCCCAGCATATTGGCGCCCCGGCAACGCCGATAGTGGCAAAAGGCGATCGGGTGCTGACCGGACAGAAGATTGCGGAGGCTTCCGGTTTTGTATCGGCCCCGATTTATGCTACCGTATCGGGAACCGTAAAGGCGATCGAACCAAGGCGGGTTGTGACAGGGGATAATGTAATGAGCATCGTGATTGAGAACGATGGGGAATATGAAGAGGTGGAATATTCGCCGGTGGAATCGGCAGAGCAGTTATCCAAGGAAGAGATTATCGGAAGAGTAAAGGAAGCGGGGGTCGTTGGCATGGGCGGCGCCGGTTTCCCGACTTTTATCAAGCTTTCGCCGAAAGCACCGGAAAAAATAGATTATGTCATCGCCAACTGCGCGGAGTGTGAACCTTATTTGACTTCAGATTACCGCAGGATGCTGGAGGAACCGGAAAAACTTATTGGAGGGTTGAAGATCATGCTTCGTCTTTTCGATAATGCGAGAGGGATTCTTGCAGTGGAGGATAATAAACCGGATTGTATTGAACTTTTGAAAAAACTGACGAAAGACGAACCGAAAATAAGCGTAAAAGCATTGAAAACGAAATACCCGCAAGGCGCGGAACGACAGTTGATTTATGCGGCTACGGGAAGAAGCATTAATTCCAGTATGCTTCCGGCAGATGCAGGATGCGTTGTGGATAACGTGGATACGGTTGTGGCAATCTATCATGCGGTAATGCTTGGCAAACCGTTGATGCATCGTATCGTGACGGTAACGGGGGACGCAATTGCCGATCCACGTAATTTTATCGTGCGGATCGGAACCAATTATCATGAATTGGTAGAAGAGGCGGGAGGTTTTAAAGAAGAGCCGGTGAAGATTATTTCGGGCGGGCCGATGATGGGCTTTGGCATTTTTGATTTGGATGTACCTACCACGAAGACGGCTTCAGCCCTTTTATGCCTGACACAGGACGATGTTTCCAAGATGGAGCCAAGCGCCTGCATCAACTGCGGGAAATGTGTGGAGGTCTGTCCGGGAAGGGTAGTGCCAAGGAAATTGGCGGATTTTGCGGAGCATTACGATGAAGAGGCCTTTCTTTCTCACAATGGCATGGAATGCTGCGAATGCGGATGCTGCAGTTTTGTCTGTCCGGCGAAGCGGCCGCTGACCCAGACGATCAAATCCATGCGTAAAATGCAGCTTGCAAAGCGGAATAAAAAACCCGCGCCGAAAAACGATGGAAAGAAGGCAGAAGCCTGACCGGAAGGCGGCCGGCAATGGACAGAAAAAATAGGAGGTACGAAAAGTGAGCGATTTGATGAAAGTGTCATCCAATCCCCATGTAAGAAGCAAGGTAACTACGAGCAGCATTATGTTGATGGTAGTGATCGCGCTTCTCCCGGCAGCGGGCTTTGGCATCTATAATTTTGGGGTAGATGCGCTTATACTGATAGCGGTGACTGTGGCGAGTACTGTTTTGACAGAATTCGCCTATGAAAAATTGATGAACAAAAAAGTGACGGTAGGAGATTATTCTGCGGTTGTGACCGGGCTTTTGCTGGCATTGAACCTGCCTTCTACCGCTCCTTGGTGGATCGGCGTAATTGGCGGCGTTTTTGCCATTCTCGTGGTGAAAATGCTCTTTGGCGGGCTGGGACAGAACTTTATGAACCCGGCTTTGGCGGCCAGATGTTTTTTATTGATTTCTTTTACATCTATTATGACGAATTTTGAATGCGATACATATACGGGGGCGACTCCTCTTGCCGCGATCAAAAGCGGTGAATCCGTGGATATTTTGTCCATGGTGGTGGGCAGGACTTCGGGAACCATCGGGGAGACTTCCATGATCGCTATTATACTGGGGGCGTGCTTTCTTATCCTTTTGGGAGTGATTGATTTGCGCATCCCGGGCTGTTATATTCTTAGTTTTGCATTGTTTGCCGGCCTGTTCGGAGGGCATGGTTTTGACCCGGCTTATATCAGCGCCCAGCTTGCAGGCGGCGGGCTGATGCTTGGCGCGTTTTTCATGGCGACGGATTATGTGACAAGGCCGGTTACGAAAAACGGGCAGTATTTATACGGAGTATTGCTGGGAGTGCTGACGGGCATTTTCCGTATTTTCGGGCCTTCTTCGGAAGGGGTTTCTTATGCGATCATTATTGGAAACCTTTTAGTGCCTTTGATTGAGAAGATAACCCTTCCAACGGCATTTGGCATGAAAGGGGGGAAGCGCGCATGAACAGCGGAAAAGAAAACAGCATGGTGAGGGATGCTTTTATTTTGTTTGCCATTACTTTGATTGCCGGCCTGATTTTGGGGGCGGTATATCAGGTGACGAAAGAGCCGATTGCGGTTCAGAAAGAAAAAGCAAAACAGCAGGCTTGTACGGAAGTATTTCAGGATGCGGCTTCCTTTGAAGCGGTGGGAACCGCGGCAGAAGGTGAAGACGGCGGAACCCGCACGACGCCGGACGGATGGGCGGAACTGGGGTTTGAGGCAGTGGATATCGGGGAAGTGATGGCTGCAAAGGACGGGAACGGCGCTACACTGGGCTATGTGATTACGGTTAACGATCATGAAGGATATGGGGGCGATATTGAATTTATGATGGGAGTTAGGATCGACGGTACATTAAACGGGATTTCGCTTTTGTCCATATCGGAAACCGCAGGGCTTGGTATGCGGGCGGAAGAAGTGCTGAAGCCTCAGTTTGCCAATAAGAATGCGGAAAGCTTTGAATATGTAAAAACCGGTGCGGCAGGGGATAACCAGATTGACGCGATAAGCGGTGCAACGATTACTACTCATGCGGTTACGAATGGAGTGAACGCCGGTCTGCATTATTTCCGGGAAGTCTTAATGGAAGGAGGAAGCGGCAATGAATAACGGCAATGCGATGGAACGGCTCTATAACGGCCTGATAAAAGAAAATCCTACGTTCGTATTAATGCTGGGCATGTGTCCTACTTTGGCGGTAACCACATCGGCTATGAATGGTTTGGGCATGGGGCTGACTACTATGGTGGTGCTTGCATTGAGCAATATGATGATCTCCATGCTTCGGAATATCATCCCGGATAAAGTGAGGATCCCGGCTTTCATCGTTGTTATCGCTTCTTTTGTGACGATGGTGGAGCTGCTGCTGGAAGGCTTTATCCCGGCGCTGTACGATGCATTAGGTTTATATATCCCTTTGATCGTGGTCAACTGTATTATATTAGGACGTGCGGAGTCCTATGCTTCCAAGAATCCGGTCCTGCCTTCGTTATTTGACGGGATTGGCATGGGGCTGGGCTTTTCCTTCGCTCTGACTTGTATAGGGGCGGTGCGGGAACTGCTCGGCGCCGGGGAGATCTTCGGGCTGCATATTATGCCGGATTCTTATGTGCCATGTGCGATTTTCATTATGGCTCCCGGCGCGTTCTTCGTCCTGGCGGCCCTTACGGCTGTGCAGAATAAAATACGGATTAGCGGGGAGAAGAAAGGGAAGGATATGTCGAAAATCCAGTCCGGCTGCAGCGAAGACTGCATGAACTGTAATGAAAAGGGCTGCAGTCATAGATTTTACGGCGAGGGAAAGGAGAGTGAGCAGAAGTGATTAAGGATTTGCTTATTATATTGGTAAGTTCCTCCTTGGTAAATAACGTGGTTTTAAGCCAGTTTTTAGGCCTTTGCCCCTTCCTTGGAGTATCTAAGAAAACGAATACGGCGGCAGGCATGGGAGTAGCGGTTATTTTCGTTATTACTTTGGCGTCTGCGGTATCCGGGGTTGTTTATAAGTTTATATTGGAAAAATTCGATGTTACTTATTTACAGACTATTGTTTTTATTTTGGTCATTGCGGCGCTTGTGCAGTTCGTAGAGATGTTTTTAAAGAAGTTTATGCCGCCCCTATATCAGGCATTAGGCGTTTATTTGCCGCTGATTACGACAAACTGCGCGGTATTGGGGATTGCCCTTACGAATGTACAGAAAAAGTACGGTATCCTGACGGGGATTGTAAACGGTTTTGCAACCGCAGTAGGGTTTACCGTCGCTATTGTCATTCTGGCCGGCATCCGTGAAAAGATGGAATACAACGATATACCGGAATCCTTTAAGGGAATGCCCATTGTGCTTGTTACGGCAGGCTTAATGGCAATCGCGTTCTGCGGATTTTCCGGTTTGCTATAGGAGGTGGCAGGATGATATCAGGTGTGATTACGGCAACGGTAATCGTAGGCGGCGTTGGGCTTTTTATCGGGCTGTTCCTCGGCGTTGCTGCTATTAAGTTTAAGGTGGAAGTGGATGAAAGGGAAGAGGCGGTGTTAAATGCGCTTCCCGGAAATAACTGCGGAGGCTGCGGTTTTCCCGGCTGTTCCGGCCTGGCGGCTGCGATCGCAAAAGGGGAAGCGCCGGTGAATGCATGTCCGGTAGGCGGCGAACCGGTGGGAAAGATAATCGCCGGGATAATGGGCGTGGAAGCCGGAGAGTCGGTAAGGAAAGTGGCGTTTGTCAAATGCCAGGGCGATTGTGAAAAAACGAAGGCGGATTATGATTATTATGGGATTGAAGATTGCAGGATGCTGGCTTTTGTTCCTAACGGGGGACCGAAATCCTGCAATTACGGCTGCCTTGGCTATGGAAGCTGTGCAGCGGCCTGCCCTTTTGACGCTATCCACGTGGTAAACGGGGTGGCGGTGGTGGATAAGGAAGCGTGCAAGGCCTGCGGGAAATGCGTGGAGGCATGTCCGAAGCATTTGATTGAGCTAATTCCTTATGACGCCAAGTACGCAGTGGCCTGCAGCTCCAAAGATAAGGGGCCGGTAACGATGAAGGCGTGTACTGCCGGATGCATCGGCTGCCAGCTCTGTAAAAAGAATTGTCCGTCAGATGCGGTCACAGTGGCGGATTTCAATGCGTCCATTGACTATGAAAAATGCACGGGATGCGGGACTTGTGTGGAGAAATGCCCGCGCAAGTCGATTGTGAAGGCATAAGCGGCAGGAAGAAAGATGGCGGAGGCATAGCCAGTGTAGCAGCCGGCACTTTTGTTGAAAAAGCATCTATCAAAAACAGGATGGGGCCATATCTGCACCGGCATTGTCATGGGACGAGGCTTTTCAGGCCGCTGGAAGCATGGATCTTCCCATCGGAGGTGAAGAAGAGGGCTTCGGTGTTTTCCAGCGATTCAATAAGAGCCATGCCTTCTTCTAGTCCCAGGATAAAACAGGTAGTGGATAGGGCGTCGCCTTCCATGGAGGATTTGGAAATAATGGTGACTTCAAACAGGTTATTCTGTACGGGATAGCCTGTTTTTGTGTCCAGGATATGATGATAAAGGGTTCCGTCCAGTTCAAAATAACGTTCGTAAATGCCGGAGGAAACAACGGACATATCGGTGACGGGTAAGATCAGGGCGGGGGTGCCGGTTGAGGCAAAAGGTTTTTGGACTCCGACCCGAAAGGGGGTCTTGTCAGGACGGGACCCGATGGTGAGGACGTTGCCGCCCAGGTTGATAGTGGCGCTGGTTACTCCTTGGGAAATGAGGTAATCTTTCATCTTATCCGCAATGTATCCTTTGGCGATAAAACCTAAGTCGATCTTTGCTTTTGGGTCTGAAAAGGATACGGTATCCCCTGCAATTATGATGCCCTGGTATCCTACGTGGGATAAGGCTTCTTCCAAATCTTTCCCGGAAGGAAGAGAGGGGGCGGAAGGAGAGGAGAAATCCCATAGGCTGGCGACTGGGCCGATAGTGGGGTCTATTCTTCCTTCGGAAAGCCTTGCGTAAGAAAGGGCGCTTTGTAAAAGCGTTAAAGTATCTTCCCCCACGGTTACTGGTTTTCCCTGCCCTTGGTTGATATTCCATACATCGCTGCCTTTTATCGTTTTGCTGAAGGTATTTTCATAAACTTCGGCCAAGGAAAAACATCCTTCCAGCAGGGATTCTTCCTGCTTATCATAAAGAGTGACGGTGATGACGGTGTCAAAATAGAATCCGGTCCGGGCGAGAGGTTCCTTTTGCCGGCCGCAGCCGCAGATAAGCAAAGGAAACAGGAGGATTAAGAGAGAAAGAAAGAGTCTGGATAGTGAAAAATGGTATTTCATAGTCATCCTCATTTCTGCGCGGCTTTGTACATATAGCAAGTTTGTGGATGCCGCGCAGACACAAACTTGCAGATTGAAAAATTGCAATTTTCAATTTTGCCTTCTAATGTTCGTCTTTGTTTTATGGAATGGAATCAAAAACCATTGCAGACTTTTGGAATTCGTGTTAAATTCATATTAATGTCTATGCCGTTCCCATAGCCTGCAGGCATCCGTATGGGGCCGCTGGAAGACACTTTTTTACCTTATAGGAAATTCCGTCGTCAGACGGACATAAATTGACGAAGAACCGAAGGTTCTTCATGAAGTGTCGAAGACACTTTTTTATAATAGTAAACGATATTTTTTTTGTCGTAAATACTAAAAGAAAGGTTTTATGAAATTTATAGCAGATGGAGGATGAATATGCGGTTGCCAGGTGAGAATGAAGAAAGAAATTCAAGATTGTCTATGAGATATATGGCTATGGGCGTCAGCCTGTCCATTCTTCTTATTCTTGGGGTGGTGGTATATACAAATAAGCAGGAGGAAGAAAGAAAGGCGCGGCTGCGGCAGGAAAAAACAGCGGTAATGGCTTTGGATTATGATGAGCAGGAGGGGCCGGACGGCAGCGGGGAGGAAGATGCAGCCGTTGTGGAAGAAGCCGGCGTTCCCGTGACCGGGTTTGCGGGGAGAAAGAGTATGCAGGAGGTGGAGCGCCTCTATAAAGAAAATAAGTTGACGGCGTCGGATCTTGATTTTTGGGATATGTATCCGAATGAGCCGGATTTCTTAGTGGAGGCGGGAACGGAGAATTCTTCCTCCGTAGAAGGCTCTGATGGGAAAGAGGAAAATAAAACGGCCCGTTATGAGGAAGAGGCAAGGAGGGTCGCGGAAGAAGAGGCGGCTGCAGACCCGTCAAAGGATGGGAAGCATACATTGCTTACTTATGCGGATGGAAGCGAGGAATGGGTGCTTATCAACCCATATTTGGAACAGAATACTTATGATTATACAAATCTTAAGATGAAAGCGGATAAAATGGCGTATTACGATGACGGAAGGAGCGTTTCTTATCTGGGAGTGGATTTGTCTAAATATAATGGAGATGTGGATTTTGGCGCTTTGAAGGAATCGGGAATCGATTTTGTCATGTTGCGGTTGGGTTCAAGAGGATATGGCAGCGGGCAGATTATGTTGGATGAAAAATTCGAGGAAAATATCAAGAAGGCAACCGGTGCGGGGCTGGAAATAGGAGTTTACTTTTTCTCCCAGGCGATTACGGAGCAAGAGGCGGTGGAAGAGTCTAATTTTATCATCCAGACATTGGCGAATTATAAAATCACCTATCCGATAGCTTTTGATATGGAATATGTACAAAATGACAAAGCGAGGATCGATGCTTTGTCCAGGGAAGATAAAACAACGGTGGCAAAGGCGTTTCTGGAAAATACAAAGGTGGCCGGATATAAGCCAATGATTTACGGGACCAAGGAATGGTTGATCAAGCACATTGATCTGACAAAACTGACGGATTACGATATCTGGCTTTCCCAGCAGAAAGACATTCCCGATTACCCGTATAAGTTCCAGATGTGGCAGTATACGTTGGAAGGAAAAGCAAGCGGTGTGGACGGGGATGTGAATTTGAATATCAGTTTTGTGGATTATTCGGAAAAATAAAGAAAGCTTAGGTGTTTTCCGGCGTGAGGCGGTAGATGCCAGGGGAAATCGGAAGATTGGAATAAATATCGGCATAGGCGGCAGGAGAAAGCCCTTCAATATAATTAAGGGCAAAATTGCGGTCTATGCCGTTTTTTTTCAGGATGTCGACGGCCTTGTTGTAAGCAATGGCCGCCTTTGTTTCTTCTTCATAGACGCCCACCACATAATAGCTTCTCACATGGATCCGTACTTTGTAGAAGCGGCCGGTATGGTTTTTGCCGTTGATACAGGTGACGCCGTGGAAACGGTTTAAAATTTCAATGTTTTCGTAACGGAAATCAGTAGGGTCGTCATTGATAAAGCGGTAATCCTTCCCGCATACAGCGTAGTTTTTAATCCCATAACGATTTAAGATATTGCATTGCATCCCATAGTCGTTAACGAACAGATGTCCGCCCCTGCGCATGATTTTCTTCGAGGAATAATAAAATAAATCATCAATATCAAATTTTAAAGCATAGGAGGGGGACAGATAATAGAGGAAATATTTCTTTTTCAAATAGATAGGCATGGAAAAATAGAGTCCGTTATCCCTGAAATTGATCAGGATGACCCATTTGGAAAAGGAAAGAGGGGATTCCGGGCAGTAGTCATCCAAAGAAATCCGGTCAGTCCCGGCAATGGAACGGGCTTGTGTATAGGCGGAATGCGCCGACCATTCATCGGGATAGCTTCCAAGGCTGATATGCTTTTCCCGGAGCGTAATGGAGGAGCGGTAGTAAATGGAATTGTCTTTTTTCTTTGCGGCGTAAACGCCGGGCAGGTTTTTCTTCAAAGTTCCCTCCTATCTATGGCATGCGGGTCAGGGCGGCGGTCCGGATAACCGGACGGCAGAATCGCAGGATGGCATCCGGCAATGTCGTTTTGTGCTGTTTTTATACATATTTTGCCGCATTTTTATCATGATTATACCATTTCAGAAAAAAGAATACAAATTTAGAAATTTTTTAGAAATAATTCCAATGCTCTTTGTATAAAATATTAAAGAAGTGTTACATTTCTATGACAGAAGTGCGTTTTTACAAGACACAGGATGGGAGGCATATACCGGTACCGGGCAATATGTCCAAGCATCAATAATAAGAAGAGGATGGAAAAATGTATAAGTATAAGAAAAGTATAACCGCGTTATTGTTGTGCAATGTGATCTTTGCGGTATCCTGGTTCACGGTAAAGGAATTGCAGATTAACCGCATTGCGTCTACCCCGGCCTTCCAGATACGTTTTATGGAGGAACAGGCGGGCCTTGATGCATCCAGTTTTATGGGGATGCTGACGGAGGCTTCTTCCGGCCAGAGGATTGTCGATTATAACGTGCTGGAGAGAAAGGCAAAGTATACCTTATCTCAAGAGGATTATGATGTGCTTTTGCGGATCGTGGAGGCGGAAGCCGGATGCGAGGATATAAAAGGGAAAATGCTGGTGGCCGGGGTGGTAATGAATCGCGTGGAAAGCAGTAAGTTTCCGGATACGGTAAAAGAAGTGGTGTTTCAGAAAGGGAACGGGACCGTACAGTTCTCCCCGGTAAGGGACGGCCGCCTGGAGAAGGTAAAGGTCAGCGAGGAGACAAAGGAAGCGGTAAAAAGGGTTTTATACGGGGAAGATATTACAGAAGGCGCGCTTTATTTCGCGGCACGCAAATATGCGGATCCGGAGAGGATGAAATGGTTTGACAACAGGCTGACGCTTTTGTTTTCTTATGGCGGGCATGAGTTTTTCTCTTAACATTGCGTGGGAGTGGAAACTATGCTATACTTAACGGAAAAGCCGCATGTCCGTCTGCAGGCAGAGGGGGCATATGGACAAAACGATGCCTAAGATAAGAGCATATGGTTTTTATACGGTTTATGGGAAATAGGACAGGAAGAATAGCGTCTGCGCCGGCTGGGCGGACAGGCAGGAACAGGAGAGGAAGCACGATGGAAGTTTTATATAGCAGTACAAGGGACGGCAGTATGCAGGTGAAAGCTTCGGAGGCTATTTTAAAAGGGCTGCCCGATGATGGAGGGCTGTTTGTGCCGGACCGCATACCGGCATTGGGAAAAAGCCTGACGGAATTGTCCGGCATGGGCTATCGGGAAGTGGCTTATGAAGTAATGCGGTTGTACTTGACTGATTTTACGGAAGAGGAATTAAAAAATTGCATTGCCAATGCGTATGATTCCAAATTTGATACAAAGGAGATTGCGCCGTTGGTCCATGCGGACGGCGTCCATTTTCTGGAGCTGTTTCATGGGGCGACGATTGCTTTTAAGGATATGGCATTGTCCATCCTGCCTCATTTGATGACCGCCGCGGCGCGTAAGAACAACGTAAAAAAGGAGATCGTGATATTGACGGCTACTTCCGGGGATACGGGGAAAGCTGCCCTTGCCGGTTTTGCCGGAGTAAAAGGAACGAAAATTATTGTATTCTATCCCAAGGACGGGGTCAGTCCTGTGCAGGAGCGGCAGATGGTGACTCAGAAGGGGGAAAATACATATGTGGTGGGTATTCATGGCAATTTTGACGATGCCCAGACAGGGGTAAAAAATATTTTTGCCGATAAAGGACTGGAAAAAAGGATGGACGGGCAAGGATATCAGTTTTCTTCTGCAAATTCTATTAATATCGGCCGTCTGGTCCCTCAGATCGTGTATTACGTATATGCTTATACGCGTCTGTTGAGAGAGGGAAAGATAGCGGAAGGGGATAAAATAAATGTAGTCGTCCCTACCGGGAATTTTGGCAATATTTTAGCTGCTTTTTATGCGAAAAATATGGGTGTGCCAATTCACCGGCTGATTTGCGCTTCTAATGAAAATAAAGTGCTGTATGATTTTTTCCGCACCGGGATATATGATAAGAACCGGGAGTTTGTGCTGACCAGTTCGCCGTCTATGGATATTCTGATCTCCAGCAATTTAGAACGCTTGGTTTATCGGATTGCCGGGAATGATCCGGAAAAGAATGTATGTTTTATGAAGGCATTGGCAGGGGAAGGCAGATATGAAATCACAGAAAGTATGAAAGGGCAGTTGGAGGATTTTTACGGTGGTTACGCATCGGAAAAAGAGACTGCAGACACCATCCGGTCCGTGTGGAAAGAGGCGGGGTATGTATTGGATACCCATACGGCGGTGGCGGACTGTGTATACCGCAAATACCTGGAGGAGACGAAGGATGGGCTGCCTGCGGTCATTGTCTCTACGGCAAGCCCCTTTAAGTTTGCAAGAAGCGTAATGGCCGCTATTGATGAAAAGTATGATGCGATGACGGATTTTGAACTGGTGGATGAGCTGTCTGGCCTGGCAAAAATAACAGTGCCGTCCGCCGTAGAAGAAATCAGGGAAGCCCGGGTGATCCATGACAATATCTGTGAAAAAGACGAGATGCAGAAGATGGTGGAAAAGTTTTTGGGATTAGCGTGAGAAGAAC
The DNA here is from genome assembly GCA_948470755.1 of uncultured Lachnospiraceae bacterium. Taxonomy (GTDB): domain Bacteria; phylum Bacillota; class Clostridia; order Lachnospirales; family Lachnospiraceae; genus Kineothrix. Next base: position 6,405 of record CAOKPU010000018.1, on the reverse strand, counting down.
TTCTAATCACTCGCAGCAGAGGCTGCTTCGCGAAGAAGTTCTAAGTCTCACGCAGGAGAATGCCTGAAATGCGGCATTCTCCGCATTGATTTGAGATTCCGCGCAGCGGAATCATGGGGGTTAGTGTGAGAAAAGTCAGCAGGTTGAGGAAACGGCATGGGGGCAAAAGAAGAATGGGAAATATAAATATTTTTGACTTATTAATTGCAGCAAGCGGGGTTTATCTTGTGTATACCGCGATTATAATGAAGAAGAGCGGGGAATTGAAAACAGGGGTTATTATCAGTAAGGATATCGATGTGAATAAAATAAGGGATAAGGAGGGTTTTATCCGGTATATGTTTGGCAAAGTGCTTATTTTAGGGGTACTTGCCGTCGTTGTCGGATTGCTTGGAATATTGAATACGAGGTGGAACGGCCCGGAATATCTTTCCCTGATAGGAATAGGATGTTACTTGGCAGTTCTGGTTTTTTTTGGGATAGCATCTTCCAAGGCAAAAAAAATGTTCATCGATCCTCTTGAATAAGAGGAAAGTATACTTAAAAAAAGGATGCTGCGTTGAGGCTTTAAAAATCTCAATGCAGCATCTTTTTTAGTTTCTGGTTGTCCGTCTTAAGTGCGGGAGCAGATATCGGCATAAGGATGGTCTGTCCCGATCGGCTTATAAGCCGGACGGATAATCTTACCGTTGTTGGCTAACTCTTCCATCCGGTGTGCGCTCCAGCCGGAAATACGGGCCATGGCAAAAATAGGAGTATATAATTCCATGGGAAGCCCAAGCATGTGGTATACGAAACCGGAGTAGAAATCCACATTGATGCTTACCCCTTTATAAATCTGCCGTTCATTTGCAATGACTTCCGGGGCCAGGCGTTCGACTAGGGAATAAAGTTCAAATTCTTTTTGCAGGCCTTTTTCTACGGACAGCTTTTCCACAAAAGATTTCAAGATGATGGCACGCGGGTCGGATTTGGAATAAACGGCGTGTCCTACGCCGTAAATTAACCCGGCATGGTCAAAGGCTTCTTTATGGAGCAGTTTTACAAGGTAGGCAGCCACCTCTTCTTCATCTGTCCAGTCGGACAGCGTTTGTTTCATTTCCTCAAACATCTGTACAACTTTTATATTGGCCCCGCCATGTCTTGGCCCTTTTAAGGAGCCGATAGCGGCCGCGATGACGGAGTAAGTATCCGTAAGGGAAGACGTTACTACATGCGTGGTAAAGCTGGAGTTATTGCCGCCGCCATGCTCCATATGCAGCACGAGGGCGATGTCCAGTATTTTAGCCTCTAAAGGGGTATATGCGCTGTCGGGCCGAAGGATGCGCAGGATGTTTTCCGCTGCGGAAAGCTCCGGCAGAGGAGAGTGGATATATAAACTCTTCCCGTCATGATAATAGCTGTATGCCTGATACCCATAAATTGACAAAAGCGGAAACAGGCTGATAAGCTGCAGGCACTGGCGCAGCACGTTAGGGAGGGAAGTGTCATCGGCGCGGTCGTCGTAAGAATAAAGGGTAAGGACGCTCCTTGCCAGCGTATTCATCATATCCTTACTGGGCGCTTTCATGATAATATCCCGGACAAAGCTGGTGGGCAGATTCCGGTAAAAGCTAAGCAAATTGCGGAAATCATCCAGTTCCTTTTTAGTGGGCAGTTTGTCGAATAACAATAGGTATGTAGCTTCTTCAAAACCAAAACGGTTTTCTTTCGTAAAGCCGGCGACCAAATCCTTTACGTTGTAGCCCCGGTAAAATAAGTCGCCGTGAATGGGTATCTGTACGCCGTCTACGATCCGGTTAGCGCGGACGTCGGAAATACGGGTAAGTCCGGCGAGTACGCCTTTGCCGTTTAAATCCCTCAGGCCTCTTTTCACATCATATCTTGTAAAAAGTTCGGTTGCGATAATATCTGCTGATTCGCTCATTTTAGCGAGCCGTATGATTTCAGGCGTGACTTCGGAATAAATATTGTGATCCATAGCTGGCCTCCTTTCCAATGATATAACTCAGCTCTTGGCGGATATGGCCCTAAAAGACCATTAATATATCCATAATATCATAAAAATGACATGAATTGTAGGGAAAAATGAAAATTTTTTGGAACGTCGGAGGGGTAGATTGAAAAATCAGCTTGATAGCTGATTTTATCAATCGGCTATTTGTGCCGGAGCATCACAAATAGCCCCGATGGCAGACGCAAATCTGATATTTGCGTCGCCCCGTCGCGTAAACGCTCCGGAATGGAGATAGTATGTTTTTTGATAATTCTGCGGGCTGTCCCGTTTCCAAAATCCCTTTTCTTTTTTGAAAAAACATATTACAATAATAAACGATGACAGAATTTTTTAGGGAATACATTGTTAAATATGTAACGGATTTAAGAGTTTTGAGAATGCCTGTCTATAATTATAGTAAAAAGGAGAGAGGAAGAAGATTGAAAATGAAAAAAATGAATACGGCAATACAGGAAAGATTAGGGCTGCTCAGGGAGGCAATGAAAAGAGATGGTATGGATTTTTATATGATACCGACTTCCGATTTCCACAATTCGGAATATGTGGATGATTATTTTAAGGCGAGGGAATATTTTACCGGTTTTACCGGTTCAAACGGGACTTTGGTAGTCGGGCAGGATATGGCGGGGCTTTGGACTGACGGAAGATATTTTATCCAGGCGGCGCGGGAACTGGAAGGGACGGGCGTGGAGCTATTCCGGATGCAGGAAGAAGGGGTGCCGGAGATCCCGGATTTCTTATATGGGAAAATGGAAGAAGGGCAGGTTTTGGGATTTGACGGAAGGACAGTCAGTTGTAAGGAAGGACGGAAGCTGGAAAAAAAGCTGGCGGAAGGCAAAGGCATAAAAATAAATTATGGTAAGGATCTGGCAGCGGAGGCATGGGAAGGCCGGCCGGAGCTTCCTTGTCACAAGATTATGGTCTTGCCGGAGGAAGTAAGCGGGGAAAGTGCAGCGGAAAAACTAAGTAAGGTAAGGGCAAAAATAAAAGAAGCGGGAGCGGAATATCTGCTTTTAAGCAAATTGGATGATCTGATGTGGCTGTTGAATATCAGGGGCAACGATATAGAGTGCAATCCGGTAGCGTTATCTTATGGATTCCTGACAAAGGAGGAAGCCTATTTCTTTATTCAGGAGCAGGCGGTGACGGAGGAGTTTATCCGATACGCCAAAGAAAATCATATCATAGTAAAAAGTTATGACGGGATCATGGATTTCCTTGAGGGATATGATTACAAAGGAAAGGTATTGATTGATGAGGCCAACAGCAATTATGCATTATTCAAAACGGTTGCGGGACGGGCGGAATATGTGTCAGGGGATAATCCGACGGAATTGCTGAAGGCAATAAAAAATAAAACGGAACTGGCAAAAATGGAAGAGGTATACCGGAAAGACAGCGCCGCCTTGATCAAATTTATTTATTGGCTGAAAAAGAATATAGGCAAAAGGGAGATAACGGAATTATCTGCGGCGGAATATCTGGATAATCTGCGCCGGGATGTGGAAGGTTTTCTGGATTTGTCTTTCCCAACCATCAGCGCTTATAAAGACAGCGCGGCGATGATGCATTATGAAGCGACGGAGGATAATTGCAAGATCCTTGCTCCCGAAGGGATGCTCCTTGTGGATTCCGGCGGACAGTATATGGGAGGCACGACGGATGTGACAAGGACGATCGTGTTGGGCAGGATAGAGGAAGAGGTGAAGATGCATTTCACACTGGTCGTAGCGGGAATGCTGCAGTTGACGGATGCAAAATTCCTATACGGCTGTACGGGAAGGAATCTGGACATCCTGGCAAGGCAGCCTCTTTGGAGCCGCGGCATTGACTATAAATGCGGGACCGGGCATGGGATCGGATACATGCTAAATGTACATGAAGGCCCGCAGAATATACGCTGGCGTTTTACATCTGCCATGAAGGAAGCGGTGATTGAGGAAGGAATGGTGATATCCAATGAACCCGGCGTTTATAAAGAAGGCAGCCATGGCATCCGCATAGAAAATATCCTTGTTGCCAAAAATGAGGAAAAGAACGGCGACGGGCAGTTTATGGGGTTTGACACCCTGACTTTTGTACCGATTGATAAAGACGCGATCGATACCGCTTATATGCAGCCGGCCGACCTAGAACGTCTTAACCGTTATCATGCCCAGGTATACGAAAAAACGCAGGAATATCTGACGGATGAAGAGTGCGAATGGCTAAGGGAAGCTACGGCGCCTATAGAAGGGTAGATCCGTCCAAATTTTTTTAAATAAAGAAAGAAGAATCTTGACTTTTAAAGTACGTTCTGACATAATACAATAGATGTACTAAATGTTAAGAAACCGTATGCTATTTGTTATAGATTAGGATACGGCGAATAATATTAACAATAATATAAGGAGGACGTAACATGTCAACAAAAGCGTATTATCCAATTAGCGAAATTGGTGCTGGAAAAGTTGGTTTTTCCAAAACAAGATCTATTATTGAAGCTGCTTTTTATGGAAATAATGTTGTAAAAGTCAATACCTTAAAAGAAGCTTATGAACTGGCTAAAAATTCTCCGGGTACAGTGGTAACGGATATGAAGATTAAAGACGGCGAAACTTTTGGGCTTGAAAAGGATGCAAGGGTTTTGCTTTTCAATGACGGCGCTGTAACAGGCCGTTATGCAGCGGCGCGCCGTATCAAAGGCGAACCGGGCGTAGATGAAGTAAAGCTCGACAAAGTAGTGATGGATGCAATTTACGAAACACGTTGGAAAACAATGTACCATGCGGAGTGTTTCATTGGCCTTGATCCTGAATTCATGGCAAAAGCGCATCTGCTTATTCCGGAAGGGGAAGAAAACATCCTCTATAACTGGATGCTGAACTTCCAGTATATGTCCGATGAATATGTGAAGATGTATAAGAATTCCAAAGCGATCGGCGATGGGAATGAACCTGACATTTATATTTTCTCCGATCCCCAGTGGGTACCTGGCAACAGGCCTGACGTGGATTATAGCTGCCTGAGCGATCCTCTTACCCTGTGTTATTTTGATACCAACCAAAACTGTGCTGCAATCCTTGGTATGAGATATTTCGGCGAACATAAAAAAGGCACTTTGACAATGGCTTGGGCTTTGGCGAACAGGAACGGCTATGCTTCCTGCCATGGCGGGCAGAAAGAATATCTGCTTGCGGACGGAAAGAAATTCGTTGCTTCTGTATATGGTTTGTCCGGCTCCGGCAAATCTACATTAACACATGCAAAACATGGCGGCAAATATGAAATCAAAGTCCTTCATGACGATGCTTTCATTATCAATACGGATACTTGCGCATCTGTTGCTTTAGAGCCTACATATTTTGATAAGACGGCGGATTATCCGACAGGCTGCGCTGACAATGAATATCTGCTTTCCGCCCAGAACTGCTCTTGTACGTTGGACAGCGAAGGGAAGATCCAGCTTGTAACGGAAGACATCAGGAACGGCAACGGGCGTGCGATCAAATCAAAATTATGGTCCCCGAACCGTGTGGATAAGATTGATGCTCCGGTCAATGCTATCTTCTGGATCATGAAAGACCCTACCATCCCGCCGGTAGTCAAATTAAAAGGCGCGGCTTTAGCTTCCGTTATGGGCGCTACGCTTGCAACAAAGACATCTACGGCAGAACGCGTTGCGGCAGGGACAGACTTGAATGCCCTGCGTATCGTGCCTTATGCAAACCCGTTCAGGACATATCCTCTTGTAAACGATTATGAGAAGTTCAAAAAACTGGTAGATGAAAAGAACGTAGACTGCTACATCATCAACACCGGCGACTTCATGGGCAAGAAGGTGAAACCGGCGGATACATTGGGAATCCTTGAGACGATTGTAGAAGGAAAAGCAAGCTTCACACAGTGGGGGCCTTTTGAAGATATCGAAATCATGGATTGGGAAGGCTTTACACCTGACTTGAATGATGCAGAATACAAAGCTGCATTAAAGAGTGCTATGCAGAACCGTGTGGATGCAGTAGAAGGCTTCGCTTCCAAGAAGGAAGGGTATGATAAACTTCCGGATGAAGCGCTTGCTGCTGTTAAGAAACTGGTAGATGCTCTTAATTAATAAGCTGTTTTATATGCTAAGTTATAAAAGTATCGTAAATACTGCCTTTCGGCCTATGGCCGGGGGCAGTATTTTTTGTATCATAGGAAATTGCTTTGCAATTTCCTATGATACAAAAACCCTCCGGGAGGATGCGCACTGCGCGCAAGAGGAAAATGGCTGCTGTCGCAGCCGCGCTCCGGCGCGAGTGTGCGTTAGGACGCACACTTTTTATATCATAGGATACGGGTGTCAAAAGGTTCATCCGGCGGCCCCGTCTGGCAGATTGCACAAAAGATTTGTGCGCACTCTGTTG